>JBQTHC010000052.1:0-9193 GCA_052390255.1 Microthrixaceae bacterium
GATCGCCTCGGTCCCCTCGAGCTCGGCGATGTCGATGAGCAGGCCGAGGTCGACCCCGTACCCCTGCACGAACGGCAGGCGCTCGAGCAGGCTTCGGCGACCCGCGTACTCCCCGGACAGCGGTTGCACGATCGAGGACCGGTGCGGGAACAGCCCGGCGATCGCGGGCCGGGCGACGAGCTCGGTCACCCGGCCACCGCCGTGCGAGGTCCCTGCGACCGGCCGGTCGTAGAAGCCCTTCACGAAGTCGATGTCGGGCCGGGTGAGCAACGGCCCCACGAGGCCCACGACGAAGCGGGGGCCGAAGTCGGTGATGTCGGCGTCGCACCACACCACGAGATCGCCCTCGGCGGCCGCCACGGACTTCCACAGCGCCTCGCCCTTGCCCTCGCCGGGTCCGAGCTCGGGCAGGATGTCGTCCACCGACACGACCCGGGCGCCGGCTGCCTCGGCGACGGCGACCGTGTGGTCGGCCGAGTGGTCGTCGACCACGAGGATCTCGTCGACGAGCTCCGGACCAGACACGAGCGTCCGGAGGAGGTCCTCCACGATCGTGCCGACGGTCGAGGCCTCGTCTCGTGCGGGCAGGCACACCGACACGCGATGCCCGTGACGTCGCTTCTGCTCCGCCAGCTGGGCGGCCACGAAGTCCTCGTGGTGGAAGGTCCGGATCATGGGCCGCAGCACGGCTCAATGCATACCGGTGGCGGCCGGCAACAGCAACCCGGGGAGGGGGTGCGGACCCCGGGTCACGCCCCGGGAATGGTGGGCTCCCGCCCCGGGTTCAGTACCATCGACCCGCCCGTCGCGCCCCACCCGGCGCCACCCACACCCGCTCCGAGGTGCCGCACCCATGACTGCCACCGTCCGCGTTCCCACCACGCTGCGCACCCTCACCGGGGGCAAGGCCGAGGTGGTCGTCGAAGGCGCCACGGTCGGGGAGGTGCTGGCCGCGCTCGAGGCCGAGCACCCGGGCTTCGCCGAGCGCATCCTCGACGACGACGGCGGCCTGCGCCGCTTCGTCAACGTCTTCGTGGCCGACGACGACGTGCGCTTCCTCGAGGCGCTCGCCACCCCGGTGCCCGACGGCGAGACGGTCTCGATCATCCCGGCTGTCGCAGGCGGCTGAACCTCACGCCGTTTCGGCAGATTTGGGCCGATCGGCCCATTCCACTCAATCCGGACGGATCGGCGACCGATCTGTCGGCGTGCAGACGCTCCCTGAGGTCCTGGTGGTCGACGATGACGCCCTGGTGCGCGAGATGCTCGCGTTCACCCTCCTCGAGGAGTTCCGGGTGCGCTCTGTCGCCACGGGCACGGAGGCGGTCGCCGCCTTGGAGGCCCATGCCCCTGCGGCGATGCTCCTCGATGTCGTGATGCCCGGCATCGACGGCTACGACGTGCTCGAGCTGCGCCGCCAGCGGGGCCTCGCCCCCGACACGCGAGTGGTGATGCTCAGCGCTGACGACGACGAGCGCTGCCTGGTGCGCTGCTGGGCCCTCGGCGCCGACTCGTACCTCACCAAGCCGATCGACCCGGCCACGATCACCGCGAAGCTCCGCTCCTTGCTCGCCGGTGTGCCGGCCCCGCCGACCCCGGTCTGAAGCCTCGGCCGCGTCCGGGCGGTCCTCCGATTAGCACTCCTCGGTTGCGAGTGCTGATCCCAGGTGGTTGACTCCTAGCAGTCGCATACCGCGAGTGCTAACGCAGCTGACCACCCACGGAGGAGCATCCGCCGATGTCCAAGATCATCGCCTTCGACGAAGAGGCCCGCCGCGGCCTCGAGACCGGCATGAACAAGCTGGCAGACGCCGTGCGCGTCACCCTCGGCCCGAAGGGCCGCAACGTCGTGCTCGACAAGAAGTGGGGCGCCCCCACGATCACCAACGATGGCGTGTCCATCGCCAAGGAGATCGACCTCGAGGATCCCTTCGAGAAGATCGGCGCCGAGCTCGTCAAGGAGGTCGCGAAGAAGACCGACGACGTCGCGGGCGACGGCACCACCACCGCGACGGTCCTCGCGTGGTCGATGGTGCGTCACGGGCTCCGCAACGTCGCTGCAGGGGCCAACCCGATGTCGCTGAAGAAGGGCATCGAAGCCGCCGTCGAGGTTGCGGTCGCCGCGATCAAGGACATGGCCGTCGAGGTCGACTCGAAGGATCAGATCAGCCAGGTGGCAAGCATCTCGGCCGCCGACAGCGAGATCGGCGAGACGATCTCTGAGGCGATCGACAAGGTCGGCAAGGACGGCGTGATCACCGTCGAGGAGAGCCAGACCTTCGGCATCGAGATGGACCTCGTCGAGGGCATGCGCTTCGACAAGGGCTACATCTCGCCGTACTTCGTGACCGACCCCGATCGCATGGAGTCGGTCCTCGACGACCCGTACCTGCTCATCGTCGGCTCGAAGATCTCCGCGGTGCGCGACATGCTCCCGGTGCTTGAGAAGGTGATGCAGTCGGGCAAGCCGCTCGTGATCCTCGCCGAGGACGTCGAGGGCGAGGCCCTCGCCACCCTCGTCGTGAACAAGATCCGCGGCACCTTCAAGTCGGCCGCCGTGAAGGCACCCGGCTTCGGCGAGCGTCGCAAGGCAATGCTCCAGGACATCGCGATCCTCACCGGTGGTCAGGTCATCACCGAGGAGGTCGGCCTCAAGCTCGAGAACACCACGCTCGACCTGCTCGGCCGTGCCTCCAAGATCGTCGTCACCAAGGACGAGACCACGATCATCCAGGGCGCCGGTGACGAGAACGACATCAAGGGCCGCATCCAGCAGATCAAGAACGAGATCGAGAACACCGACTCGGACTACGACCGCGAGAAGCTCCAGGAGCGCCTCGCCAAGCTGTCCGGTGGTGTTGCGGTCCTGAAGGTCGGCGCCGCCACCGAGGTGGAGCTCAAGGAGAAGAAGCACCGCATCGAAGACGCCGTGAGCACCACCAAGGCGGCCATCGAGGAGGGTGTCGTGGCCGGCGGTGGCACCACCCTGCTGCGCGCGCAGGTCAAGGTGCAGGCGCTCGCTGCATCGCTGGTGGGCGACGAGGCGACCGGAGCCCGCATCGTCGCATCGGCCCTCGAGGAGCCGCTCAAGCAGATCGCCGTGAACGCCGGCATGGAAGGCGGCGTCGTGATCGAGCGGGTCCGCAGCCTCGACGGCGCCTCGGAGGGCCTCAACGCCGCCACCGGCGACTACGAGGACCTCGCCAAGGCCGGCATCATCGACGCCGCCAAGGTCACGCGGTCCGCGCTGCAGAACGCCGCGTCGATCGCTGCACTGTTCCTCACCACCGAGGCGGTGATCGTCGACAAGCCCGAGGAGGCCCCCGCCGGCGGCATGCCCGGAGGCATGGAGGACTACTAGGTCCCTACCCGTTCTCGGGCGATTCTTCCGCCTCCACGGCGGAGAGATCGCCCGAGAACGTGGATGGGGTTCGGCGGGGCCCGGGCGGCATGACCGTCACTGGCAGTCCGTAGGCTCTCGCAGATGGACGGGACGAGGATCGTGCTGGTGCGACATGGGGAGTCGCGGGCACAGGAGGTCGGGTTCCTCGGCGGCCACGACGGCTGCCAGGGGCTCTCGGCGCGCGGGCGCGAACAGGTCGCCTCGCTTCGAGACCGGCTGCGCGCCACCGGCGAGCTCGCCGACGCGTCCGTGCTCTACGCGTCACTGATGCCCCGTGCGATCGAGACAGCCGAGATCCTCGCCCCGGCGCTCAACGATCTCGAGGTGCGACCCGACTGCGACTTCTGCGAAGGGCACCCCGGTGAGGCCGACGGGCTGAGCTGGACCGAGCTCGACGAGCGGTTCCCGGCCGAGTCGTGGGACGCGGACAGCCGGCGCGCACCGGGCTGGGAGACGTGGCGTGAGATGGGCGCCCGCGTCACCCGTGGTCTGTCCGCGCTCGTCGAGCGCCATCCAGGGGAGACGGTCGTGGTGGCGTGCCACGGCGGCGTCATCGTGCACTCGATGCTCCACTTCCTCTCGCTCGGCGATGGCGGCACCGCGGCTCGAGCGTGGATGAGCGCCGACAACACCTCGCTCACCGAGTGGCGCTTCGCGCCGAACCCGTACCAGAAGGGCACCCTCCCGGTTGAGCTCGTGCGCTTCAACGACTTCGCGCACCTCTCCGGCCGATCGGGCCGCTAGGACGTCAGGTCCGTCGCACGGGGGGAGGGATCCAGCGCGGGTCCACCTCGTCGGTCGGTTCCAGCGGGCGCATGAGGAGGTCGATCGCGCTCCACAGCGTCTGCGACGTGCCGAAGAACAGCAGCGGCGTGAGGCCCGCGACTGCGAAGCCCGAGATGAACACGGGCGCACCCCTTCGGTTCGACCAGGTGAGCGCGAACACGACCACCTCCGTGACGAGCAGGAGACCGAAGCTCACCACGGTGTTCATGCCGATCGCGCCGATCCAGTGCCCCTCGTCACGCCGGATCGCGAAGTTGCAGCGCGGTCAACGGTCCTTCACCTGTAAGAACGTCCGGAACACGTCGCCACCGCCGCACAGCGGGAAACGGCGGCGCAACCCGCGCGACAGCGCTCGGGGGATCGTCAGCGGTCGCGGATCAGGAGCCTCCACCTGGCCCAGGGTCGCGCGGTCCGCACGCGCGAGACCACCTCGCTCGCGAGCTGCGGTCGCGCGAGCAGCATCGGGATGCACGCCCCCACGAGCGCCGCGAGCGTGGTCATCGCGAGCAGTGCGGTCAGTCGCCGGCGGGGATCGAGCGCGTCGTGCACGGCCTCGGCCAGCGTCGGAGGCGCCATGGGCCGACGATCGAACCTCCAGGACGACAGCGGCCGATGGGACTGCTCCACCACCGAGGTGGCCTCGTCGGGCAGCGCTTGGATCGCGCCCTCGGCGGCCGGCGGCGGGGGCGGCGGCGCACCGTCCGACGAGCCCATCCGTGCGGTGAAGCGCGTCGAGCGAAGACCCAGCGAGCGAGCGAACGTGATGCCGTCGACCTTGACCTCACCGGCGGTGCCCTCCAGCACCAGGTCGAGTGCCCGGCCGCTCGGGCCGGTGCTCCCGACGCGGAGACCGGTGAGCGTCCCTCGATACCCGAGCCGACCGGCGACGTCGCCGAGGGCGAGCTCGAGGTGCCAGGGGAGCGGGTTGTCGGTGTCGTAGCGGACCGTCGTGAGGTACGGGTAGACGCCGTCGGGTGTGCCGAAGCCCTCGAGGGTCGTGGCGGACACGCCCCCGGCGTCGGCCGAGTACACGGCTGCCGCGAGCGCTCCTTCATAGCGAAGCACGCGTCCAGCGGTCGCCCACACCGCGGCGTCCTGCCCGGCGGACTCAGCGGTGCGACCCACGTAGACCTGGCAGCGCGCATCGTCGCACAGCTCACCGCCCGACTGCATCGCTCGCAGTGCGTAGGTGCGCGCTGCGACCGATTGCGCCTGCACGGCGCTCGCGGGCCACCCGCCGGGCACCTCCGCCATGCCACGCAGGTAGTCCTCCACGCCGAGCACGTTGACGAGTCGCAGCGCACCGCCACCGGTCGCCTGGATCGTGCCCCGGTACGAGCGGCCGCGATCGTCGACGGTCGTCGCTCCACCCGCGGCTGGCACCGCCCACACAGGACCGCTCGAGGATGCGCCGGCCGCCGACGGCGGGCTTGCCGTTCCGCTGCCGCCGGTGCCGCCACCCGTTCCAGAGCCGCCCCCAGAGCCGCCGGACCCGCCCGACTTCGGTGGGGCAGTGGTGGACGTCGTCGAGGTCGACGTGGCGGGCACCGTGGTCGTCGGCGTGGTGCACACGGTCAGCAGCGCGCATGGGTCCTGGCGGTAGGAGGTTGCCGTGCCGGCCGCGCGGGCCGTCATCAGCGCGTCGACGCGGTAGGCGCCGTCGTAGGTGATGCGGACGCGCTCGCCGGGGTTCACTCGCACCGGGAACCCGGGCGACTGCGCGCCCTCGAGCGGGCTTCGCACCTCGCCGCCCTGCGGGAACGTGAGGGTCGTCGTGCTCGCGGGTGCCTGGTGCACCGCGACGCGCACCGAGCCAGCGGCCTGACCGATCGCAGCGCCTGGGTAGAACGTGGCGAGGATCTGATCGGCGGAGCGACCGGTGCGCGCGAGGTACTCCGCACCCCACTGCGACAGGCCCACGCCATGGCCCCAACCGGTGCCGTCGAGCACGATGACCGGCACCGCGGCGCGGGCCGACGTCAACGGCCCGAGGCCTAGCAGCGCCAGCGCTGCCACGGCAGCGGCCAGTCCCCGCCTCGTCCAGCGACTCACCGACATGATCCAGTGAGGTTCGGGGGCCGATGCCGCGTTTCCTGCCGGGGACGGGCCGTGGGCCCGTGCTCCGAGGTCGATTCGGTAGCGTGAGCGAACATGGACGACCGGCCCACGGAGGATGGCGACGAGCCGGACATTCGGGGCGCGAACAGCGATGCAGGGACCACCGAGCCTGACATCGACGCGATCCCCGGCGGACCTGAGGCGCGGGCACTCGAGGCCGAGGCCGAGGAGATCCGAGGCCTCGTCGACGCCGGCGCCGGCTCACCAGAGGCGTTGCGGGAGCTTGCAGCACGCCTGCGTGAGCACCGGGCCCGCGAGGAAGCGCTCTGGAAGACCGAGGTCAAGCCGGCCCTCGTGAAGGAGAACAAGGGGCGCCTTCGGGGCCACCGGCGCTCCGAGCCGATCGAGCGCGAGCGGACGCCGTCGAACCTCCCAGCGCTCGCGCTGGTGCTGCTCGGGCTCTTGGGTGTGGTTGCAGTGGCAGCGAGCACCTCGTTCTGGACGCTCGTGGTGCCACTGGTCGGCTTGCTCGCCTGGGCCTGGCACCAAGGTCGCACCCCGCCGGAGTGACTGCAGCGGGCCGGTACCCTCACGGGATGCCCGCTCCGCTCGAACCGACCGTCGGCCTCGGCGTCCTGCACCTGTTCTGCAAGGTCGCGCCCCTCGCGGACGCCGAGGCGATCACGGCCGCGGTCACCGATGCCGAGCGTGACGGGGTGCAGGTCGTGCCGGTCGCGATGCTGGGCCACAAAGCCGACCTCGGCCTCATGGCGCTCGGCGCGGACCTGTGGCGTCTTCGCTCGCTGCAGACCGCGCTGGCGCAGGCAGGACTCGATGTCGTCGACAGCTACGTGTCGCTCACCGAGCTCTCCGAGTACTCCCAGGGCGTGCCCGACGAGATGAAGGCCGCGCGGCTCCGGCCGAACCTGCCGCCCGAGGGCAAGACCGCGTTCTGCTTCTACCCGATGTCGAAACGCCGCGGGGACACGGCCAACTGGTTCACGCTTCCGTACGACGATCGCAAGGACCTGATGTACGCGCACGGCACGAGCGGCCGGAAGTTCGCGGGACGGATCCTCCAGGTCGTGACCGGCTCGACCGGGATCGACGACTTCGAGTGGGGCGTCACGCTGTTCGGCGTGCACCCCGACGACCTGAAGGACGTCGTGTACACGATGCGCTTCGACGAGGCCTCCGCGCGGTACGCGGAGTTCGGCCCCTTCTACACGGGCATGGTGGCGACGCTCCCCGAGGTGCTCGCCGCGGTCGGTCTCGACTGAGCTGATGCGTGCTCCGGGCGTTGCTGCGCACCTGCCTGCGGACGTGCCGCCCAGCGACCGGCACAGCCGGACCGCCTTCGGCATGAGCGATCAGGACGTGTTGAGCACCTGGCGCAGGAAGCGCTGGGTGCGCTCGTGCTGCGGGTGGACGAGCACTTGATCCGGCGGACCTTGCTCGACGATCACGCCCCCGTCCATGAAGATGACGCGATCGGCGACGCGCTGCGCGAACCCCATCTCGTGCGTGACGACGAGCATCGTCATGCCGTCGTCGGCGAGCGAGCGCATCACCGCGAGCACCTCGCCGACGAGCTCGGGGTCGAGGGCCGAGGTGACCTCGTCGAACAGCATCATCTCCGGTGCCATGCACAACGCGCGCGCGATCGCAACCCGCTGCTGCTGACCACCCGAGAGCTCCGCGGGCCACGCGTTCGCCTTCTCGGCGAGCCCGACTCGCTCGAGCATGCGCGCCGCGACCGCCAGCGACTCGTCCTTCGAGCGCTTCAGGACGCGACGCTGCGCAATCGTGAGGTTCGCGGTGACGTCAAGGTGCGGGAACAGGTTGAACTGCTGGAACACCATGCCGATCCGCCGGCGGATCGTGTCGATCTCGGCATCCGGATCCGTGATGTCCTCCCCGTCGATGAGCACCGATCCGGCGGTCGGCTCCTCGAGCCGGTTGACGCAGCGAAGGAGCGTGGACTTGCCGGAGCCCGACGGTCCGATGATGCACACCACCTCACCCGTAGCCACCGACAGGTCGATCCCCGCGAGCACCTCGTGGTCGCCGAAGGACTTGCGGAGCGAGCGCAGCTCGATGGCGGCAGTCACCGGCTCCGCCCGCCCCGCCGCTCGAGGCGCGCCGCCAGCTGCGTCAGCGGCAGCGTCACCGCCAGGTAGAGCAGGGCGACCACGGTGATCGGCGTGCCGTTGAACGACTTGGACACCGCATCACGACCGAACTTCGACAGCTCGATCGACTCCGCGGTGGTGCCGAGCACGTACACGAGCGACGAGTCCTTGAGGAGCAGCACGAGCTCGTTCGTGAGCGGGGGGATGACGACGCGGAACGCCTGCGGGATCACGATCGATACGAGCGCGCGCGTCTGGGACATGCCGAGCGATCGAGCAGCCTCGGTCTGCCCGCGCGGGACCGCCTCGATCCCCGCGCGGATCGTCTCGGCCATGTAGGCCCCGGCGACGATGGAAAGACCCACGACGGCGGGCCCGTAGTTCCCGGGGATCCGGACACCCAGCGCGATCGGCACGGCGAAGCCGACCAGGATGAAGGTGACGATCGCCGGGATCCCCCGGAAGAGCTCGATGTAGCCGCGGGCGAGCCAGCGGTACCCGCGGATCGGCGACAGGCGCATCAGCGCCAGCGTCAGCCCGATCCCGAGACCGCCGACGAACGCGAACCCGGTGATCAGCAGGGTGTTCTTCACGCCGACCGTGACGATGCGCGGGAACAGGTCCGCCGCGATCTCCGGTTGGAAGAAGGCGCGCTGGATCCTGCCCCCGTCGACGGTGGCTGCCGCGAGGACAGCCACCGCCGATGGGACCACGACCGCGGCCGTCCGCGCGACGCGGGCGCGCTGTCGCGGCCGGAGGCGCATGGCGGTCAGCTCTTGCTGGTGGCGAAGTACGTGCCGTAGATCTTGTCGAA
>JBQTHC010000053.1:0-2451 GCA_052390255.1 Microthrixaceae bacterium
CGACGAGGCCCTCGTCGTGCCGTACGCCAAGTTCATCGGGCTCTCTGACGGGTTGTTGGGCCTGCTCGCGGCAGCGGTTCCCATTGGCACGATCCTCGGCACGATCCTGATCGCCCGGCACGCCGACCACCACACGCTCCTGCGTCGCGCCGGGCTGTGCACGATCGTCACCGCGGGGATCGCCGCCCCACTGTTCTGGCTCGAGGTTGGGGGCGCGGGCGCCTTCGCCGCGTTTGTGGTCTCCGGCGGGATGTTCGCCACTTCCATCCCGATCAACATCGTCATCGGCACCCGACTCCTGCGGGAGTCCCGCGCCTCGGCGATGGGCATCGCGGTCGGGCTCCTCATGGGGAGCCAGGCGCTCGGTGCCGCGGTGGGTGGGTTCGTCGCCAGCGCTGTGGGCCCGCCGCGAGCGATCGCCGGGGCCCTGTCGCTGGCCGCTGTCTACGGGGCATGGGCGACCGTCACCACGCCCTTCGAGGCGAAGCACCTGGCCGGGCGGCGTCGCGTCGCCGGCGCGACCACCGACGTGCCGCAGACCCGGGTGATCGACCTCGACGCGACGGTCGAGGTGGTCGACCTCGTCGCCCTCGAGGGTTCGGGAGCCGCGACATCCAGCGGAAGCGGGAGCGACCGCGACCATCGCGTCACCGTGAGCTGAACCTTCCGGATCGAGTCCTCGTATCCATGACCATGACGAGACACGTTGGAAGCGCTTGGACGGCTCGACGCGGTGCTGCCGTGATGGCGATCACCATGGTGCTGGTGCTGGCCGCGTGCAGCAGCGACAAGGGCGGCAGCGACGCGTCCAGCTCCGGCTCGCCCACCACCACGACGACCACGGGCGCCCCAGCAACCGGCTCCACCGCGACCGCGAAGGACTTCTCGCTCAGCTCGCTGACGGTCAAGAGCGGCTCCACCGTGACCTTCGAGAACACCGGCAACGCCCCACACACGATGACGGCCGACGACGGTGCGTTCGACTCGGGCCGGGTCGCCCCAGGATCCTCGGCCACCATCACCGCGCCGACTGCGGCCGGCTCATACCCCTTCCACTGCGCGATCCACTCGTCGATGACCGCGACGCTGACGGTCGAGGGCTGACGCCGGGTAGACCTGACAGATGGCCGCGATGCCGGACGCCGCGCTGCGCGCGGCGTACGACGCGCACGGGGCCGAGCTGTACCGCTTCGCGCGGCGGGCTCTCGGCGACGGCGGGCACGCCGAGGACGCAGTGCAGGAGACCTTCGTGCGCGCCTGGCGGGCGTCGAGCCGCTACGACCCGGCGCGCTCGTCGCAGCGGACGTGGCTCTTCGCCATCCTCCGCAACGTGGTGATCGACCAGGTGCGGGCGCGTCGGACCCGCCCCGTAGGGCCGCCGGGACTCGCGGAAGCGGACGTCGAGGCGGTGCTCGCCGGCGACGAGGTCATCGATCGCGTCCTCACCACGTGGCAGGTCGGCGCGGCGCTCGACACGCTCCCAGCGGATCACCGCCGCGCGCTGGTCGAGGTGCACTGGCGGGGTCGGCCCTATGCAGAGGTGGCGAGCGAGCTCGGTGTGCCCGAGGGAACGGTGAAGAGCCGCGTGTACTACGGGCTGCGCTCGGTCCGCGCGGCACTCGAGGCGAGCGGGTGGCGTGATGACTGATCGACCGGCCGCCTGCGTCGAATGGCAGGAGGACCTCGCGGCGTGGCTCGTCACGCAGATCGACCCGAGCCGAGAGTCGCTCCTCGACGCGCACATGGCCGGGTGCGGTCGCTGTCGTGACGAAGCGACGTCGCTCCTGGCCGTCGCCGCCGCGGCGCTAGGTACCGATCTCGAGCACGCACCGCGTGTGGTGGAGCCGTCGCTCGACGTGCCCCCGGCGGACCTCGGCGTGCGAATCGGCGCGGCGATCGCGACAGAGCGACGTCGCGGGCGGGCGCTGCGGGTCGCGGCGGCCGCGCTCGTCGTCGCGGCGAGCGCCGTGGTCGTCGTGGTCCGCCAGCGCGACCCGAGCCCGGGGCCGCTGAAGGGCGAGCAGGTGGCGTTCAGCGTCACGCCACCGGGCGCCACCGCCACCGCGGTGGTCGCGCCGGATGCCGGAGGGTCGGTGGTGCAGCTCGTCGCCGACGGGCTCGACCCGAGCGTCACCTACGCGCTCTGGCTCACCCCGCCCGAGGGCACCTGGGACGATCGCGTGCCCGCCGGCACGTTCCGCCCCGACGTGGGCGGCCACGTGGACGTCCGTCTCCGCTGTGCCATCGCACCCGGCGAGTACGGCCGCGTGTGGGCCACGACGCCCGACGGTCAGATCGCGCTCGACACCGAGTAGCGCTGCCTCCGATCGCCGCGGGCAGCGCTACGCGGGGATGCGCTCGGGGACGAGCCTCGCGATGCGAGCCACCGCGCGGTATGCCGCCTCGGCCGGACCGAGCTCCTCGGGGCGCAGCAGGTTCGCCATGATGCGC
>JBQTHC010000054.1:0-18267 GCA_052390255.1 Microthrixaceae bacterium
GCACCCACTCCATGAGGCTCTGCGACTGGATGCCGACGCGGGTGAGCTGCTGCATCAGCTCGGGCTGGCCGATCACGTGCGCGAACGCGCGCGCCACTCGGAAGTAGAGGCCGTACTCGTCCTCCAAGAGCTGCGGGTACCGCGCGAGCGGCATCGCCGAGCCGACGGCGAGCGCCTCGTCGATCAGTGCCGCAGCCATGCGGCCCGTCTCGTACGCGTAGTCGATCCCCTCGCCGTTGAACGGGTTGATCGAGCCGGCGGCGTCGCCGATCGCGATCCAGGTCGGTCCCGACTTCGGGTTGATCGATCCGGCCATCGGCAGCCGACCACCCGTGGCCTCACCGAGCATCGCGTCAGGGTCGATTCCCCAGTGCTCGGGAGCGGTGGCCGCCCACTCCTTCATCAAGTACGAGGTGTTGATGTCGCGCCACCCGCGGAACGTGGACAGCAGCCCGATGCCCACGTTGATGGTCCCGTCGCCGCACGGGAAGATCCAGCCGTAGCCCGGCATCGCGTCGCCGTTGCGGTCGCGCACGTCGAGCGCCGACTCGATCCACGGGTCGTCGTGCATCGGGCTCTGGAAGTAGCCGCGGATCGCCATGCCCTGCGGGAGGCGCTTGTCGCGCTGGTTGCCGAGCGCCCGGCCGAACCGTGAGAGCGATCCGTCAGCCACCACGACGTAGCGAGCATGGATCTCGCGCTCGCTGCCGGAGTCCTTGTCCTGCACGACCGCGCCCGCGAGCAGGCCGTCGCGCAGGATCGGCCGCAGCGCCTCTGTGCCCTGCAGCAAGGTGGCGCCGCGCGCCTCGGCCTCCTCGGCCACCATCGTGTCGAGGTCACGGCGGCGCACCACGTACCCGTAGCTCGGGTGCACCGGGTGCTCCGGCCACCGCATCTCGAGCGTGGTGCCGTGCGCGATGCAGCGCAGCCCGTCGTAGCGGTGGTGGTTCGCGGCGATCTTGCCCTCGAGCCCCATCGCCTGGAGCTGGGTGACCGCGCGCGGCGTGAGCCCGTCGCCGCAGGTCTTCTCGCGCGGGAACGTCTTCTTCTCGACGATCACCACGTCGCGCCCGGCGCGAGCGAGCCAGTGACCTGCTGCCGCGCCAGCGGGTCCGCCACCGATGACGAGCACGTCTCGGCGGTCTGGCGCGGTCATCGCACCAGCATGGTGGACAGACCCCCCGCCACGCCCATCAGTGCCGGAGCAGGCGAGGACTCAGCCGGAGGCGAGCTCGGCCTCGTCGACGCCGGCGCTGGTGGAGACCGGGCCGAGGCCCGCCTCGGCGAAGGTCTTCCTGCCCTCAGCGATCTCCACCAGGACGAGGTACTCCTCGCTCGCGGGGTCGAGCCCGCCGAACGCGGCGCGCTCGTAGAGCACGACCTGCGCAAGCTGCGCGTCGGTGAGGTCGGGGTGTGACGGCATCCCCTGTCCCTTGGGCTTGTTCGTGGCGCCGTAGGTGGCCCCGGGCCAGCCCGGGTCGCCCAGGCGCACCCACATCATGTGGTCGCGGTAGTCGGGCCAGACGTCGAGCACGCTGGTGAGCGCCGGTCCGACTCCACCGCTGCCGTCGTCGGCGTGGCAGCCTGCGCACGCGCTCGACGTGTAGAGCGCCTCGCCCAGCGCGACCGGGGTGCTCTCGTCGGCGGGGGGCGGCTCGAGGGTTGCCTGGTACACGTAGGCCCACAGCGGGAGCCCGGCGAGCACGGGCATCGCCCAGAACGGGATCTTGCGGCGGCGCAGCGCAGCGGCGACCTCAGGGCGCACCGGCGCGGGCGGGGGAGCGGTGGGCGCGGCGACGGCCGCGGCAGCCGCGGTCGGGACCGCCGGGGATGCAGCGGGGGTGTCGCTGGGGCTGTCGTCGCTGGCCGCGGAGGCCGGTTCAGATGACGGCGCCGCGGCGCCACCGATCGCGGCTCGCCGCTCCTGGGAGCGCTTGAGCAGGTGCTCGGGGATCTCGGTCACGCGGTTGGGTCCTCCGCAGTGCAGGGCGTGGTGCGGGTGAACCTAGGCGCGTCGCGCTGCCCCATCCAAGCCAAGCAGGACGCAGTATCGACGGGCATCGCGGCGCTGTCGCGCCGATGTGAAGGTGCACGAACCGTCGTGCTAGACCGGATGCGTCCGCCGGAGCCGTACGTTCCGACTCCGGGTCATTGTGAGAGTTTTCACGAGGGAGCCGCCGCGAGTGATCGCGTTCGCCACATCGCTGCTGCTGGCCCTGGCGGGCAACGCCGCGGTGCTGCTCTACAGCAAGCGACGCGCACCGGGCGCGCCGCTCAGCTGGGGCGAGGCGATGGCCGCCGCGATCTTCGCCTGGGTGCTCTTCAACCTCTGGTACGGCGTGGTCCCGCACCAGTGGATCACCCTCGCCGACAACGAGTGGCAGTGGCGCTCGGATCGGCTCGTGTTCGGCCCGTTCGACGTGCTTCGGCCCAACCGCTTCCTCCCCATGACGATCAGCTACCAGGTGCTGCGCGACCTCATCGTCGTGGCCATCTACGGCCTTGGCCTCACCCTGCACGTCTTCCACTGGGTGCAGTGGCAGAACCGCTCGAAGCCGAAGGCCGAGGTCGTCCCCACCACCGTCTACGGCCGCCCCCTGGCGCGGAAGGGCTAGCGAGCGAGCCATGGCACGCACCGACGCCAACCCGCCGATGCCGGAGTTCCGTGACGACTACGTCCTCCAAGAGGTCGACGCAGCGTGGCTGGGCAAGGCGGTCAAGCCGAAGCAGTTCATCCACATCGACCAGTCCGAGTGCATCATGTGCGAGGGCTGTGTCGACATCTGCCCGTGGAAGTGCATCCACATGGTCACGACGGAGGCCGTCGACGAGGCGATCGGTGTCGATCAGCCCGGTCTCGACCCGAGCGACCACGTGGTGTTCCTGATCGACGACGACGTGTGCACGCGCTGCGCGCTCTGCGTCGATCGCTGCCCCACAGGCGTCATCATCATGGGCAAGGTCGGCGATCCCGATCCGGGCGGCGACTTCCATCAGCGCACCAACACCCACGGCTACGGCTACGGCATGAGACTCGGGTAGGGGAGATACCGTGGCAGACACAATGGACGGCAAGAGCGCCGGTCAGAAGATCGGCGACTCGCTGAAGAAGCTCCCGGACACCGTCCAGGGGAGCCAGGCATGGAACTCCATCTTCCGACCGGGCTCGATCTTCAGGAACGGCTACACCGACTCACCGCGGAACCGCTCCTACGTGATCATGAACTCCGTGCTGTACCACCTGCACCCGGTGAAGGTGAAGCGCCACGCCGTGAAGGTCAGCTACACGCTCTGCCTCGGCGGGCTGTCGTTCTTCCTGTTCATCCTGCTCACCGTCACCGGCATCTTCCTGATGTTCTTCTACCGGCCCACGGCCGCGCAGGCCTGGGACGACATCTACACCCTGCAGACCTCGGTCACCTTCGGGCTGCTCGTGCGGAACATGCACCGATGGGCGGCGCACCTCATGGTGCTGTCGGTGTTCCTGCACATGGCGCGCGTCTTCTACCACGGCGCCTACAAGCCGCCGCGCGAGTTCAACTGGGTGATCGGCGTCGTGCTCCTGCTCCTCACGCTGCTGCTCTCCTTCACCGGGTACCTGCTCCCGTGGGATCAGCTCGCGCTGTGGGCGGTCACCGTGGGCACGAACATGATGGGCTACACCCCGGTCTTCGGGAACCAGGTGCGCTTCGTGCTCCTCGGTGGCGTCGAGATCGGGTCCGACACGCTCCTGCGATGGTATGTCCTGCACGTCTTGATGCTTCCGTTCGTGATCGTCATCTTCATGGCGATCCACTTCTGGCGGGTGCGCAAGGACGGCGGCATCTCCGGCCCGCTGTAGATCGAAGGGAGGCTGGCATGGTTGAGATCCCCGAGCACCTGCGCAAGCGAGCCGAAGAGGCGCGCAAGAAGGCCGCGGCGTCATCAGGCGCCCCCGGCGGCGACGCGGCCCCTGCTGCGCCCGCGGGCGGCGACGCGCCGGCCAGCGAAGCCGAGAGCAAGATCCCCGCGCACCTGCTCGAGCGATCGAAGGCGGCGAAGGCGAAGGCGTCAGGTGCCGATGCATCCACCGAGGTGGCGGAGAGCGGTGGTGGCGTCGCCACGGCCACGGCTCCTCCTGCGGCGGCAGCCCCGCTGGCCACCGGCCCGGGCGGTCACACGCAGCGGCTGCTCACGGTCGTCAAGTCGGGCTCGATCCAAGACGTCAAGGCCACCCCGCAGGACAAGGTCCACGTGTGGCCCCACCTGCTCGTGGTCGAGTTCGTGGCCGCGCTCGCGTGCACCGCGTTCACGCTCGTGTTCTCGATCTTCGTCAACGCACCCCTGCTCGAGCTCGCCAACTTCAACCAGACGCCGAACCCGTCCAAGGCCCCCTGGTACTTCCTGGGCCTGCAAGAGCTCCTCAAGTGGTTCCACCCGATGGTTGCCGGCGTGCTGCTGCCCGGCATGGCGCTCGTGGGGCTCATCTTGGCGCCGTACACCGACCGCAACCCGAGCAACAAGCCCGAGCATCGAAAGTTCGCGATCTCGCTCTTCACGGTCTTCCTCATGTACTGGGCCGTGCTGGTGCTCATCGGCACGTTCTTCCGCGGCCCCGGGTTCAACTTCATCTTCCCGTGGAACGTCAGCCTCTTCGTCGAGCTGTGAGGTAGCCACACATGGAGACCACAACCGCCCTGCTCATCGCCATCCCGGCGCTCATCGTCCTCGCCGGCGTCGTGCTGTTCGCGTCAGCGCGCCGCCGCGACACGGGCGAGGTCATCGGCGCCCTCGCCCGCGAGACCCGCAAGCGCGATCGCGGGGCAGTGCCCGCCGCGGTCGCGGTCGGGACCGTCACCGGCAAGGAGGTGGAGGCGGCCGCGGCGCTCGAGCGGCACGAGGCGTCGCATGCGCTCGCCACGATCGACGCAAAGCCGCCCGTCGCCTGGGTGCCGCCCGACCCTGAGGTCCTCGAGGTCACTCGCCGGCAGTTCTTCAACCGCGGCATCGTCGTGTTCTTCGTGCTCGGGCTCTCCGGCTTCGGTGCGTCGGTGCTCGCCTTCCTCTGGCCCAAGCTGAGCGGCGGCTTCGGCTCGGTGATCAACCTCGGGAGCAAGGCGTCCGTCGACACGAAGATCGCCGAGGGCCAAGGCTTCGCGTACTACCCCGAGGGGCGCATGTGGGTCACCCACTACCCCGCGGCCGCGCTCCCCAACGCGAGGAAGGTCTACGGCGGCGAGCTGCCAGGCATGGAGGCGGGGTACACCGCGCTGTACCAGAAGTGCGTGCACCTCGGCTGCCGCGTCCCACAATGCGTCAGCTCGCAGTGGTTCGAGTGCCAGTGCCACGGCTCGCAGTACAACCGCGCCGGGGAGAAGAAGGGTGGGCCCGCGCCGCGCGGCCTCGACCGCTTCCCGATCACCGTGTCCGGCAACAACCTCAGCGTCAACACCGGCATCATCCTCATCGGCCCATCCATCGGCATCACCACCACCGGACAAGAGGCCGAAGGCCCGCACTGCGTCGGTGGCGGGAGTAAACATTGACCCACCTGCTCTCGACCGTGCTGGCCGCCAGCACGGTCAAGTCCATCGGCGCGGTCATCGCCGTGCTCACCGGCGTCGGCTTCGTCTGGTACGTCGCCGCCAACGTTCGCGCCGGCCGTGACGAGGTCGCCTCGGAGATCGAGCTCGCGCCCAACCGCAAGCCCTACTACGACGACGAGGGCCTCGAGGGGCCGCGTCTCACGCGGGCCCTCTCCACCGGTCTGGTCCTGCTCGCCGTCGTCGCGGTCGGCCTCCCGCTGTACTGGTTGAACGAACCAGCCCGCATGGACGGCGCGATCGAGACGTTCGACGCGACGTTCGTGGCGCGGGGCTCACGCCTGTTCGCGCCGACCGCCGAGGGCGGGTACAACTGTGCCGGCTGCCATGGCGCCGCCGGAGTCGGCGGGAGCGCGCCGTTCACGCTCACCGACAGCAAGTCGAAGTTCGTCGCGTCGGTCACCTGGCAGGCTCCGGCGCTCAACACGGTGCTCCTGCGGTACACGAAGGCCGAGCTGCGGGACATCCTCACCTACGGTCGCCCCGGCACGCCGATGCCGGCGTGGGGTCTCGACGGTGGCGGTCCGCTCACCGCCCAGCAGCTCGACGAGCTCATCGCCTACATCGGTTCCATCCAGCTCACCTCCGACGAGGCGAAGGCACAGATCGAGGCGGCCATCCGCAAGGATCTGGGCCTCGATGAGGGCGCGCCCATCGACTACACGGACCCGGCCGTCGGCAAAGCCATCTTCAACCTCGGCATCGACAGCGGCGTCGCCGGTGGCGCCTACTCCTGCGCTCGCTGCCACACGAAGGGCGCGTCGATCGTGAAGGGCTCCGCGCAGCCGAAGTCCGCGGACCTGAGCGACTACGTCGGGTTCCCTGACGGGTCGGGCGCCTTCGGGTTCTCACTCGACTACCCGGTGGTGCCGCGCCAGTTCCTCACCGTCGAGAGCCTGATCGACTTCCTGCACAAGGGCTCGCAGTTCGGCATCCTCTACGGTCAGCGCGGTCAAGGCACGGGCCGCATGCCCGGCTTCGGCGACAACCCCGACGACAAGAGCGACCTCGATGACGACGCCGATGGCGACGGCATGTTCACCGACGGCATGATCCGCGCGGTCGCCTGCTACGAGGCCTCGCTCGGCGGCGAGGCGATCCCCAACTGCACGACGCCACCGCCCTCGACCACGACGACCACCACGCAGGAGCCCTGAGCGATGTTGCTGCACACCCTGGCCGGCATCGCGTGGGACCCGCAGATCCGGGGCTTCCTCGCCTTCGGGGTCGGCGTCGTCACGCTCATCGGGTCCGTCTACCTGTTGCTGATCACCAACCTCGGGGTGCGGCTCGGCTTCATGATCGCCGCAGCCGCGATCTTCGGATGGCTCACGATCATGGGCGGCATCTGGTGGGCGTACGGGAGCATCGGCATGCTCGGCGACATCAACCGCTGGGAGGTCAAGGAGATCGTCTACCCGGGCCTGCAGGACGCCGGGCTCAGCGAAGCCCACCAGCTCGACACCTCGCAGCTGCCCGAGCACGAGGAGCTCAACACGCTCACCGACGAGGAGCTCAGCGCGCAGCGCAAGGACCTCGAGGCGCCGCTCGGCGGGTGGCGCCTGCTGCCCGAGTCGAACGCGAGCTTCGGCGAGGCCAAGGCCACGGTCGACGAGTACTTCGCCGAGCACAAGATCCCGGCGCTCGGCATCGCGGGTGCGACCGACTACGTGTCGATCTACTCCTTCGAGCGAGGGGGCAAGTCCCGCCTTCCCGAGGATCCGAGCCGGATCGATCGGCTCGTACGGAAGCTGAAGACCACCTTCGTGGAGCTCAGGCACCCACCGCACTACGCGATCATCCAGATCCAGCCTGTCGTGAAGGTCGTGGCCGAGCCCGGCCAGCCGCCTCCCACACCGGAGGCAGATCCCGCGCAGCCGGTGGTGTCAGTGATCATGGAGCGCAACCTCGGTGACCGTCGGTTCCCCGGGGCGATGCTCTGCCTGTCGTCGGGGATCATGTTCGCCGTGCTGTGCGTGCAGCTCCACCGGCGCGACCAGCGCGTCGCCGAGGTGCGCGGCCTCCTGCCAGCCACCACGGAGGGCTGACCGCGATGGGGCAGTACCTCCCCGTCGTCGCCCTGGCCATCCTGGCCGTCCTCTTCGCGGCGCTGAGCCGCGTCGCGTCGGGACTGCTCGCGCCCAAGTCGTCGACGGTCGCGAAGCGCTCGCCGTACGAGAGCGGCATCGTGCCCGGCCGAGAGACGCTGGAGCGGTTCCCGGTGCGCTTCTACCTGATCGCGATGATCTTCATCGTCTTCGACATCGAGATCATCTTCTTGTACCCCTGGGCGGTGATCTACCGCGACCTCGGTGCATACGGGCTCGTCGAGGTGCTCGTGTTCGCGGCTGCGGTGTTCGTGTCGTTCCTCTACCTCCTCGCGAACGGCGCGCTCGACTGGGGGCCCACCGACAAGGCTCGCCGGCTCTCGCCGATGGTCACCGCGTCGCGCACGGCGAACACCACCGTGAAGCGGGTCGGCCTCGAGGGTCGGGGCGCAGCGGCGTCGGCCGCGGAGGAGTCGAGCTGATGGGCTGGGACGTGAGCCAGGGCCTCGAGGGGCTCGACCACAACTTCCTCACCGGCAAGCTCGAGGACCTCGTGAAGTGGGCGCGCCGGATGTCGGTGATGCCCGCCACGTTCGGGCTCGCGTGCTGCGCGCTCGAGATGATGGGAGCGGGGGGGCCGCACTACGACATCTCGAGGTTCGGCATGGAGACGTTCCGCGCCTCGCCCCGCCAAGCCGACCTCATGATCGTCGCTGGTCGTGTGAGCCAGAAGATGGCCCCGGTCCTGCGGCAGATCTACGACCAGATGATGGAACCCAAGTGGGTCATCAGCATGGGCGTCTGCGCGAGCAGCGGCGGCATGTTCAACAACTACGCGCTCGTGCAGGGCGTCGATCAGATCGTGCCCGTTGACGTGTACGCGCCGGGCTGCCCGCCCGGTCCGGAGACGCTCCTGCATGCGATCAACACGCTCCACGAGAAGATCCGCGACGGCCACCTGACCCGTCGGCCGGGTGTCGGGCTCGGGCTCCACGTGACGCAGCTCGACGGCCAGCGCTCCGACCAGCCCGTCACCCTGTCGGGCGCGGGCACCCGCTGATGACCGACGCGCCGCCGCTCCAGGAGCCCAGCGCCCCGACGATCGAGCTCGTGCATGGCGTACCGGTCACCTGGAGCCACGGCGACCGCGTGCTCCACGCGACGCGCACGGAGCTTGCGGGCCTCGTGCGCACGCTGCGCGACGACGACGAGTTCCTCATGTGCCTCGATCTGTGCGGCGTCGACTACCTGCACTACGACGCTGATCGACCGCTGCCCGAAGGCCTCACGCCTGAGCGCTTCGAGGTCGTCGTCACCCTGATGTCGCACGCCGCGCGCGAGCGGCTCCGCATCCGTGTGCAAGTGCCCGCGGACGACCCGACCTGTCCGTCGCTGTTCGACGTGCACCCCGGCACCGAGGCGATGGAGCGCGAGGCCTTCGACCTCTTCGGGATCGCGTTCGAGGGGCATCCGGACCTCACCCGCATCCTGATGCCCGAGGACTGGGACGGTCACCCCTTGCGCAAGGACGAGGCGATCGGCCGCATCCCCGTGCAGTTCAAGGCCGCGGACCGACGGGACGCCACGTGACCGCGCTCGATCGCAGCTCGGGCATCGAGACCTCCGAGGGCGCGCAGGAGATGACCTCGCGCTCGTCCGCCAACGCCGACGAGCTGCTGCGCGAGCTCGGCGCGACGCTTCGGCTCTCCGAGGCCGAGGCAGCGGATCTGGTGGGCGAGGGCCCGTCCGAGGACCAGACGATGATCATCAACATGGGCCCGCAGCACCCGAGCACGCACGGAGTGCTGCGCCTCATGCTCGAGCTCGAGGGCGAGACGGTGCTCCGCACGAAGCCGGTCATCGGCTACCTGCACACCGGGATGGAGAAGACCGGCGAGGACCTCACCTACCTGCAGGGGCCCACCAACGTCACCCGGATGGACTACGCGTCGCCGCTGTTCTCCGAGCTCGCCTTCTCGCTCACCACCGAGAAGCTGCTCGGCATCGCAGAGGACATCCCGGCACGGGCGCAGTGGATCCGCATGCTCCTCACCGAGATCAACCGGATGACGAGCCATCTGCTCTTCCTCGCCACCAACGGCATGGACATCGGTGCGGTGTCGATGATGCTGTACGGCTGGCGCGATCGCGAGGAGGGCCTGCGCCTCCTCGAGATGATCACGGGGCTGCGGATGAACCACAACTACATCCGTCCTGGGGGTGTCGCTGCCGACCTGCCCGACGGCTGGCGTGACGCGGTGCTCAGCTTCGTCGACGCGATCCCTGCGAGCCTCGACGAGTACGACGTGCTCCTCACGGGCCAACCCATCTACCGCGAGCGCCTGCAGGGCGTCGGGGTCATCACCGCGCAGGAGGCGATCGCGCTCGGCGCGACCGGCCCGATCCTGCGCTCGACCGGCGTGCCGTGGGATCTGCGTCGCGACCTGCCGTACCTGCACTACAGCGAGGTGGACTTCGACGTGGTCGTCGGCAGCTACGGCGACTGCTTCGATCGCTACGCCATCCGCCTCAACGAGGTGCGCGAGTCGATCCGGATCATCCGCCAGATCCTCGACCTGCTGCCGCCAGGCGACTACCGCATCCAGGACAAGAAGGTCACGCCGCCGCCTCGCGCCCGCATCGACGAGTCAATGGAAGCGCTGATCCATCACTTCAAGATCTTCACCGAGGGCTTCAAGGTGCCGGCGGGCGAGGCCTATGCAGCGGTGGAGTCGCCGCGTGGCGAGCTCGGCTGCTACATCGTGAGCGACGGCTCCGCGAAGCCCTACCGGATGCACATCCGCGGCCCGAGCTTCGTGAACCTGCAGACGCTCCCGCACATGATGCGCGGCGGGCTGATCGCCGACGCCGTGGCCGCGATCTCCTCGGTCGACCCGATCATGGGCGAAGTCGACCGCTGAGAGCGCCCCACCAGCGGTAGGCGGGGGAGTCGAGCACGGATCGGTGGCAGGCTGGGGGCGGTGATCGCCCCACTCGAGGACCTGGTGATGGCGGTGTCCACCGAGCTCCTCGGCGTGGACCCACCGGACGTCTCCGTCACGATCCACAGCGCGCTGAAGCGCCTTGGCGAGGCGGTCGAGGCGGATCGCGCGTACGTGCTGAAGACAGCCGTCGAGGGCCGGTCGGCGGGAGACGCGTTCGAGGAGTGGTGGGCGCCGGGCGTCGAGCAGCGGAACACGCCGATCCCCGAGCTTCCCCTGGAAGCGCAGCGCTTCTGGTTCCACAGCTTGCGCTCGGGTGAGGTGATCCACGCGGAGGACATCGAGGAGCTCGTCCCCCGCTGTCCGGAGGCGTTCGAGGCGCTGCGAAACGACGGGGTCCGCTCGATCCTCTTCGTGCCGCTCGTCGCCAAGGATCAGACCGTCGGCTTCATCGGCTTCGAGGCTCGTCGACGCTCGCGGGCCTGGGAGCCCGCCACGATCTCGAGGATCCGCACCATGGGCGAGCTCATCGTGAGCTCGGTCGAGCGGTGCCACGCCGACGTCGAGCGGGCGGCCACCGCCCGGGCGCTCGCTGCGCGCAACGCCGAGCTGGAGCGCTCCAACCGTGAGCTCCAGCAGTTCGCGGCGATCGTCTCCCATGACCTGAACCAGCCGCTCGTCGTGGTGCAGGGCTACCTCGAGGTCCTGCGCGCCATCGCGGTCGAGCACCCCACCCAGCAGCGGGATGCGACTGACTACGCCGACGCCATCCAGCGGGCGACCGAACGGATGCGCCTCCTCATCGACGACGTCCTCTCGGTGGCGCAGGCGGGAGCGCCTGTCGGACCGGCGGAGCCCGTGGACCTGGGTGCCCTCGCCGAGGACGTGCTCGACGACCTGGGCGCGGTCGTGGTGGAGACCGGAGCCTCCGTCACGGTCGGCCCGATGCCGATCGTCGACGGGAGCCCCACACAGCTCCGACAGCTCCTCCAGAACCTCATCGCCAACGCGCTCAAGTTTCGACGCCCGGATCGAGCGCCAGCCGTCGTGGTCCAGGCCACCGAGGAGGGCGCACACCGGGTCGTGATCAGCGTCGCCGACAACGGGGTCGGCATCCCCCCAGAGCACCGCAAGGACGTGCTCGAGATGTTCGCCCGTCATCGCAGCAGCGACACCCCCGGTCTCGGGATCGGGTTGGCCGTCTGCGCTCGTGTCGTGGCCAACCATCACGGCAGGATCGCCATCGACGGCAACGAGGACGGCGGGTGCACCGTGCGCGTCACCCTCCCCCGACGCCCCGCGTGACCGGTCGTGTCCGGCGACGGCCGGCACGGAGAGGGTGGACCTTGCGGTCGGCGCCGCCGGGTTCGGCCCGATCCAGTGGTGACCGCTAACGTCCGACCCGCCGTGCCCGGACCCCTTGGTCTCCCCGCCACGGGCATGTGCAAGGATTCACAACGATGCCCCGGTTCACCGCCGAGAACACGATGCTGGCGCGCGAGCTCATCGCTCGCTACCCCCGCGCCAAGTCGGCGCTGATCCCGCTGCTGCACCTCGCACAAGAGCAGGACGGCCACGTGACCGACGACGCGATGGCCCACATCGCCGAGCTCGTCGGGGTGACGCCGGCGGAGGTGCTCGGGACCTGCTCGTTCTACGAGATGTTCAAGCGCGAGCCGGTCGGCGACTACCTCGTCAACGTCTGCACGAACATCGCCTGCATGCTCCTCGGCGGCGAGGAGCTCCTGCACCACCTCGAGGGCCGCCTCGGCATCAAGGCGGGGAGCACAACTGCCGACGGCACCTTCACCCTCGAGGACGTCGAGTGCATCGCGGCGTGCACGGAGGCCCCGTGCCTCCAGGTGAACTACCGCTACTTCCACAAGGTGAGCCACGCGGAGGTGGACGCGCTGCTCGAAGACCTCCGCGCCGGCCGTCGCGCCCACGAGGTCCCCAAGCACGGCGTGCTCGCCCGGGTCCGCCAGGAGATCCCGGCCGAGCGGCGCGCCGGGAACGCGATCCCAGGGGTCGCCGACGAGCCGGTGTGGCTGCGCGCTCGAGGCGCAGCGGAGGCGAGCGCAGGGTCATGACCCTCAGCGACGCGCCCCCCATCATCACGGCCCGGTTCGGGCACACGGACAGCCACACGATCGAGCGCTCGCTCGCCACGGGCGGGTACGAGGGCCTTCGGGCGGCGCTTGCGAAGACGCCGACCGAGGTGGGCGACGAGGTGAAGGCGGCGAGCTTGCTCGGCCGCGGCGGGGCCGGGTTCCCCGCCGGAACGAAGTGGGGCTTCTGCCCGCCGGGCGTGTGGCCGCGCTACCTCGTCGTCAACGGCGACGAGAGCGAGCCGGGCACTTACAAGGACCGGCTCCTCATGGAGCGCGATCCTCACCAGCTCATCGAGGGGGTCCTCATCGCGTGCTACGCGATCGGTGCTGCGCAGGCCTTCCTCTACGTGCGCGGCGAGATGGCGCTCGCGCAGGAGCGCATCGCGCAGGCGCTCAACGACGCCTACGCGGCTGGCTACGTCGGTCGGAACATCCTCGGGACCGACTTCTCGGTCGACATCGTCCTGCACTGGGGCGCTGGCGCGTACATCGTCGGTGAGGAGACAGCGCTCATCGAGTCACTCGAGGGCAACCGCGGGATGCCGCGCCTGAAGCCGCCGTTCTTCCCCGCGGTCAAGGGCCTCTACCTGCAGCCCACGGTGGTGAACAACGTGGAGACGGTGGCCAACCTGCCGTGGATCATCACAAACGGGGGAGCGCGCTTCGCCGCGCTGGGTGCGGAGTCCAGTCGCGGCATGCGGATGTTCGCGGTGTCGGGTCACGTCCGCCAGCCGGGCGTGTACGAGGTCGAGTTCGGCGTCACGACGTTCCGAGATCTCATCTTCGCCCCGAGCTACGGCGGGGGCATCCGTGACGGCAACCAGCTGAAGGCGTTCATCCCGGGTGGCGCCTCCGCGCCCTGGTTCTACGACGAGCACCTCGACCTTCCCCTCGAGGCCGGTGCCGTGGGCGCCGCTGGGTCGATGCTCGGATCCGGCGCGATCGTCGTGATGGACGACACGACCGACGCCGTCAAGGCTGCATGGCGCGTGGTGCGCTTCTTCGCCCGCGAGTCCTGCGGCAAGTGCGCACCGTGCCGCGAGGGCACCAGCTGGCTCGAGAAGGTGCTGCGACGCATCCTCGACGGTCACGGACGGCCCGACGACGTCGGGCTGCTGCTCGACGTCTGCGACAACATCAGCCCCGGGATCGCATGGCCGCCCAAGCAGACCACGATCTGCCCGCTCGGCCCGTCCGCCGTGTCGCCCATCGCCTCGGCCGTCGTGCGCTTCAAGGACGAGTTCATCGCGTACTGCGGGGGGACCGCCGAGTCGCCCGTGTCGATCAGCGGCAAGGCGTACCTCCCGATGCCCGTCGCGGCCGCGAGCGGGGCTGCCGGTGGCTGAGACGGGGGCGTCGGTGGACGCCGTGATCCTCACGCTCAACGGCAAGCCGATCGAGGCGCGCCCTGGTGAGCTCGTGATCGAGGCCGCAGAGCGCAACGGCACCTACATCCCGCGCTTCTGCTACCACCCGCGGATGGAGTCCGTCGGCATGTGCCGCATGTGCATCGTGGAGATCGACACCGGCCGCGGACCCTCGCTCCAACCGTCGTGCATGATCGACGTTGCTCCCGACATGGTCGTGGACACCGAGAGCGAGGTGACGAAGAAGGCGCAAGACGGCGTGCTCGAGTTCCTCCTCGTCAACCACCCGCTCGATTGCCCCGTGTGCGACAAGGGCGGCGAGTGCCCGCTTCAAGACCAGACGATGTCCTACGGTCCCGGCGAGAGCCGATTCGTCGAGGAGAAGCGGCACTTCGAGAAGCCGATCCCGATCAGCGACCTCGTGGCGCTCGACCGCGAGCGGTGCAACCTCTGTGACCGCTGCACGCGCTTCGCGAGCGACGTCGCCGGCGACACGCTGATCCACTTCCAGGACCGCGGGAACCAGACGCAGGTCAACACGTTCCCCGACCACCCCTTTGCGAGCGACTTCAGCGGCAACACCGTGCAGATCTGCCCGGTCGGTGCGCTCACCGCGTCGCCGTACCGCTTCAAGGCTCGTCCCTGGGACCTCGATCAGGTGGAGAGCACCTGCACCACCTGCGCGGTGGGATGCCGCACGCTGGTGCAGTCGAGCCGCAACGAGATCCTGCGCTACCAGGGCGTCGACAACGATCCTGTCAACTGGGGCTGGCTGTGCGACAAGGGCAGGTTCGGCTTCGAGTCGGTGAACAGCGCCGACCGCCTCGGGGCGCCACTGGTCCGCACGGGCGAGTCGCTCGCGCCGGTCTCGTGGGGCGCAGCCCTCTCGAAGGCGGCCGCTGCGCTGCGCGACGCAGACCCCGCGCGCGTCGCGGTGCTCGGCGGGGCTCGCCTCACGAACGAAGACGCCTACGCCTGGGCGAAGCTCGCGAAGGGCGTCGTCGGCACCGACCACGTCGACGCGCAGCTCGGCGACGGCCTGCCGGCGGAGGTCGTGCTCGGGCTCCCTCGCGCCACGATCGACGACGCGCTCGCGCCCGGCGGCACGGTCCTGCTCCTCGCGCCCGATCTGAAGGAGGAGCTGCCCGTCCTGTTCTTGAGGCTCCGTCACGCGGTGCTTCGCGACAAGGTCACCGTCGTCGAGCTGGCGCCGCAGCGGACCAGCGCGTCCGACCTCGCCGCCGCGACGCTCCTGCACCGTCCCGGCGCCGAGGGCGAGGTCGTCACGGCGTTGCTGGCGGGCTCCTCCGAGCGCGCGGTCGGCGGCATCGAACCCGACGTGATCGCGTCTGTCGGCGCGCTGCTCGCGAACGGTCCCGTCACGGTGGTGCTCGGTCGGGCGAACATCGCGGACGACGGCTCCGGCGCGGTCGCAGCCGCGAGCGCGATCCACGTCGCGCACCCCGAGGTGCGGTTCCTCTCTGCGCTGCGGCGAGGCAACGTGCATGGCGCGCTCGACATGGGGCTCGCGCCGGGCATGCTGCCCGGGCGCGTCACGCTCGACGCCGGCCGTGCCTGGTTCCACGACGGCGGCTGGGTGACCGTCCCGACCGAGCGTGGGATGGACGCGCGCGGCATCCTCGAGGCGGCCGCCGCCGGCAAGCTCGACGTGCTCGTGCTGGTCGGGGCCGACCCGCTCGCGAACTTCCCGGACACCGCACTCGCCACGCGCGCGCTCGCGGGCGCGCGCACGGTGATCGCGGTGGAGCAGTTCCTCACCGGCGCGGCCCGCCAGGCCGACATCGTCCTCGCCGCGGCGGGCTACGCGGAGGTCGACGGCACGACGACGAACATCGAGGGCCGCGTGAGCACCGTGGCGCGCAAGATCACGCCACCAGGCACAGCGCGGGCCGACTGGATGATCGCGGCGGAGCTCGCCCGCCTCCTCGGCGGCGATCTCGGGCTGGACTCGGTCGAGCAGATCTGGGCGGAGATCGAGGCGCTCGCACCCAGCCATGCAGGCATCACCTGGGACCGCCTGCACGAGGCCGAGGCGCGTGACGGGATCGTCGCCCCGGTGCGCACCGATCCGGACCGGCCGGCGCTGGTCGCGCTGGGCGCTCCCGAGCGCATCACCGCGCCCGCCTTCGATGCGTACTCGCTACGCCTCGTGGCGACGCGGCGGCTGTACGACCTAGGGACCGGCACCCAGAAGTCGCCCTCGCTCGCCGGCCTCGTGAGCGGCACGACCGTGCGCGTGAACCCGCACGACTTCGATCAGCTCGGCGTGGCGTCCGGCGACAACGTCACCCTCGCAGGAACGTCCGGATCGGTCACGCTTGCGGTCTACGCCGACAGCGGCGTGCCCCGTGGATCGGCCGCCGTCGTCGTCAACCAGGGTCCGGCCATCGGTGCGATCCTCGACGCGACGAAGGCCACCACCGAGGTCCGCGTGGAGCGAGCATGAACCTCCTCGCGCTCGACCCGCTCCTCGCCGGCGACATCGACTTCGGCATCGTGCTGATCGTGCTGCTGAAGGTCGTGGTCACCTTCGCGCTGCTGCTCGTCGCCGTGATGCTCATGATCTGGTTCGAGCGCAAGCTCCACGCCGACATGAGCAACCGGATCGGCCCGAACCGGGCCGGTCCCTTCGGCATCCTCCAGACACTGGCTGACGGCATCAAGTTCTTCTTCAAGGAGGACCTGCTCCCGGATCGGGCCGACCGCAAGATCTTCATCCTGGCGCCGTTCCTCTCGATGGTCCCCGCGTTCCTCGCGTTCGCGGTGATCCCGGTCGGCGGGGTCTTCACCGACGAGAAGCAGGGCGCGGTCAAGATCTTCGGCCACTACACCTGGCTCCAGCTCGCCGATCCGCCGATCGGCGTGCTGCTCGTCCTCGCGGCCTCGTCGATCGCGGTCTACGGCGTGATGCTCGCCGGATGGTCGTCCGGCTCGAAGTACCCCTTGCTCGGCTCGGTCCGCGCGTCCGCGCAGATGGTCTCCTACGAGGCGGCGCTCGGGCTGTCCGTCGTCACCGTCGTGCTCATGGCGGGGTCCCTGTCGACGCACGACATCGTGATGAGCCAGGCGGGTGCGGGCTTCGGTGGGCTGATCCCTCGCTGGAACCTCGTGGTCACAGGAGTCGTGCCGTTCCTGATCTTCGTGATCGCCGGGACCGCGGAGCTCAACCGCCCGCCCTTCGACCTCGTCGAGGCCGAACAAGAGCTCGTCGGCGGGTTCCACACGGAGTACTCGTCGATCCGGTTCGCGCTCTTCTACCTCGCCGAGTTCATGAACACCGTCACGATGTCGGCCATCATCGTCACCTTGTTCCTCGGTGGACCTGCCGGGCCCGTGTTCGCCGGGCCCGACTGGATCTGGGGCCCGATCTGGTTCCTCGCGAAGCTGGTCGTCTTCCTGTTCATGTTCATCTGGTTCCGTGCCACGCTGCCCCGCTTCCGCTACGACCAGCTGATGGACCTCGGCTGGAAGGTCTTGATCCCGCTCGCGCTCGGCTGGATGCTCCTGCTCGCCACGATCAACGTCGCGCGGGACGAGAGCTGGGCGTTGCCGGTGGTGGTGACCGTCGGCTTCGCGGTGATGCTCCTGGCCTACGCGCTCCTCGCTTCGGCGATCCGCACCTCGCAGCGGCGACGTGACCAGCTCGCGGAGGTGCGCGCCTGATGGGGTACCTCGACGGCTTCCGCGTCACCTTCGGCAAGCTCTTCAAGAGCACGCACTCCGGTGAGACGGTCACGGTCCCCTATGTGAAGGACGCCGGCCCGAAGCGCCACAAGCCGGTGCGACTGCACGGTCGCCACGTCCTCAACCGGTACGAGGACGGGATGGAGAAGTGCATCGGCTGCGAGCTGTGCGCGGGGGTGTGCCCCGCGAGGTGCATCTACGTGCGCGGCGCCGACAACTCGCCCGACGATCCGGTGTCGCCCGGTGAGCGCTACGGGTTCGTCTACGAGATCAACTACCTGCGCTGCATCCACTGCGATCTGTGCGTCGAGGCCTGCCCGACGGAGGCCATCACCGAGACCAAGCTGTTCGAGTTCTCCTTCCAGTCCCGGCAGGACGCCATCTACACCAAGCGGGAGCTGCTGGTCGACGACGATGGCCGGGCCCAACGCCTCCCCTGGGAGCTGTGGATGGGTGACGAGGACGAGCGGACCAGCGCCTGGGTGCGCGCCACCGCCTCCTCGGGTGAGGAC
>JBQTHC010000055.1:0-100862 GCA_052390255.1 Microthrixaceae bacterium
ACACGTGCTCGACCGAGGTCCCCGTGCTCGAACGTGCTCTCTGGCGCGGCTGGTCCGAACCGTTCGAGGTCGAGGTCGGCGATCCGGCTGTAGCGCCAGACCTCCTCGTCGACCGTCGGCAGCGCCGCGCTCGCGAGCCGCTCAGCTGCCGTTGCGCGCCGAGCCGACAGCCACGGCGGGCCGTCGGGAGCGACGAGGGCTGCGGGCGTGAACGAGCTCAGGGGGAACCTCTCGGAGTCGCGCAACGGGGGCCTCGTTGGCCCCCGGAAACCGGGACATCCTACCGGCGCACGAACCGCAGCAACCAACGTCTGTGAACCGCCACGTCCGGAATGCGGTCGTAGGTGTTCACAGACGTTGGTTGTTAGGGCTTGCGGCGGAAGAGCCGCTTGAGCCGACCGGGCTTCGGCTGCTCAGACTGCACCTCGGCGAGGACCTGGGCACCGATCGAGTTGATGAAGTCCTCGGCCTCGTCGAGCACGGCCGCCACCGAGCCGTCGTTGCGATCGAAGGCCGCCGTCGGCTCCTCGGGCGTCGGTGGGGTCACCAGCGTGCCGTGGCTCCAGTTGACGTCCGCGAGCCGCTTGGTGAACTTCGGGCAGTCGGTGGGACAGCGCCATGGGGCCTCCGGCGCGAGGTCGAGATCGCACTTCCGAACGGTCTCGCCGTTCGAGTAGGTCCGGCTCTCGAAGTACTTGCAGTCCTCCCGCATCGGCACAAGATCAGTCTGCCAGCGCCTCGCATGGAAGCGCTGTCAGCCGTCTCAGCCGTCAGCCGACCGCGGCGGGAGCTAGCGGGACTGCGCTCCCGGCGCCCAGGCGGAGGCTGGAGCGAAGCGACGCCCGCAGCCGTCAGCCGACCGCGGCGGGAGCTAGCGGAACTGCGCTCCCGACGCCCAGGCGGAGGCAGGAGCGAAGCGACGCCCGCAGCCGTCAGCCGACGGAGCCCTCCATCTGAAGCTCGATGAGGCGGCTCCACTCCACGGCGTACTCCATGGGGAGCGTGCGCGTGACCGGCTCGATGAAGCCGTTGACGATCATGCCCATCGCCTGCTCCTGGGAGAGGCCGCGGCTCATCAGGTAGAAGAGCTGCTCGTCGGCCACCTTGGACACGGTGGCCTCGTGGCCGACGGTGGCGTCGCGCGCGCCCACCTCCATGTACGGGAACGTGTCGCTGACGGAGTCCTCGTCGAGGATCAGCGCGTCGCACTGCACGTGGCTCTTGCAGCCGTAGGCGTCGTCCTCGACGCGCACCAGGCCGCGGTAGCTCGTGCGACCGCCGTCCTTGGAGATCGACTTCGACACGATCTTGCTGGTGGTCTCTGGCGCGGCGTGCACCATCTTGGCGCCCGCGTCCTGGTGCTGACCCGCGCCAGCGTAGGCCACGGAGAGAACCTCACCCGACGCCTTCGGGCCCACCATGTAGACCGCGGGGTACTTCATGGTGAGACGACTGCCGATGTTGCCGTCGATCCACTCCATGTGACCCTCGGCTTCCACCCTCGCCCGCTTCGTGACGAGGTTGAAGACGTTGTTCGACCAGTTCTGGATCGTCGTGTACGTGACTCGAGCCGACGGCTTCACCACGATCTCCACCACCGCGGAGTGCAGCGAGTCGGTGGTGTACACAGGCGCGGAGCATCCCTCGATGTAGTGCACCTTCGAGCCCTCGTCGGCGATGATCAGCGTGCGCTCGAACTGGCCCATGTTCTCCGCGTTGATGCGGAAGTAGGCCTGGAGCGGCATCTCCACCTCGACGCCCGGCGGCACGTAGATGAAGCTGCCGCCCGACCAGACGGACGAGTTGAGCGACGCGAACTTGTTGTCGTTGGGCGGGATGATCTTGGCCCAGTACTGCTTGACGAGCTCGGGGTACTCCTTCAGCGCGGTGTCCATGTCGCAGAAGATGACGCCCTGGCGCTCGAGGTCCTCGCGGTTGCGATGGAAGACCACTTCGGACTCGTACTGAGCGGTGACGCCGGCGAGGTACTTGCGCTCGGCCTCGGGGATGCCCAGCTTCTCGTAGGTGTTCTTGATGGCGTCGGGGAGCTCGTCCCATTGGTCGACGACCCCGCCCGAGGTGGGCTTGATGTAGTAGTAGATGTCGTCGAGGTAGATCTCCGACATGTCGCCGCCCCACGTGGGCATGGGGCGCTTCAGGAACGCCCGGTAGGAGCGCAGCCGGAAGTCGAGCATCCAGTCGGGCTCGCCCTTCATCCAGCTCATCTCGCGGATGATGTCCTCGTTGAGGCCCTTCTTCGGCTTGAAGACGTAGTCCTCCGCGTCGCTCCAGCCGAGCTTGTACTTCGACAGATCAAGGTCGGTGACGGCCATCAGGCGCCTTTCGGAACGGGGAGGGCGTTCGGGGGGATTTCTCCTATGGCGATGGTAACAATTCCGGCCCACCGATCCCACCCGACCAGGTGGCGAACAGGTCTGCGTAGCGGCCTCCCTGGGCTATCAGCTCGGTGTGCGTGCCGAGCTCGAGCAGCCGACCCTCCGCCACGACGCCCACGAGGTCGGCGCGCTCCGCTGTCGAGAGGCGATGTGCGATGACGATCACCGTCCGACCCTCCATGAGCCGGGTCATCGCCGTCTCCACGATCACCTCCGTGCCGGGATCGAGGCTCGAGGTCGCCTCGTCGAGCACGAGCACGGCCGGGTCGGCCAGCGCGGCGCGGGCGAGCGACACCAGCTGCTTCTCCCCCGCGGAGAGCCGTGACCCGCGCTCGCGCACCTCGGTGCCCAGCCCGTCGGGGAGCGACGCGAACCGCTCGCGCACACCGATCGCCTCGAGCGCGTCGAGCACCTCCTCGTCGGTGGCGCCGGCGCGAGCGAGGCGCACGTTGTCGAGGATCGTGCCGTTGAACAGGAACCCCTCTTGCGGGACGACGACCACCCGAGACCGCAGCGACCGAGCGGTGGAGTCTCGCAGGTCGATCCCGGCGTACCGCACGGAACCGCCCGTGGGGTCGTAGAGGCGGGCGATGAGCTTCGCGAGGGTCGACTTGCCGGCGCCGGTGGGTCCGACGAGGGCGATGCGCGCGCCGATGGGGATGTCGAGGGAGACCTGCGAGAGGACGAGCGGCCCGCCGGGGTATGCGAAGTCCACGGCCTCGACCCGGATGTCGCCGCGCTCGGGCAGGTCCACGGCGCCGGGTCGCTCGGGGACGTCGACCGGGGTGTCGAGCAGGCCGAACAGCTTGTTCATCGCCGCACCTGCGGACTGCACGATGTTGAAGAGCTGCGAGAGCTGCTGCACCGGCTCGAACAGGTTCGACAACGTGAGGATGAAGAACGTCACGGTGCCGATCGTGAGCTCGCCGGTGTGCACCCACCAGCCGCCGATCCCGACCGCGATGGCAGTCGTCAGCAGCCCGGAGAGCTCGATCACCGGGAGGTACCACGCCGAGATCTTCACGGAGCGCATGTGTGCGTCGAAGAGGCGGCGACTCCCCCGCCGGAACCGTGCGGACTCAACCTCCTCTCGACCGAACGCCTGCACGACACGGACACCGGCGATGCCCTCCTGCAGGTGCGACAGCGTGTTGCCGATCCCGTCGCGCACATCGAGGTACGCCGTGTTCGAGTCGCGCTGGAACTTGATGCTGGCGAGGATCACCATCGGCAGGCACACCGCGGAGAGCAACAGCAGCTTCCACGACACTGCCGCGAGCACCACGACCGACACGGTCAACAGGAGCCCGTTGCTCACGAACATCAGCAGGCCCATCTGGATGAGCTCCTGCATCGAGTCGACGTCGCTCGTCATGCGCGACACGATCACGCCCGCCTTCTCGCGGTCGTAGAAGGGCATCGACAAGCGCTGCAGGTGATCGAACACGCGCAGGCGAAGGTCGCGCAGGAACGACTCGCCGATGCGGCTGATGAGCAGCACCTGGTACCGGTAGGTGATGTAGGAGATCACCGCGACGCCGACGTAGACGATGACCGCCGCATCGAGCGCGCCCGCGTCGTGGGCCTTGATTCCCTTGTCGATGCCGTGGCGCACGAGGAAGGGGCCCGCCAAGGTGGTGGCGGTCCAGAGCACGACCATGCCGAGCGCGACGATCGTGTCGCGCCGATAGGGCCGCAGCATCCGTGCGGCCCTGCGCATCAGGTGTCGCGCCGCCCTCGCGTCGAGGCGGTCAGCGTCGTCCACACCTCCCTGCATCCACATGGTCAGCCCACCTCCTCGAGGGAGGGGTCGACCTCTGCCGCGCGGCGTTCCGCGGCGGCGAGCACCTCGCGATACGCATCGCTCGATTCGAGGAGGTCCTGGTGGGTGCCGTCGGCGACGACGCGACCGTCGGCGAGCAGCACCACGCGGTCGGCCAGCGCGATCGTGGCCGGGCGGTGCGCGATCACGATCGTCGTGCGGTCGCGCATCACCTCCGCGAGGGCGTCGCGGATCTCGTGCTCCTTCGTGGGATCGACCGATGAGGTGGCGTCGTCGAGGATGAGGACGCGAGGGTCCGCGAGGATGGCTCGAGCGATCGCGATTCGCTGGCGCTGGCCGCCTGACAGGGAGTACCCGCGCTCACCGATCGGTGTCGCGTAGCCGTCGGGGAGCGCATCGATGAACTCGTGCGCCCCGGCGAGGCGCGCGGCGCGGACGATCGCCTCTGCCGGTGCATCGGGGTCCGCGAAGGCGATGTTGGCGCCGATGGACTCCGAGAACAGGAACGTGTCCTCGAAGACGATCCCGATCGCCTTGCGGAGCTCGCGCAGTCGCAGCTCGCGCACGTCGACACCGTCGAGTCGGACGCTGCCCGCGACGACGTCGTAGAAGCGAGGGAGCAGGCGCGCGACCGTGGTCTTGCCGGACCCCGTCGCACCCACGAGCGCGATCGACTGTCCCGCAGGCACGTCGAGATCGAAGGCGTCGAGCACGACCGGGAGATCGGGCGCGTATGCGAACCGAACGCCGTCGAAGCACACCTCACCACGACCGCCACTGGGCCCGACAGCCGGGAGCAGCACGCCGCCGGCGCTGTCTGCGATCACTGGCGCGGTGTCGAGCACCTCGTGCACCCGCTCGGCGGATGCGGCGGCGCGCTGGCCCTGCGCGAGGATCATGCCGAGCATCCGCAGCGGCCAGATGAGCATGACGACGTAGACGTTGAAGGCGATGAGCTCTCCGAGGAGGAGGTCGTCGGATAGCACCTGGTGGCCGCCGTAGCCGAGTGTCGCGATGAGCCCGAGGTTGGGGAGCAGCTCGAGCGCAGGAAGGAACACGGCACGCACGCGAGCCGCCTCCATCGACCGCTCGAAGACGTCGTCCGCTTCGACCGCGAGACGCGTGGCCTGCACCTTCTCGGCGCCGAAGCCCTTGATGACGCGCACGCCTGCCACGGTCTCCTCCACGACCGACGCCAGCTCCGCCGACTCCTGCTGGATGCCGAGCACCGCCGGGTGCAGTCGACGCGAGAACCGCGTGGCGAGCACGTTGAGGAACGGGAGGCTGCCGAGCGCGAGGACCGTGAGGACCGGGTCGGTGCGAAACAGGATCACCGTGACGGCGAGCACGGTGACACCGTTGGAGATCGTCAGCGGGATCATGACGACAAACGCCTGGATCTGCTGCAGGTCGGTGTTGGCGCGACTCATGAGCTGTCCGGTCTGGACCCGGTCGTGATAGGCGAAGTGCAGCCGCTGGAAGTGCGCGAACAGCCGCTCGCGGAGGTCGGCCTCGATCCACCGCGCCTCGCGGAAGGCGAGGTAGCGCCGCACGCCCGTGAAGCAGCCCACCATCGCCGCCACGACGGCGATCACGAGCGCCCAGTGCCGCAGCGCCGCCATGTCGTCCGCCTCGATGCCGCGATCTACCGCTCGCTGGATGAGCAGGCCCACGCTCACCTTCGCCGCCGTCCAGCCGAGCCCCACGAGCACGCCGAGCGAGATCCCGAGCCGACGGGTCCGGCAGGCGTCGATGATGAGCCTCCAGCCCGTGCTCGTGCCCTTCGTGCCCCGTGGCATGTGGTGACGTCCCCCGAACCTTGACCCGCGGGTCAACTTACCGGCGCGCCCGTCGCGGCTCCCACGCAGATCCGGGGCCGAGTCACCGAGCGCGGGCGCCACCCGATTCGTCCGGATTGGTTCCTAGGTCGTACGGCCCACAACCGGCCTACAGGTGTGCCGCTCGAACGCCGATGTAGGTACGGCGAACGGAGGAGACGTTGTGCGGTTCGATGAGCTGACCCTGCGAGACGGAGAAGGCGAGCTCCAGGTGCGATTCCACCCGGAGCTGACGGTGCTCTCAGGATTGAGCGCGCCCGAACGTCAGGCGCTCATCGACAACATCCTCGACTCGGTCACGGGTCTCGGCGACGCCACGACCCTGAGGTGCACGGACACCGCTGGACGCATGCTCACGATCGTGTCGGACGGCCACCACCCGGTGACGACCTTCGACGACGGGAGCCCAGCACCAGTGCCCCTCGGCGCGCTCGGTGCCGACCGATCCGCCTTGCGGTCGATCATGGTCCTCAGCGTCTCCGACCTCGGTCCGCTGCACCGAACGAGCCGCGACGACGACCCGCCTGAGCTGGTCGAAGCCCGCGCGACCCTCGAGGAGCTGACCGCAGAGCTCGAGGCAGCGATGAACGACAAGCAGTCCGCAGAAGGTCTCCAGCGCGAGATCGATCGGCTCGAGGAGGAGCTGCGCACCGCTCGGGACGGCCTGGCCCGGCGGGAGTACGCGCAAGTCCTCGCGCGTCTCGAGCAGGTCCGTGCGGAGGCGGCCGCGGTGCACGCTGGGACGGCGAGCATCGACTCGGACCGGAACCTGTTGTCGAGCGCGGACACGGTGCGCGACCTCGCGCGAGTGTGGGCAGAGGCAGCAGCCGCGGTCGCCGAGCTTCGTGCCGGCCTCAACGGGGCGACGAGGCCCGAAGCCGAGGAGCGCGAGCTGCTGGCGGCGATCCCATCGGACCCGCCCGCGCATCTCAAGCGCCTCGTCGACGAGCTGGTGGTCGCCCGCGAGACGCACGACGCCCTCGACGAGCGGCTCCAGACCCTGTCGGTGTCGAAGCTCCCGGCGCCGTCCGATCCGATGGTCGCCGACCTCGGCCTGCTCGACAGCCACAGGCTCTGGGAGACCGCCGACGAGCTGCGCGACGCGATCGAGCGCATGCGCGAGGTGCTGGTCTCGCTCGGCGGGGTCGAGGTCGACGACATCGGCCCGACACCAGAGGCCGTCGCGAGCATCGAGCTCGCGCACGCCGCGGCCGAGGCCGCGGAGCGCGCCGCGGGCGCAGCCAAGGCCCCCGGCATCGGAGGGGGCGGGCTCGGGGTGGCGGCGGGCGCCTTCGGGCTCACCGCCGCACCCATCCTGGTGCCGGTCGCAGTGGTCGGCGCGGCGGTGGCAGCCGGGGCCGGGCTCATCCGCCCCAGCCTCCGCCGGTCGCGAGCGGTTCGTGCCGAGCGGGAGGCCCTCGAGCGAGCAGACGCCACGAGCTACCTCGGCTTCCACATCCGGCGCGTCGAGGCGAGCGTCGACCCCAAGCTTCGCGTCTTGGTGGAGTCGTCCCTCACCGCACATCGTGTGGCAGCAGCACGGTGGACTGACCTCACCGGCGGCGACGTCACCGTCGAACGGGCCCTCGAGCTGCGCACGGAGATCGAGGAGTACCACGAGGCCCTCCGCAACCTGGGCGACACCGCCGACGAGATCGAACAGCTCCGCGAGCAGGTGCACGGACAGGCCGGACCAGCGTCCGTGGCCGCGCGGGAGGCAGTGGCGGAGGCCATCGAGCCGTACTTGCTCGCAGACGCGGACCTCGACGACCTCGATGATCTCGACACGCTGACTGAGCTCGTCCAACGTCAGTGCGACCTCGGCGCGACAGCTCGCGCCCTGCTCACGCTCGCCGCGGCCGAGAGCGAGGAAGACGAGGCCGCGACGCAGCTCGAGGAGCTGCTGCTGAAGCTCGGCTTCGAGGCAGGTCCGCTCGACGCTCGCGTCGGCGCGCTCGAGTGGGCGGTGAGCCGAGCCGCCGAGCGCGAGGCGGTTCGGGCGCAGGCCCGACCGAGCGCCGAGCTCGAGTCGGAGCTCGTCGAGCTGCAGAAGTCCGCCGCCGCGCTCCGGCGACCGGAATGGGCGACGGTCACTGCGGCAGAGGCGGCCTCTCCAGACATCCCCGAGCTCGAAGCGCGGCTCGCGGCGCTGGCGGCGCGGCTTGCCGAGGAGCACGTGGAGGTGGACATCGAGCGCCTCGCGGATCGCCACGCGGCGGTCGAGCGTCGAGTGACGTCGCTCGAGGCGCGGGCAGGAGGGCGCGACAGTGGCGTGGATCCGAGCGCGATCGCCGAGCTCCAACAGCAGATCCGAAGCCATCTGGGCGCGGCCTCGTCTGCAGGACCGTCGGGCGATCCGATCCCGGTGGTCCTCGACGAGGTGCTGCTCCGCGTTCCAGCCGATCGGAAGTGGGACCTGCTCGACCAGCTCCGGGCGCTGACGCCGGGGCTCCAGCTCATCTACCTGAGCGACGACGCGTTCGTGGCGGCCTGGGCGCGCCAGCAGGCGCTCGACGGCACCATCACCTTGCTCGAGCTCTCCCCGGAGCCGGTGTAGTCAGTCGATCCGACGCAGCTCGGCTCGGTAGGTCTTGGCGCGCTCCCGATACACCATCACGCCCGGAGCGATGTGCAGCTCCGGACGCACCGCATCGAGCTTGATCGTGGCAGGGACGCCGAGCGCCATCGCGCGACTCGGGACGACCATGCTCCCCGACACGAGCGCACCTGCGCCCACCAAGGCCTCGGGCTCGACGACCGCGCCGTTGAGAACGATCGCGCCGGAGCCGACGAGGCACCCGTCGCCGATCGCGCACCCTTCGAGGTGGACGTTGTGACCGATCACGCAGTCGCTGCCGATCCGGGTCGGGTGCACCGGCGTGGTGTGCACGACCGTCCCGTCCTGGATCGAGGTGCCCGCGCCCACGACGATGCCGCCGAGGTCACCACGCAGCACCGCGCAGGGCCACACCGATGACTCCGCACCGAGCGTGACCGCACCGATGACGACCGCCTCTGGGTGGACGTACGCCGTGGGATCGATCGTGGGGACGACGTCGCCCAGCGCGTAGACCGGCATCCTGGCCCGCTACACCGCGAAGCGGCCGTAGCCGCCGCGGAAGAACACGAGCGGTGCGCCGTCGTGACCGATCCCGAGATCGCGGACCCGGCCGATCACGCAGAAGTGGTCGCCAGCGGGCGTGACCGAGTCGATGTCGCAGTCGATCCACGCCAGGACGTCGGTGAGCAACGGGGCGCCCGACCCGGCGGGGGCCCACCCGAGACCCGCGAACTTGTCGTCGTCCTTCGAAGCGAAGCGGCGACACACCTCCTCCTGTGCCTCGGCGAGGATGTTCACGCAGAACGAGCCGGCGGCTTCGATCTTCGGCCACGACGATGAGCTCGCCCCCGGGAAGAACGCGACGAGCGGAGGCTCGAGCGACACCGAGCTGAACGACCCGACGGCCAACCCGACCGGCTCACCGTCGAGCACCGCGGTCACCACCGTGACGCCGGTGGGGAAGTGCCCGAGGACCTGGCGGTACTTGGCGGAATCGAAGGCAGGCGGCGCGCTCATGTCGGCGACGCTATCGGGCGTCACGCGTAGGAGATGACGAGCCCCTCGTGCGCAGCGATGACCTCGAGCACCGACGAACCGCCCACGAGCGTGCGCGCGTTCGCAAGGATCGCGTCGACTGCCGCGTCGTGGTGCGTTGGGTCGTGGTGGAACAGGGCGAGGCGTCTCGCGCCCGCCTCGCGCGCGACGTGCACGGCGTACTCGGGGGTGCAGTGTCCCCACGTGGCCTTCGCGGGGAACTCGTCCTCGGTGTACTGCGCGTCGTGGATCAGCAGGTCGACGCCATCGCAGAGCTCGAGCACTGCGTCGGTGACGTCGTGACTCCCGTCGAGCGGCATCTGGTGATCGGAGAGATAGGCCACCGACGACCCGCCTATCTCGACCCGATAGCCGCAGGTCCGTCCGACGTGCGGAACCGAGCGCACCTTCACCTTCGCACCGTCGAGCTCGAGGTCCTCGTCCCACGCCTCGTGGAAGCGGATGTCGCCGAGGAGCTCGGTGGTGGTGACGGGGAAGAACGGGGGGCGCATGAACTGGTTGAAGGCCTCCGTCAGGCTGCCCTGGTCCGGCTGCGGCGGACCGTAGACGTCGAAGACCGCCCCCGGCTGGAGGACCGGCGTGAAGAACGGAAGGCCCTGGATGTGGTCCCAGTGGATGTGCGTGACGAGCGCGGAGCCGACGAAGGGCTCCGCGGGATCGAGGGTCTCGCCCCAGAACCGCAGCCCCGTACCGAGATCGAGGACGATCGGCGCATGACCTGGCGACTCGAGCGCCACGCACGAGGTGTTGCCGCCGTAGCGGCGGTTGGCCTCGCATGGGCACGGCGTCGAACCCCGCACACCGAAGAAGCTGACGTTGAGCAGTGGGACCCCCCGGTTCACTTGGCGGAACGAGGCTACTTGTGAGGATGCCGCGGTGCCGTTCGTGTGACGGGTGTCTCACCCCGCGACGCCGAAGGTGAACACGTGCACGGCGCTACGGTGCGCGCCCATGACTCCCACCGAGGCGCAGACCACCGCAAACGACCTCACGTTCGGCTACCTCGAGATGGGCTCGGGCCCGTTGGCGCTGTGCCTCCACGGGTTCCCCGACTCGGCGTGGACGTGGCAGCACCTCCTTCCCGCGCTGGCCGACGCGGGCTACCACGCGGTCGCCCCGTTCCTGCGCGGCTACGCGCCCACCTCGGTCCCGGCCGATGGCCGCTACCAGACCGCGGTGCTCGGCCTCGACGCCTGCGCGCTGCACGATGCGCTGGGCGGCGACGGCGACGCGGTCATCATCGGCCACGACTGGGGCGCGATGGCGACGTACATCGCGGCCAACCACGAGCCGGATCGCTGGCGGCGCGTGGTCACGATGGCCGTGCCGCCGGCGGGCGCGGTGACCGGCGGGTTCCTGTCGTACGCGCAGCTGAAGCGCTCCTGGTACATGTTCTTCTTCCAGCACGCGCTCGCCGACGTGGTGGTCGGGATGAGCGACCTCGCGTTCATCGACGGGCTCTGGGCCGACTGGTCACCGGGGTACGACGCGAGCGACGACCTCCCCCACGTGAAGGACGCGCTTCGCGACCCGGCCAACCTCGCCGCCGCGCTCGGCTACTACCGCGCCACGCTCGGCAACGTCGGCGTCGACCCCGCCCTCGAGTCGGTTCAGGCGAAGGCCGGGGAGGTCACCGCGCAGCCCACGCTGTACCTGCACGGCCGCGACGATGGCTGCCTCGGCATCGAGGTGGCCGAGATGGCTCGCGGGTTCCTGACCTCAGACGGGTCGCGGATGGAGGTGGTCGACGACGCCGGTCACTTCCTCCAGCTCGAGCAGCCCGCGATCGTGAGCTCCCTGGTGGTCGACTTCCTCAGCGGCTGATCACCGCGCGTCGGGCAGCGTCAGCCGCGTCCCATCCGCGACCGCGAGACCTTCGTCGACCAGTGCGGCGGCGATCCGCGCCGCCCGCTCGGAGTCGGTGGGCCACCCGGCCGCGGCCGCGAGGTCGCGCTCGTGCAGCGGTCCCGCCCGCAGCGCCTCGACGAGTCGGCCCCTCCCCTGCCGGTCGCTGCCCTCGAAGCGACCCTGACCACCCGACACGCCAGCTGAGCCATCCGCAGGGTCGGGGACGGGATGGCCCGCGCGAGCCCACGCACAGCGACCAGGCACAGGACATGCTGCGCAGCGCGGCGCGCGCCTGATGCACACCGTGGCACCCAGATCGAGCATGGCCTGGTTCCACGCCCAGGCCGACCCCGCGGGGAGCGCGTCGTCAGCGGCGGCCTGTGCCTCGCGGGCAGTGAGCGTCCGTCCCTGCCATCGTGCCAGCACGCGTGCAGTGTTCGTGTCGACGATCGCGTGGTCGTCCTCGAACGCGAACGCCAGGACCGCACGTGCCGTGTACGGGCCGATCCCCGGCAGTGCGAGCAGCTCGTCGAGCGTGCGCGGGAGGCGACCGTCATGACGCTCCACGACCTCAGTCGCACAGCGATGCAGGAGCAGCGCGCGGCGGTTGTACCCGAGGCCTGTCCACCAGCGCAGCACCTCACCCACCGGTGCAGCCGCGCATGTCGCGGGGGTCGGGAAGCGGTCGAGGAAGGGCGCCCAGCGCTCAGCGACGCGCGCCACCTGCGTCTGCTGGGCCATCACCTCGCACACGAGCACCGCCCAAGGATCGCGGGTCTCGCGCCAGGGCAGATCGCGGCGCTGCTCCTCCCACCAGGAGAGCAGCGCGGTCGGGTCGGTCAGGCGAGCGTCGCCCACTGCACCCGGCACAGGTACGGGAGCGGGATCGGCTCTGCGAGACGCCGCACGAGGTGCACGACGTCTGCAACGAGCTGCTCCCGCTGCGGTGCGGGCATCGCAGCGATGTAGCTGATCGAGCGAACCCGGTCGGCGAGGAGGTCGCGCGTCATCGGCTGCTCCCACCGGATCGTGCGCTCTTGCAGCGGCTCGAAGCGGCCCGAAGCCGCCACGATGTCGGGCCAGCTCACGTGCTGGTAGCGCGACACGGTCCGCTCGTGCCAGCGGATCAGGCGGCTCATCTCTGCCACCCATGGGGTGGCCTCGTCGCGCTCGTTCCACAGGAGCGCGAGCCGGCCACCCGGGCGCAGGACGCGCGCGATCTCTGCGAACGCGACAGGCGCGTCGAACCAGTGGAACGCCTGCGCCACCGCGACCACGTCGACCGACCCGTCGGGGAACGGGATGGCCTCCGCGGTGCCCTCGAGCACCTCGACCGTGGGTAGCACGCCGGCGAGCTGCGCGCGCATGCCGGCAACGGGCTCCACTGCCGTGACCGACGCGCCGAGCGAGACGAGGCTGCGCGTGAGCTTCCCGGTGCCTGCGGCGAGGTCGAGCACCGCGACCCCCGGCCCGATGCCTACGGCATCGCGAAGCACATCGAGCGCCTCGTCCGGATACCCGGGACGAGCGGCCTCGTACGCCTGCGCTCCGGCCTCGAAGCCTCGTGCCGCGACATCATCGATCGGCACGCCCGCCTGCTCTCGTCACTCGCCGTCGAAGATGGAGGCGTCGTCGTAGGGGAAGCTCCGCGACGGCGCGTGCTCGCGCTTCCACACCATCAGCTTGCGGCGGAAGTAGCAGACCTCCTCGCCGCGCTGGTTCACGCCCTTGGTCTCCACGGTGACGATGCCGCGGTCGCCCTTGGAGGTCTCTTTCACGTCGAGCACCTTGGTGACCGCGTAGATCGTGTCGCCGTGGAAGGTGGGCTTGGGGTGCAGGAGCGATTCGATCTCCAGGTTCGCGATCGCGGCACCGCTCACGTCGGGAACGCTCATGCCGAGCACGAGCGAGTACACGAGGTTGCCGACCACCACGTTCTTGCCCTGAACGGTCTCGTTCTCGGCGAACCACGCGTTGGTGTGCAACGGATGGTGGTTCATCGTGATCATGCAGAACAGGTGGTCGTCGTACTCGGTGATCGTCTTGCCGGGCCAGTGCTTGTACACGTCGCCGACCGTGAAGTCCTCGAGGTGCCGGCCGAAGGGCCGATCGTGGGTGGTCATCGAGGCGAGATCTCCTGCACTGGCCGCCGTGGAACAGGCTGGACGCTACGAGACAACCGTCGAGGCAACCAACTGAGCCGCGCCAGCGACATCGAGATCCGGCAGGATGGCGTCGTGTCCGACGACATCACGGATCGCCGGCTCGGCGTCAACGACGTTCGACCCTTCATCGCAGCCCGGGACTTCGAGCGTTCGCATCGCTTCTACGAGGCACTCGGGTGGACGACCATCTGGGCAGGTGACGCGCTGGCGCTCCTCCAGCTCGGCGATCACAGGATCTACCTGCAGGACTTCTATGTCCGAGACTGGGCGGAGAACTCCGTGCTCGTGATCATGGTCGAGGATCCCAGCGCCTGGCACGACCGCGTCGCGTCCCTCATCGCCACAGGCGAGTTCCCGGGGGTGCGCGTGACCACGCCCAAGGTCGAGGCCTGGGGAGCAACGGTTACCCATGCCTGGGATCCGAGCGGTGTCCTTCTGCAGTTCACGAAGCTGCAGGAGACCTGAACACCGCATGCGTGCCGATCTCCGACCGGGCGAAGACCGATGGTAGGACGGGGAGGCGCTGGACAGGGCGCTCTGCGTGAACGGCACCTGCGGGTTGGGGCAAGACGACGATTGCTGCGGCCGCGACAGATCTCCTCGCACGCCCTGGCGACCCAGTCGCGTTCGTAGACATGGACGCGACGCCCGTTGAGATGCTCATCGTCCCGAACACAGCGTCCGCGCGCGAGGTCGCTGACTCGGTCTTGGCTGCGTGCGGCTGGCTCCCGTCGGTGCCGTAGCTCCGACCCCTCACGCCGTTCGGCCCCCACTCGATCTCCTAGCAGTGCGGCCATCTCAGCTCGGCCGTGGGAGACGTTGGCCCGGCACACCCAGCGAGCAGCTGCATGGGACGATCGCTCGACCCCGCGACAGTCCAGCCGAGCTACTGGCGTAGCGAACAGCGCCGCACACTGCTCGGGGCTCGCGCAGGAGAACCGGAGCCGAGCGCCGAACAGTCGCCGCATGGAGTTCCTGATGGGCCTGTGGCTCCCAAGCACCCTCTTCTGCGTCGCGATCGCGAAGGAGAAGGGACAATCGATGCTCGGCGGCCTCCTCCTCGGGCTGTTCGCGGGCCCGCTCGGCGTGCTCATCACGTTGCTCGTGAAGGCTGAGCCGACATGCCCGCGATGCGCTGAGTTCGTGAAGCGCGAGGCGAAGGTCTGCCGGCACTGCGGCGCAGACCTCATCGGGTCCTCTGCTCGGCCAAAGGTGTAACTCCGCCGAGCGCGACCGATCTGGGATCTCCAGGTCTCCGAAGACGTGGAACCACGGGAACCACGGGAACCACGCGAGCCTTGGACCGCGGGCTCCAGGCCTGTCATGTCACCACACGAGCTGGCCGCGTTCGCGCGCTCGTCGTGATGCAAGCACGCCGGGTCGAGCGTCTACCCGTGAGGGCTCAGCTGACGTCGCCAGATCAGCTGGACCTCATCGGGGAGCTCGCCGTACGCGTGGCGATCGACGGAGGCGAGCGAGCAGCCCATCCGGACGTAGAAGCGACAGGCGGGAACGTTGACCTGTTGCGTCTCAACCTCGAGCGCACTGCATCCCCGTTCGCGCGCCCACTCCTCTGAGGCTCGGAAGAGCGCAGCCCCCACACCGGAACGACGGGAATCTGAAGCGACCCGGAGATCCCAGAGCACAGCCAAGTCGCGACGACCACGCAGCATGAGGACGTTCGGAGTGTCGAAGGCGACGACCGCCCCACCGATGCGGCGCCGATCGTTGTAGGCGCCAAGCAGGCCCCAATTGGTCACATCGAAGCGTGAGGCCCAACGGCTCGGTCCGCCGTCAGCCGAGTCGTAGTCCTTCAGCCACGGCACCTCGACGGACACCTCGGCGAGCCGGATCCCGTCAGGGCCGGCATCGAGGACCTCCACGTCGAGCAGGGAGGTGACCTCAAAGGCAATCGAGATCTTGCCGTGGCGTTCCAGGTCGCCGATGGACTCCTCGCGAATCTCAACCATCGCTTGGTGTCTAGTCGTGGCGCGCGGCGCGCCGGGTGCCGGGGCCCGACGGCGCGCCTCCCAGCGTCCGCGCCGCTGTGCGCAGCGATTCCGCCCGCGAACGGGGCCCTCACTAACCTCCGGGGCATGTCGACCCCCGATCTGACCGCAGCCGCGAACGCGGTGGAGCTGGCCCGCGGCGTCGTCCATGCGGGCGCCGGGGCCCTCGCTGCCGGCGGCGGGCCCGACGTCGACCAGGTGCTCGGGTACGAGCTCGCGCATGCGGCCGCCGCCGTCGAGACTGCGTCCGCGATGCTCGAGTACGGCGCGCACGGCGACCTCGAGGCCGCGATTGCCTGCGCGTTCGTGGCCGACGCGGTGAGCGAGCTCGCTGCCCGCCTGTACGGCCGCGAGCACCTCTGGGGCGTGGCCTCATCCGCGCTCGACGGCGCGCGCGACTTCTGTGCGGCGCACCGGGCGCCTGAGTTCCTCGCCGGCCTCGCCGGCAAAGACGGACCGCGCCACCTCGACGACGACTTCGAGCTCGTCCAGGACACGTTCCGGCGCTTCGCAGACGACAAGCTCAAGCCGATCGCCGAGCACGTCCACCGCACCAACGGTGACATCCCCGAGGACATCATCCAAGGCCTCGGAGAGATGGGGGCGTTCGGGCTGTCGATCCCCGAGGAGTACGGCGGCTACGGGAGCGGCGGCGAGTCGGAGTACATCGGGATGGTGGTGGCCACCGAGGAGCTGTCGCGCGGCTCACTCGGCGCCGGCGGTTCGCTCATCACCCGTCCCGAGATCCTCACGCGCGCGCTCGTGAAGGGCGGCACCGAGGAGCAGAAGCACCGGATCCTGCCCCAGCTCGCGACGGCCGAGATCATGAACGCGGTGGCGGTCACCGAGCCCGACTTCGGCTCCGACGTGGCCGGGATCAAGACCGTCGCGACGAAGACCGACGGCGGCTGGCTGATCAACGGCGTCAAGACCTGGTGCACGTTCGCCGCTCGTGCCGATGTGCTGATGCTGCTCGCCCGCACCGACCCCGATCGCAGCAAGACCCACCGCGGCTTGTCGATGTTCGTCGTCCCGAAGGCACGCGGCGAGGGGCACGGATTCGTGCTCGACCAGGCCGCTGGAGCCGACGGTGGCGCGCCGGGCGGTGGCCGGATGGAGGGTCGGCCGATCGACACGATCGGCTACCGCGGCATGCACTCCTATGAGATCGCGTTCGAGGACTGGTTCGTGGCCGACGACAACCTCGTCGGCGGGCCCGAAGGTCTCGGCCAGGGCTTCTACCTCCAGATGGCCGGCTTCGAGAACGGTCGGCTGCAGACGGCGGCCCGGGCCGTCGGCGTGATGCAGGCCGCGTTCGAGGCCGCCGCGCAGTACGCCGAGGATCGGATCGTGTTCGGGCGGCCCCTCGCCGAGCTGCAGCTCACCAAGGTGAAGCTGGCCCGCATGGCGATCACGATCCAGGCGGCCCGCCAGTCGTCCTACGCGGTGGCGCGGCTCATGGCGAAGGGCCAGGGCACGCTCGAGGCCGCGATGGTGAAGGCCTACGTGTGCAAGGTCGCCGAGTGGGTGACGCGCGAGGCGATGCAGATCCACGGCGGCATGGGCTACGCCGAGGAGTACGACGTGAGCCGCTACTACGCGGATGCTCGCGTCCTGTCGATCTTCGAGGGAGCGGACGAGATCCTCTGCCTGAAGGTGATCGCCCGACGTCTTGTGGAAGGGATCGCATGATGCGCTCAGCGAAGGACTTCTTCCGACCGCTCGCGCTCGGCGCACCCGACCCGGTTCGGGAGATCCCGGCGCGGCCGTCGCGGGTGATCCACTTCTTCCCGTCGTCGAACCCGAAGATGGTGGCGAAGGTCCCCGAGATCGCACCGACCGTCGACGTGCTCCTCGCCAACCTCGAGGACGGCGTGCCGTCGGCCGACAAAGAGGCGGCGCGCGCCGGGCTCGTCGAGGTGGGCAAGGCGTGGACCTCGGGTGAGACGCAGCTCTGGACGCGCGTGAACTCCCTCGACTCGCCGTGGTGCCTCGACGACCTCACCGCCGCGGTCACCGAGGTGGGCGACAAGCTCGATGTGATCATGATCCCGAAGGTGGAGGGTCCAGAGGACATCCACTACGTCGATCGTCTGCTCGCGCAGCTCGAGGCGAAGGCCGGTCTCGACCGCCCGCTGCTCGTCCACGCGATCCTCGAGACGGCCCGAGGCGTCGCCAACGTCGAGGAGATCTGCGCCGCGTCGCCCCGCATGCAGGGCCTCTCGCTGGGGCCGGCCGATCTCGCTGCCAACCGGCGCATGAAGACCACGCGCGTCGGTGGTGGCCACCCCGGCTACCTCGTGCGCCAAGACCCCGTCGACGGCGACATCGAGGGGCCCCGCGCGGTGTACCAACAGGACCTCTGGCACTACACGGTGGCGCGCATGGTGGACGCCTGCGTCGCCAACGGGATGTTCGCCTACTACGGCCCCTTCGGCGACATCAAGGACACCGTGGCGTGCGAGGACCAGTTCCGCAACGCGTTCCTGCTCGGCTGCGTCGGGGCGTGGAGCCTCCACCCCGTGCAGATCGACATCGCGAAGCGCGTCTTCTCACCGGACCCGGCCGACGTCCGCCACGCGCGCGAGGTGGTGGCGGCGATGGGCGACGGGACTGGTGCGGTGATGCTCAACGGCAAGATGGAGGACGACGCCTCGGTGAAGCAGTGCCTCGTGATGCTCGAGCTCGCCGAACGCCTCGCGTCGCGCGACCCAGCGCTCGCGAAGGCCTACGCGGAGGTCGAAGCCTGATGGGTGATGCTGCGGTCCTGCGCCCTCGCCGGTCGGTCCTCTACATGCCGGGCGCGAACGAACGTGCCCTCGAGAAGGCGCAGACGATCCCCGCCGACGCGCTCATCCTGGATCTCGAGGATGCCGTCGCCCCGGACGCGAAGCCCGAGGCGCGCGATCGCGTGTGCGCGGCGGCGTCATCCGGAGCGTACGGCCAGCGCGAGATCGCGATCCGTGCGAACGGGATCGGTACCCCTTGGCATGACGATGACCTCCGCGCGATCGCGGCCGCAGGCCCCGCTGCGGTGGTCATCCCGAAGATCAACTCTGCCGACGAGGTGCACCAGATCGAAAAGGCCCTCGAGGCCGGCGGTGCCCCGGATCACACGCGCATCTGGGCGATGCTCGAGACGCCGATCGCGATGCTTCGAGCCGAGGAGATCTGCGGCTCGTCGGAGCGGCTCGCAGTGCTCGTGATGGGCACGAACGATCTCGCCAAGGAGCTCGATGCGCGGCACGTACCGGGCCGCGCGCCACTGCTCACCGGGCTGGGCCTGTGCCTCCTCGCGGCGCGGGCGACAGGCAAGGTGATCCTCGACGGCGTCTACAACGACATCAAGGACGAGGCCGGGTTCGCTGCCGAGTGCCGCCAGGGTCGCGAGATGGGCTTCGACGGCAAGACGCTGATCCATCCCACCCAGGTCGAGCCGTGCAACGCGGCCTTCGCTCCCGCCGACGACGAGGTGGACAAGGCCGGCCGCATCATCGCCGCGTTCGAGGAGGCCGAAGCCGACGGGCGCGGCGTCGTGACGGTCGACGGTCGCATGGTCGAGAACCTCCATGTCGAACAGGCGCGCCGCGTCATCGCCATCGCGAGCGCGATCCGCGCGCTCGGCAGCGGCTGAGCCCTCGACTATGCAGGCCTGACCTGCGCGGCCACCGCGGCCAGCCCCGGCCACGTCGGCGACTCCTGCACGCAGCGCGCGAAGAGCCAGAGGCGCACTCGCTCCTTGTCGAGATCGAGCAGCCCAGCGACGCGGGCAACCAAACCGAGCGGATCCGCGCGCAACCGGTCTGGACAGTTCAGCAGGTGCTGCACCGCGTCGTAGGACGGATCGCCCACATACGGCTTCGGGTCGATCACGAGCCACGGCTCGCGGTCGGCTGCGAGCACGTTGCCCGCGTGGAGATCGGTGCACAGCAGCACGTAGCGGTCAGCTGACGTCGCGAGCGCACGCAGCAGCGCGATGCCCTCTCGCGCAACGCCTCGGTCGACTGACCGGCGCTCATCGACGGACTTGCGCTCGTACCCGTCGGCCCACCGGTCACACATCTCCTGCAGGGAGCGGAACGGATGGCCGGCAAGCGGCTCCACCCACAGTCGCGGGAGCAGACCCGCGATCACTTCGTCCTGCTCGGGCGCCGGGCGCTGGCTGAGCGGCGTGCCAGGGTTGCATCGCTCGAGCAGGAGCGCGGTGGTCTGCGCGTCCACGTCGAGGCGGTCGAGCAGGTGCACCGCTCCCTCGCCGCGCCACGCCTGCAACCCGTCGGCCTCGTGGAGGGCTTCGTCGTGGCGCCACGCGACCTTCAGCACCGCGTCCGTCCCGTCTCTCCGACGCGCCGGCGCGACCCACGCCGTGCGCCCCCCGGGCTGGAACGGCGAGCCGACCTCCAACGACCACCGCTCGCACAATGCGTCCACGGTCGGGCCGAGGCCGTCGAGCCATGCGCGCTGCGGATCCGACACGCCGTCATCCTCGTACATCCCGACCGATACGGTGCCCCGGGTGACAAGTCGCGCTCGGCAACGATCGAGGCGAGTGTCGGTGCCGTGCGCGGCGCTCGTCGCGTGGTTGGTGCTGGCGGCGTGTGGAGCATCGTCAAGGCAGCACGACGAGGTGGTCTTGCTCGGCGATTCGATCGCGGAGGAGACCGCGCCGTACCTGCGCGAGCTCGTGCCTCCGAAGACGCTCCTCGATCGCGAGTTCGGCGGTACCGCTCCGTGCGACTGGCTCGACCAGGACCTCTTCGCCAAGCGGGGCCGAACCGTGGTGGTGTCCTTCACCGGCAACTCGCTCACGCCATGTATGCGTGGATCGTCGGGCGATCAGCTGCGCGGACAGGCGTTGGTCGACAAGTACCGCTCGGACCTCACCGCGTTGGTGACCGAGATCCGACGCGCCGGGGCCGAGGTCCTCCTCGTCGGCCAGCCGCAGCGCGGACCCGCGGCGAGCGATGGCGCCAGTGGCCGCATCGCGGTGTCTGGCCTCAACGACATCTATGAGGACCTCGCGACCAACGAGGGCGTGTCGTTCGTCGACGCTGGCGCGACCGTGGAGACCGCCGATGGGGCGTTCACGACCACCCTTCCCTGTGCGCCGGGGGAGGCCCAGTGCGGGCCCGACGGGCGCAACGCGGTGCGCAGCGAGGACGGGGTCCACCTCTGTCCAGTTCGCTCACCGTCTCCGTGTGCGGTCTACGCCTCGGGCGCATTCCGCTTCGCACGCGCGATTGCGGCCGCCATCATCGCGCGCTGAGCTCGACCAGATTCAGCGGTTCGGGGCAATCATCTCTGTCACACCCCTTGAGTACCGTTTTGCCCATGTTCCAGTCGGTGCTCGAGTGCCAGGCGGCGGAGGTGGAGCGGCAGGCGCTCGCCCTCGCGTCCACCGTGGATCCCGACGCGATCCCGTGCTCGGAGGCGGTTCGGCTCTATGAGCACCTCGATCGGGCGGGCCGCGCCGTCGCCGCGGCAAAGACGCTCCTCGCCCGGCGGGTCGACGAATCGCTCGAGTGGAAGCGTCGGGGTTTTCGCTCCGCCGCCGAGCTGCTCGCTGCTACCGCGGGAACGTCCCTGGGGGCCGCACGGGAGGAGCTCGAGACCTCCACAGCGCTCACGGCCCTCGCCAACACCAGGACTGCGCTCGTGGAGGGCACGATCTCGCCGAACCAGGGCGCCGTGATCGCAAGCGCGGCACGGGTGAACCCCCACGCCGAGAGCAGCCTCATCCACAAGGCCGCCAAGGCCAACCTGCAGGAGCTTCGGGAAGAGGCCGGGCGCGCCAAGGCAGCTGCCGATGCCGACCCGATGGCCACCCATCGGCGCATCCACCGCGACCGCCGAGCCACTCGCTTCACCGACGGCGAGGGCGCGTTCAACCTGCGCGCCAGGGGCACCGTGGCCGAGGGGTCGGTCCTGAGCGCCGAGCTCGATCGGCTCACCGATCAGATCTTCCGAGACCGGGGCAAGTCCGGCACCACCGAGTGCCGCGACGCGTACCAGTGGGACGCGCTCATCGAGATGGCTCGGCGCTCGAGCGGCGCCGCGACGGGCGCCAACACACGGCCGCGACCTGAGCACTTGGCGCTCCTGCGACTCGACATCACAGCGCTGTGGCGCGGGCACACCACAGGAGACGAGCTCTGCGAGATCACCGGCGTCGGACCCGTGCCGGTGGAGATCGCTCGGCGCCTCCTCGGCGATGCGGTGCTCAAGCTGGTCATCACCAAGGGCGTCGACGTCGCCAGCGTGACCAGCCTCACCCGCGGTCCTACCCAGGCGATGCGCTACGCCCACCTCTGGATGTCGCCCACCTGCTCGGTCGAGGGCTGCTCACGCACGATCGTGGAGTACGACCACGTGCACGGCGCCGAGTTCAAGGACACCAAGCACACGCGCCTCGACGAGACACGGCCGGTGTGCCCCGGCCACCACGACCTCCACACACAGCACGGCTGGGCAATGATCCGCGGCCCGGGCAAGCAACCGATGGTGCCGCCAGATCACCCGCTGCACCCTGCCAACACCGGGCCACCAGACCGCGGCTCGGGCCCCAGCGGCGCCCGTGGATCGCCGCACTTGCCATGCAAGGCGGTAGGTGTCTAATCTACAACCATATGGTTGTAGATCTGCAGAACGACGAAGCAGTGGACCGGGTGTTCCACGCGCTCGCCGATGCCACGCGACGCGACATCGTCGTGCGCGTGATGCAGGGCGAGCACTCCGTGTCCTCGCTCGCGCGGGTCTATCCCATGAGCTTCGCGGCCGTGCAGAAGCACGTCGCGGTGCTCGAGCGCGCCGACCTCGTGACCAAGCGTCGCCACGGTCGCGAGCAGCTCGTCCTCGGCAACGTTGACACGATCCGTCGCGCAGAGGCGCTGCTCGCCGAGCTCGAGACACTGTGGCGTGGCCGCATCGAGCGCTTCGGCGACGTTCTCGCCCACAGTCCCCACCCCATCAAAGGAGCGAAGTGATGCCTGTCACCAACGTCCACAAGGAGCCGGAGCGCCTCGCGATGACCGTCACAAGCGAGTTCACCGCGCCGGTCGAGCGCGTCTGGGAGCTGTGGCAGAACCCGCGACTCCTCGAGCGGTGGTGGGGACCGCCGACCTACCCGGCCACCGTCGTGGACCACGCACTCACCGTGGGCGGGAGCGTCACCTACTTCATGACCGGTCCGGAAGGCGACCAGCACCACGGCTGGTGGAAGGTTCGGGCGGTCGATGCGCCCCGTCAGCTCGAGTTCGAGGACGGGTTCGCCCACGAGGACGGCACGCCCAACCTCGAGCTGCCCACCACGATCATCCAGGTGGACCTGAAGGAGGGCGAGAGCGGCGGCACCACCATGACCATCGCCACCACGTTCCCGTCGCTCGAAGCCATGGAGCAGATGATCTCCATGGGCATGGAGGAGGGGATGCAGGAGGCGATGGGCCAGATCGACGACCTCCTCGCCGCGTAGCCAGACACGTCCGGCGACCACGGTCTGCTGGAATGCAGCGGTGAACCAGATCGCCACCAGCCGTGACAAGGAGTCGCTGCGCTGGTTGCGCGAGGGTGCAGGCGGGGCGGCGATCGTGCTGCTCATCATCACCGCCGCGACCGGGACGCTCCTCGCCTCGCGGTACCGACCCGATGGCGGCTGGGGCACGATCGCCGAGCTTCCCGCGTCAGCGCGGTGGTCGCGCCGCCTGGTCCGCCGCCACGAGGTCGCCCTGCGCCTCGCCATCCCGCTGGTGGCGATCTGGGGTGCGCTCACGATCCGAGCGGTCTGGGCGCGGACGGACGCGGCAATCGACGCGGCACGCCGGCGCGCCGCCGGCGCGTCCGTGGTCGCCTCGCTTTTCCTGTGCCTCGTCACGGCGGTCTCGTGGCGACTGGTCGCGTTCGAGCAGATCGCCCTGGGGGCGGTCACCGTCGGCTCCGACATCAAGGGGCTCTGGTTCGCTGCCTTCTCGAGCGACGTGAAGTTCGTGCTCATCCGTGGCGTCGAGGTGTCCCAGACGACCATCGCCGTGTGGGTTGTCGTCCACCTGCTCGCGCCACTCCTCGCCCTCGCCGCCATGGCAGTCGCGTGGCGGGAGCATCAACGCGCGGCGACCGCGGCGGTTCGGCCGCCGCCGCCCGGGCCGCCTGGGTAGGGTCCCGGCTCATGGGTGAGATCATCGAGTTCGCGTCCAACGGCGGCACGGCTTCCGGGTACCTCGCAGCACCCGAGGGAGGCGAGGGCCTCCCCCTCGTGGTCATCCAGGAGTGGTGGGGGCTGGTTCCGCACATCACCGACGTGTGCGAGCGGTTCGCAGCGGAGGGGTTCCTCGCACTCGCACCCGACCTGTACCACGGACAGTCGACCACCGAGCCCGACGAGGCCGGGAAGCTGATGATGGCCCTCAACATGGCGCAAGCCGCGAAGGACATCGCCGGCGCCGTCAACGAGGTCGCCGACCGCGCCGAGCACGACCGCGTGGGCATCACTGGGTTCTGCATGGGCGGGGGCCTCGCGCTGGTCGCGGCCACGCAGCACCCCGACCGGATCAAGGCATGCGTGCCGTGGTACGGACTCATCCCCTGGCCCGACGCGCAGCCCCACTGGGAGCGCCTCGACGCCCACGTGCTCGGGCACTACGCGGAGAACGATGGGTTCTTCACTCCGGCCGCCGCCAACGAGCTCGCCGACAAGCTGCGCGGTCTCGGCAAGGAGGTGGAGATGGTGATCCACCCAGGGGTCGACCACGCGTTCTTCAACGACACGCGTCCCGAGGTCTACGACGCGGCCGAGTCGCTCGCGGCCTGGCAGCAGACCGTCGGCTTCCTGCGGACCGAGCTCGCCTGAACGCCCGGCCCGGCGGCGCGGTCAGTACGCGCCGTCGAGCTTCTTGTGGTCCCAGGACACCACTCGGTCGACCTTGATGCGCACGCCGAAGCGCTTCGCGCCGGTCATCTCCACGAAGGGCCGCACCTCGTCGGTGACCTCACCGAAGTAGCGGGCGTAGACGGCCTCGCCGATCGCCATGATGTCGTCGTGATCAGTGAGCACGGTGGCGGTGCCGACGAGCTCGACGCCGATCAGCTCGCCGTACTCTTCGCCGGCCTCCACGAGCAGGGTGATGCGCGGATCGCGCTGCAGGTTGCGGATCTTCTGGCTCTTGCCAAACGTCCAGAACACCGGCTCGCCGTCGAGCATCGCGTACCACATGGCGACGAGGTGGATCGTGCCATCGTGGTTGATCGATGCCACGTTCATCGTGTGGCGGCCGTCGAGGAACGCAGCGACCTCGGCGTCTGACATGCGGATCTGGTTGCGACGTGACATGGGGGGACGGTCTAGTTCCTGAACGTGCCGGGGGCATGTCCTCCGTCGAAGAGCTCGGGCGCCACCGGACAGTCGATCCGTCGTAGCGCGTCGACAGGGGGCTCCAGACCGCACGGACCGCACACCAGGTCGACCAGACCGAGCGGCACGATCTCCTCGTCAAGGTCCCACGGATCCGCAGCGTGCGTCTCGTGACGACCGACGAGCGCCTCCCACATCCGCGAAGGCAGCAGCCGGCCGACGCCCGCCACCACCCACACGGCGACCTCCGTCTGCCGCGCGACCGCTGCGGCCGCGAGCGAGCCGCTGACCCCGACGAAGCCGGTCGGGCCGATCGCGACGGCCTCGAGGAGCAGGACGTCTGACGACGCGACGGCGGCCCCGAGGCCCGAGGGCGCAACGTCCACCGCGTCGATGCCGGCTGCGGACAACCGACGCACGAGACCGCTTCCCTCACCGAGCGAGTCGACCGCGAGGACATCGACGTCGCCGCGTCGTGGGAGCGCCTCGCCCACCAGCTCAGGCCACCCGATTACACACACGGTGGCGTCCTCCGGAAGTGCTGCGGCCAGGTCACCCGGCGTCGGGTCCGCCTCGATGGCCTCCACCGCGTCCCACGCGTCGCGCTGGCCCTCGGGCGAGGTGAGCACGCGGGCGCACAGCCACCACAGCGGCCCCGAGGTTGGGTGGCGATCGACGATGCGTCGGCAGGCCGCGACGAGACCGGCTGGATCGTCGTGGAACGCAGCGAGCGCGTGAGCGGTCTCGCGCACCAGCAGGGTCTGGTCGGCACCGGAGGCTCTGGCCACGTAGCGCAGGCGCTCGATCGGATGCACATCTGGACGCTACCCGCCGCCCTCGCCTACACCGACCGGGGATCTGCTCGGAGTGAACGCCCCGCGCTACCGTCTCCCGCCGTGGCGACCGACCCCCCTGCCGATCTCACGCTCGCTCCGCTCACGGGTGACCCGGAGACCATTGCCGGATGGCTCACCACGTTCCAGCTCGCGGTGGTCGTGCTCGACCCGTTCACCAACGAGAGCTCGTGGCTGCTCGAGACGGCCGGACGCGTGCTCACCCACTTCACGGGCGCCGACTGCCGTGTCGCGTTCCTCGTGACCGGCACGGCCGACGAGGCCCGTCAGTTCCTCGGACCCTGGGCCGACAAGGTCCTGACGTTCGCAGACCCGGATCGTGTCGCGGTGAAGGCGCTCGGGCTCAACGAGCTGCCCGCCTTCCTCCAGATCCGCGGCGACCGACACGTGGCGGCCGCGGCGGAGGGCTGGGACCCGATCGAGTGGCGCGCCGTGGCGAGCTCACTGGCGAAGAACATGAGCTGGTCTGCGCCGCTCATCCCCGCCGAGGGCGACCCGACGCCGTACGCGGGCACCGCTGCCGCCGGCTGACCTCACCGGCGCCGGTCACTCCGCGTCGGGCAGTCCGCCACGGGTGAGTCGGAGCAGGTCGAGCACCTCGTCTACATCCTCCTCCGCCACGAGGCCGTGCTCGATGACGAGCGCTCGGATGCTCTTGCCCGTCGCGGCTGACTCCTTCACCAGCTCGGCCACGCGCTCGTAGCCGAGGAGCGGGTTGAGCGCCGCCGCCGCCTGTGGCGTGGCCTCGGCATAGGTGCGCATCCGCTCGACGTCGACCTCGATCCCGACGACGCAGCGCTCAGCGAAGAGCCCGGACACGTTGGTGAGCAGGCGGATCGACTCGAGCAGGTTCCGCGCCATGACGGGCAGGTAGACGTTGAGCTCGAAGTTGCCCTGACTGCCGGCAAAAGCAACCGCAGCGTCGTTGCCGTACACCTGCGCCACCACCTGGCTCACCGCCTCGGGGATGACCGGGTTCACCTTGCCCGGCATGATCGACGAGCCAGGCTGGAGGTCGGGCAGGCGAATCTCCGCGAGGCCGGTCTTCGGCCCCGACGCCATCCAGCGCACGTCGTTCGCGATCTTGAGCAGGGCGGCCGCGAGCGCGCGCAGCTCACCGGACAGGCTCACCAGCGAGTCGCGCGCTCCCTGCGCGGCGAAGTGGTCCTCGGCCTCGAACAGCTCGACGTCGAGGTGCGATGCCACTCGGTCGATCACCGCCTCGGCGAACCCCTCGGGAGCGTTGAGACCCGTGCCGGTCGCCGTGCCGCCGAGTGGCAGCTCGCCGACGCGCACCGCGGCGTCGGCGAGGCGAGTGCACGCTTGTCGGATCTGGGTCGCGTAGCCCGCGAGCTCTTGGCCGAGCGTGACCGGGGTGGCATCCATCAGGTGCGTGCGCCCAGCCTTGACCACCTCGGCGTTCGCAGTCGCCTGGTCCGCGAACGCAGCCGCGAGCTGCGCGAGCGCGGGGAGCAGCGCGTGGTGGACGCCCACCACCGCCGCCACGTGGATGGCCGACGGGAAGACGTCGTTCGACGATTGCGACGCGTTCACGTCGTCGTTCGGATGCACGGGCCGACCGAGCCGCTCGCTGGCGAGGGACGCGATCACCTCGTTCGCGTTCATGTTCGTCGAGGTACCCGATCCCGTCTGGAACACGTCGACGGGGAACTCGCGGTCGTGGCGCCCGTCGGCCACCTCGAGCGCCGCGCTCGCGATCGCTGCCGCCACGTCGTCGTCGATCACACCGAGGTCGGCGTTCACCTGCGCGGCCGCGGCCTTGATCGCGCCCAGCGCGTGGACCAGTCCGGGCTCCACGACCATGCCCGACACCGGGAAGTTCTCCACCGCACGCTGGGTCTGCGCACCCCACCGGGCGCTCGCCGGCACCCGCACCTCGCCCATCGTGTCGCGCTCCACTCGGAACTCGTCTCCGGACATGACCCCACGGTACGTCCGCCCCTAGCGTCGCGGGTGATGACCGTCGACGACGCCTTCACCGAGCTCCTCTCGATCGGCCCCGATCAGACCCCGTACCGGCTGCTGACCGCCGAGGGCGTGTCGAGCATCGAGGCAGCCGGTCGCAGGTTCCTCCAGGTGGAGCCCGAGGCGCTCACGCTGCTCACCCGCACGGCCTTCCGCGACATCGCGCACTGGTTGCGTCCAGCGCACCTCGCGCAGCTCCGTCGGATCCTCGACGACCCCGAAGCCTCCGCCAACGACAGGTTCGTGGCGCTCGACCTCCTCAAGAACGCGAACATCGCCGCCGGTGGCGTGCTCCCGATGTGCCAGGACACCGGCACCGCGATCGTGATGGGCAAGCGTGGCGAGCTCGTGCTGACGGGCGGCGACGACGAGCGCTCGATCAGCCTCGGCATCCAGGAGACCTACGAGACGTCGAACCTTCGCTTCTCGCAGATGGCGCCGCTCACGATGTGGGACGAGACGAACACCGGCACCAACCTCCCCGCACAGATCGAGCTCTACGCCACCCCCGGCGACGCCTACAAGCTGCTGTTCATGGCCAAGGGCGGGGGCTCGGCCAACAAGAGCTACCTCTTCCAGGAGACCAAGGCGGTGCTGAACCGCACGTCGATGCTGCGCTTCCTCGACGAGAAGCTGCGCACGCTCGGCACGTCGGCGTGCCCGCCGTACCACCTCGCCGTGGTGATCGGCGGCACCTCAGCCGAGTTCGCGCTGAAGACCGCGAAGTACGCGTCGGCCCACTACCTCGACTCGCTGCCCACGAGCGGGTCCGCGCTGGGCCACGGCTTCCGGGACCTCGAGCTCGAGGCCGACGTGCTCGCGCTCACGCAGGGCTTCGGCATCGGCGCACAGTTCGGCGGCAAGTACTTCTGCCACGACGTGCGAGTGATCCGCCTGCCGCGGCACGGCGCGTCATGCCCCGTGGCTGTCGCCGTGTCGTGCTCGGCCGATCGCCAGGCCCTCGGCAAGATCACCCACGACGGCGTGTTCCTCGAGCAGCTCGAGGAAGATCCCGCGCGCTACCTCCCCGAGGTCACGCACGACGACTTGGCCGACGACGTCGTCCGCGTGGACCTCAACCGGCCGATGGACGAGATCCGCAACGAGCTCAGTCGGTACCCGGTGAAGACGCGCTTGTCGCTGAGCGGGCCGATGGTGGTGGCGCGCGACATCGCACACGCCAAGATCAAGGAGCGACTCGACGCAGGCGAGCCGATGCCGCAGTACCTGCGCGACCACTGCGTGTACTACGCGGGACCGGCGAAGACGCCGGCGGGCATGGCGTCGGGTTCGTTCGGTCCGACCACCGCGGGACGCATGGACTCCTACGTCGCGGAGTTCCAGGCGGCCGGCGGCTCGCTCGTGATGCTCGCCAAGGGCAACCGCAGCCGCCAGGTCACGGACGCCTGCGCCGCCAACGGTGGCTTCTACCTCGGGTCGATCGGCGGTCCCGCGGCCCGACTCGCGCAGGACTGCATCCGCAAGGTCGAGGTGCTCGAGTACCCCGAGCTCGGCATGGAGGCGGTGTGGCGGATCGAGGTGGAGGACTTCCCCGCGTTCATCGTCGTGGACGACAAGGGCAACGACTTCTTCGACCTCGTCAGCACCCCCGTCACCCTCGGCTGAACCCCGACCAACCAACGTCTGTGAACCCCGGCGGCCGGTATGCGGTCGTGGCGGTTCACAGACGTTGGTTGCTGGGCTGTTCTCAGGCCAGCTCGACGAGGTCGAGGTAGCCGTCGGTCCAGTGGTCGAGCGTGCCCTCGGGCATGAGGAGCACCTTGTCGGGCTCGAGGTCGCGCACGAACTGCGCGTCGTGGCTGACGAGCACGATCGCTCCGGGCCAGCCGCGCAGGCCTTCGGCCACCGCCTCTCGTGACCCCGGATCGAGGTTGTTCGTGGGCTCGTCGAGCAGCAGCAGGTTGTGGCGGCCCGCCACGAGGATCCCGAGGGCGAGCTTCGTCTTCTCACCGCCCGAGAGGGTCCCCGCGTCCTGGTGGACCTTGTCCCCGGTGAGGCCCATCGCGCCGACGATCGACCGCAGCATCGGGTCGGGCGCGTGTGGCACCTGTTCGCGCAGGTGCTCGAGGATCGTGCGGCCCGCGTGGATGCCCTCGTGCTCCTGCGCGTAGTAGCCCGCGACCACGTTGTGCCCGAGCTGGAAGCTCCCGCCGTCGGCGGCCCGCTCCCCGGCGAGCACTCGGAGCAGGCTCGTCTTGCCCGCGCCGTTGAGCCCCATGATGAGGAGGCGCTCGCCGCGCTCCACGGCGAGGTCCACGACTCGGAACACCTCGAGGTCGCCGTAGCGCACCGCGAGCCCTGCGCCCTCGAGCGCGACTCGGCCGGACTGCGGCGGTGATGGGAACCGGACGTGCACGGAGCGGTTGCCCTTCGACACCTCGACCGCGCCCGCCTCGAGGCGCGTGATGCGCTTCTCGATGCTGTGGGCCATCGCTGCCTTGGTGGCCTTCGCACCGAAGCGATCGACGATGGTCTGGAGCCGGTCGATCTCCTTCGCCTGCCGCTGCGCCATCTTGGCGAGGCGCACCTCGTCCTTCTCCCGGGCCACGAGGTACTGGCTGTACGTGCCCTTGTACTCCTCCATCGTGCCGAGGCTGGCGTCGTCGTAGCGGTCGAGGTGCAGCACCCGGGTGATCGCCTCGTCGAGCAGGTCGAGGTCGTGGCTGATCACGAGGAGCGCGCCCCGATAGGCACGCATGAAGCCAGCAGCCACTCCTTGGCGTCGCTGTCGAGGTGGTTCGTGGGCTCGTCGAGGAGGAGCACGTCGCTGCCTGCGAAGAGGATCCGCGCGATCTCCACTCGGCGGCGCTGCCCACCGGACAGCGCGCTGATCGGCAGGTCCAGGCGGTCGGCCTCGAGCCCAAGCCCCGCGGCGATCCGCCGGGCTTCGCTCTAGGCCGCGTAGCCGCCTTCGACGTTGAAGCGCTCCTCCGCCCGGGTGAACCGCTCCACGGCTCGGGGCGACGCGTCCTCCTCCATCTGGAGCCGCAGCTTCTCGATCCGCTCCATGGCCTCGTCGAAACCTCGACCGGAGAGGATGTGGCGCACTGCCGTGATGGCGTCGTCGACGCCCTCGAGCCGCGGATCCTGGGGCAGGTAGCCGAGGCCGCCTGAGCGGTGCACCACCCCGGCGAAGGGGTCAGCCGCGCCGCCGAGCACCTTGAGCAGGCTCGTCTTGCCCGCACCGTTGCGTCCGACCAGGCCCACCTTGTCGCGCGCGCGGATCGAGAAGCTGACACCGTCCATGATGACGGAGCCACCGACCTCGACAGCGAGCTCTCGGACCTGAAGCACCCGGACATGGTCTCAGGGTGCGGTCGCTGCGAGCGATCTCATACGCCGACGCACTGGGTAGGGTCCGAGCATGCGCATCGGGATCTTCGCTGGTACCTCGTCGACATCCGGCAACCCTGACGACGTGGTCGTCGCCGCGCACACCGCAGCGGCCGAGGGGTTCAGCTCGTTCTGGCTGCCCCAGATCTTCGGGCCCGACGCGATCACGGTGGCGGGTGTGATCGGACGAGAGATCCCATCGCTCGAGGTGGGGACGGCCGTCGTGCCCACCTACCCACGACACCCGATGATGCTCGCCCAGCAGGCGCTCACGGCGAGCTCGTTGTCGGGCGGTCACTTCACGCTTGGCATCGGGCTGTCGCACCAGCTCGTGATCGAGCAGATCATGGGCATGTCGTTCGACAAGCCCATCCGCCACATGCGCGAGTACCTCTCGATCCTCCGTCCGCTCATCCACGAACGGACGGTCGCCTTCACCGGCGAGACGATGAGCGCCCACGCCACGATCGACATCGGCGACATCGCACCCTGCCCGATCCTGATCGCGGCCCTCGGCCCCCAGATGCTCGCCCTCGCCGGCGAGCTCGCCGAGGGGACGATCACCTGGATGACCGGGGCCGACACGCTCGCGAGCCACACGATCCCCACGATCACCGCGGCGGCCGAGCGCCATGGGCGCCCGGCCCCACGCGTGGCCGCCGGGATCCCCATCTGCGTCACCGACGACCCCGCGCGAGCCAAGGAGAACGCGGCGGCGACCTTCGCGGTCTACGGCATCCTCCCGTCGTACCGCGCGATGCTCGACCGTGAGGGCCTCGAGGGTCCGGCCGACATGGCGCTCGTCGGCATCGAGGACGAGGTGGCCACCGGGATCGAGCGCTACCGGAGCGCGGGCCTCACCGACTTCCTCGCCGTGGAGTTCGGCGACCTCGACGACCAGCACCGCACCCGAGAGCTCCTCCGCGGGCTCCTCTGAGGTCAGAGCTCAGCGCGCGACCCAGCCGCCGTCGATGGTGAGGGTCTGGCCGGTCATGTAGCTGCTCGCGTCGGACGCGAGGAAGAGCAGCGCTCCGTCGAGCTCGTGGACGTCACCTGCTCGACCCATCGGGCAGTTGCGGGTCATGAAGTCGCGCGCACCCTGATCCTCGAACATGAGCTCGGTCATCTCCGAGCGGAACCAGCCGGGTGCCAGCGCGTTCACGCGCACGCCCTTGCGAGCCCACTGCGCGCCGAGCTCGCGCGTCAGGTTCACGACCGCCCCCTTGGTGGCGCAGTACGACGCCTGCTTGATCGGCGTGGACGCCACGAGGCCGAGCACGGACGCGATGTTGATGATGGTGCCGGCGCGCCGCTCGATCATGTGACGACCCGCGAGCTGGCTCAGCAGGAACAGCGCGTTGAGGTTCACGTCGACGACGCCCCGGAAGTCGGCGATCGCCTCGTGCTCGGCCGGCACGGGACCACCGACACCCGCGTTGTTCACGAGCAGGTCGAGATGGCCGTCGAGCGCGATCGCATCGTTGACGAGGCGCTCGCAGTCGGCGTCCACGGACACGTCACAGGTGACCGGCACGAGGGCTGGGCCGAGCTCGGCGGCGAGCGCGTCGAGGCGATCGCGGCGGCGCGCCGACGCGACGACGGTCGCGCCCGCGGCATGCAGGACCCGAGCGAACCGCTCGCCCAGCCCGCTCGACGCGCCCGTGACGACGGCAACCCGCCCATCCAGTCGAAAGGCGGAGGCAAGGTCGACGGTGCTCATGACCAGAACCTACGCGGCGGATCGGGATCGCGACGTCGGCGGTCGTGGCAGGCTGCCACGGTGAAGGTCCGCATCGGCTTCGGCCTCGGCACACGGGCATCCACCGATGCAGATCGGTTCGCCGAGATGGTGAGGACGCTCGAGCACCTCCGATTCGACTCGTTGTGGCTCTCCGAGCGCGTCACCGGCGATTGCCCCGATCCGATCGTGGCGCTCGGCGTCGCGGCGGGCCTCACCACCCGGATCAAGTTCGGGTTCTCCGTGCTCGTCGTGCCGGGTCGCAACCCGATGCTGCTCGCGAAGGAGCTCGCGACGCTCGACCGGCTGTCGGGCGGCCGGCTCCTGCCGGCGATCGGGCTCGGCGCGGTCGACCCCGGCGAGCAGCAGGCGTTCGGCGTCGAGCGCGCCGAGCGCGCGGCGCGCTTTGACGAGATGGTCCCGCTGCTCCGACGCTTCTGGCGCGGTGAGGCGGTCGACCACGACGGGCCGTTCCATCAGTACACGGAGGCCGTCGTGCGTCCGCTCCCCGTGCAGGACCCGCTCGAGATCTGGCTGGGAGGCATCGCCCCATCCGAGCTGCGCCGTTGCGGCAGGCTCGGCGACGGGTGGTTGCCGTCGTTCTGCACACCCGACGACGTCCGAGCCGGCATCGAGGTGATCCGCCGACACGCGGCCGAGTCGGATCGTGAGATCGACGCCGAGCACTTCGGTGCGCTGATCCCCTACACCGACGGACCCATCCCCGAGATCGTCGCCGCCGCAGTCGCTCGACGCCGTGCCGACGTCGACCCGACGCAGGTGATCGCCTCGGGGCTCGACGGCCTGCGCTCCATGATCCACCAGCACCTCGAGGCGGGCGGATCGAAGTTCGTCGTCGTGCCGGTGATCGAGCCGACGAGCTGGGCCGAGCACCTCGAGGGCCTCGCAGCAGCGGTGCTCCCGCTCCAGACCTGAGCGCAGCTGATCCACGCCTGACGGGGATCTGACCCCAGCAGAAACCTTGACCCGCGGGTCAGGATCGGCAGGATTCGACCGAATCGCGCCGAACCTCCCAATCAACACAGATCGGGTGGTCGTCGTGGGTCGGAGCGGCGGCGCCCACAGCCTTTGGGGGTTCGAGGTGCGCAAGTCGTGGATCCAGCTCTACGCGCCGTTCATCGCACTGGCCGCACTGCAGGCGGTGATCATCGTCGGCGCACCGTCGAAGGCGACGAGCGGGGACCAGGCGTCGACGCTCGCCCCGCTCGATACCGAGGGCGGCCAGTACTCCCCCACCGACGGCAACACTGCCGCGGTCGATCCCGACACGGGCTTGCCGATCAGCGGCGGCGGGGGAACCGGGGGAACCGGGAGCACAGGCACCGGGGGGAGCACGACCGGGGGCAGCACCGGGGGAACGACGGGCGGTGTCGCCGCCGGTGACACGAGCCACTGCAAGAACGGCCGCCAGACCGACGTGATCTACAACGCACCGCCCTGCCGACCGAAGTTCGTCGGCACCAACGGCGGCGCGACCTACCGCGGGGTCACCGGCAAGCAGATCCTCGTCGTCAACTTCCAGTGCCAGCCGAACGAGCAGGTCAACGCGATCCTCGCCACCCAAGGTCTCGCCGCCTCCGAAGAGGAGAGCAAGGCGATGGAGGACGCGGCCGTCAAGTACATCAATGAGCGCTACGAGCTCTACGGCCGCAAGATCGTGGTGAAGCGTGTCATCGGCGACTGCCCGCTCACCCCGCCGGATCCCGCGAGGAGCCGGCAGGCCGCGGCCGAGGTCGTGAAGATGAACCCCTTCCTCGTGATCCACTACGCCGCGGGCCCAGAGACGCACGACGTCTGGTCGCGCGCTGGGATCATCAGCCTCGGCGGCCCCAACCAGGACATCAACTTCTACAGCGGGCGCCGCCCCTTCCGGTGGGACGTGTTCCCGAGCGGCACCGAAGGCGCCGACGAGGTCGCCGAGTACTACTGCAAGAAGATGGCCAAGGGCACGGCGACGCACGCCGGCGTGGTGATCCACCGAGACATCGGCGGGCGCACGACCCCCAGGAAGCTCGGGGTGATCGTTCCGGACAACGGCAACGGGGCGAGCACGCCGAACGCGGCCCGGGTGAAGTCGATCGTCGAACGGTGCAGCGGCAAGAAGGTGCCGGTGTTCACGTACCAGTCCGACATCAACCGGGCGCAGGAGCAGACCCGGGTGACGATCGCCGGGCTCATCAGCGAGAAGGTGACCACCGTCGCCTGCATGTGCGACGCGATCGCGCCGGTGTTCACGACGAACGGTGCGACGCAGAACAACTACTTCCCCGAGTGGCTCATGCCTGCGGCGAACCTCCTCGACTACGACGTGCTCGGGCGCCTCTATGACCCCGCACAGTGGGCGCACGCCTTCGGGCCGAGCCAGCTGGTGTCGCCTGTTCCCTTCCACGACAGCGACGCATCCCGCATCTGGCGCGCGGCCGGCAACTCCGGCGAGCCGTGCGCGAGCTGCAACCTGCTGACGGGCTACTGGACGCTGATCGGGACGATGCTGCAGGAGGGAGGTCCGAACCTCACCCCGCTCACGGTCGAGCGAGGCCTAGCGGCGGCGCGGTACAGCCGCGGCGGATGGGCCGAGAGCAAGGGCAACGCCGGGATCTACCTCGTGAAGTTCGGGCCAGGCGACTACAACGCGATCTCCGACTTCCGGGAGGTCTACTGGGATGCGTCCGCGACCTCGAAGATCGACGGCAAGAAGGGTGCGTACGTCGACGTCAACGGGGGTCGGCGCTACGAGCCGAACCGGAACCAGCTGCCGAGCGGGCTGACCATCCCCGTCAAGCCTCAATGACCGTCGTCGCGGCTCCCGACACACCCGCGATCGTCCGGGCTTGGCGCGACCCTCGCAGCGGGCCGGTCCTGAAGCTCGTCGCGGGCTACGTGGTCCTCATCGAGGTGCTCGTGCAGGTCGTGTTCGGTCGCCTCCGACTCGGCCCGGTCGAGCTGGGACTGCGGGCCGCCCCGGTACCGCACGCGATCTTCTTGAACGGCGCCACGATCGGCCTGCTCTATGGCCTCCTCGGCATGGGGCTGATCCTCGTGTACCGCGCCAACCGGATCATCAACTTCGCGCAGGCGCAGCTCGGTTCGGTTCCCGCGGTGATCGCGCTCCTGTTGATGCTGCGCAAGGGCGTCAACTACTTCGCGGTGGTGCCGATCGTTCTGATCGGCGGACTGCTGCTCGGCGCGCTCGTCGAGGTGATCTTCATCCGCCGGTTCCGCGAGGCGCCTCGGCTCATCGTGACGGTGGCCACGATCGGCGTGTCGCTCCTGCTTCTCGTCCTCGAGTTCCAGGCGCAGACCTCGATCACCGGTGAGCTCGTCACGAGCAGCAACTTCCGCACGCCCTGGACGCGCTTCGGCTTCGACTTCCCACCACTGCGGTTCACCGGCGACTTCATCATGGCCGCGGTCGCCACGGCGGTCATCTGTGCGCTCCTCGGCGCCTTCTTCCGCTTCACCGACATGGGCATCGCTGTGCGCGCGTCTGCGGAGAACGGAGAGCGAGCGGCCCTGCTCGGCATCCCGGTCCGGCGCGTGTCCACCGTGGTGTGGGTGATCGCCGCGGTGCTGTCCGCCACAGCGGTGTTCCTGCGGGCGCCGATGGTGGGGCTCACCCTCGGCAGCTCGGTCGGCCCCTCCGTGCTGCTGTACGGGCTCGCGGCGGCGGTGGTCGCCCGGATGGACAGCCTCCCGCTGTGCGTCGTCGCCGGCATGGGCATCGGGATCATCGACCAGTCCGCCCTCTACGGCACCCGCAAGGCGTCCCTGTCGGTGGCCGTGATGCTGGTGGTGATCCTCGTGGCCCTCCTCGCGCAGCGGGCGCGCCTCGCTCGGGCCTTCGACACTGCGATCGGGACCTGGCAGTCGGCCAAGGAGTACCGGCCCATCCCGAGCGAGCTCCGCGACACCACGGAGGTCGGCTACGCGAAGAGCATCGTCGCCGCGCTGGTCCTGTTCGTGACCGTGACGCTGCCGCTGCTCCTCCCCGACCGGTTCGCGGGGCGCTTCACGCTCGTGGTGATCATCGCGATCGTCGGCGTGTCCCTCGTCATCCTCACCGGCTGGTCGGGCCAGATCAGCCTCGGTCAGTTCGGCTTCGCCGGCATCGGCGCGGGCGTCGCCGGCGCGCTCACCACCAACCTCCACGCGGACTTCTTCACCTGCATCGTCGCCGCCGGTCTGGTCGGCGCGCTCGCCGCGGTCCTCATCGGTCTGCCGGCGCTGCGGATCCAAGGCCTGTTCCTGGCCGTCACAACCCTCGCGTTCGCGTTCACCGTGCAGTACTTCTTCCTCAACCGCGACTACTTCGGCCGGCTGCTGCCAGAGCAGGGGGAGGTCGTAGGACGCCCGCGGCTCTACGGGCGCTTCGACGTCTCGAGCGACACGCGCTTCTACTTCGTGTGCCTGTTCTTCCTCGCGCTCGCGCTGCTCGCGGCGCGCTCGCTGCGCCGGAACCGCTCGGGCAGGGTGATGATCGGCGTGCGCGACAACGGTCGTGGCGTGCAGGCCTACGGCGTGAACCTCGCACGAACCCGGCTCGCCGCGTTCGCGATCTCCGGCTTCATCGCAGCGGTGGCGGGCGCCCTGCTCGCCTTCAAAACGGGCAGCGTCGACGCCACCACCTTCTCGCCCGAACGATCGATCTCCGTGTTCACCATCGCCGTCATCGGAGGGCTGACCTCCCTCCCCGGCGCGATGCTCGGCGCGATCTGGGTGGAGGGCGTCCCGTTCCTGTTCAACGGAAGCGAGTTCGTGCGCCTCCTGACGAGCGGTGCGGGTCTGCTGCTCCTGCTGCTCATCGAGCCGGGCGGGCTGTCCGAGCTGATGTATCGGACGCGAGACACGTTCCTGCGCTGGGTGGCCGCACGGAACGACATCCATGTGCCGAGCCTCGTCGCCGACAGCCTCGTGGCCGACGTGGGCGACGAGCTCGCGATCGCAGCGGGAGCCACAGCGGTCGGCGGGTCCGACGACGACCAGGAGATCCGCACCGAGATGCTCCTCGCCCGTGTCGCAGAGCTCGAGGGTCAGGTCGCCGAGCTGGTCGGCGCCACCACGACTGCGAACGGGTCGAGCTCCGACAGCAACCGGTCGCGACCGCGCTCCAAGAAGGGATCGGACTCATGAAGGGGCCGCGCCGACTGATACGGGAGGCGGTCGGCGAAGAGCCACCGCTGCCGCTGCTCGTCCTGTTCCTCCTCAACATGGTCGACGAGCTCGACCAGGTGACGTACGGCGTGGTGGCGCCCAACATCCGCGACACGTTCAACGTGGCGGAATCCACGATCGTGACGGTCGGCTCGCTCTCGGCAGCGCTCGTGATCATGCTGGTCGTGCCGGTCGGCTATCACGCGGACCGACGCAACCGTGTGCACATGGTGTCGCTCGCGGCACTGGCGTGGGGTTCGATGACGGTCCTGACAGGCCTGTCCGGCTTCGTGGGCGCGTTCGGTCTTCTCGTGCTGGCGCGCTTCGGGGCGGGCCTCGGTCGGGTGATGAACGAGCCGGTCCACGTCAGCTTGCTCGCCGACTACTACCGCCCGATGCAGCACGGTCGCGTCTACAGCATCCACCGGGCCGCCAACGCGGTGGGCGGTGGCATCGTGCTGCTCTGCGCGCTGCTCGCGGACATCGTCGGCTGGCGGCTGGGTTTCATGCTCCTCGCCGTGCCGACGTTCATCGCGTGGACGCTGCTCTCCCGGCTGCGCGAGCCGGTCCGCGGTGCATCGATCGATCAGGCGCTCGCCATGCGAGCCGACGAGACGGCCGACAAGATCCCCTTCACGGAGGCATGGCGGCGCCTCAAGGGGATCCGGAGCCTGAAGCGATCGTGGTGGGCAGCCGTGTTCATCGGTGCCAGCGTCGTACCGATCGCCATCTTCCTGAACTTCTTCTTCGAGAAGGTCTACAACGTCGACAGCATCACGGCGCGTGGCGCGATCACGATGCTCTACTCGATCGGATCGCTGGTCGGGCTGCAGCTGGGCTCCCGGTACTCGACCCGTGCCCTGATGAACGGGGACCTTCCCCGACTGTCGCTCCTGGGCGGAGGGACCCTCATCGGTGCTGCGGTCGCGCTGCTGTTCCTCGCCACGGCGCCGTGGATCGGCGTGTCGATCGCGTTCGTGTTCGTGATCGGCATGGGAACGAGCTTCAACTCCTTCGGCCTGCCCTTGCTCGCCGCGATCGCCCCTCCGCGACTGCGGTCGCAGGCACTCGGCTACTTCGTGTTCTTCATCGGGCTCGGAGCTCTCCTCCTCAGTCCCATCGTCGCCGGGATCGGCGAGGAGCGGGGCTACCGATACGGGATCGCGATCCTGTCAGGGCTCCTGGCCGTCGCCGGTCTGATCTACATGAGCATGCGGCCGTTCATCCGCCGCGACGCAGAGCAGGCGTACGACACCCTGATGATCGAGGCGGGAATCCGGTCCCGCCAGGACGCGGGCGCCGCCGGCGCCCTGCTCACCTGCCGCGGCGTCGAGGTCGCCTACGGCCAGGTGCAGGTGCTCTTCGGTGTCGACCTCGACGTGATGCCGGGCGAGATCGTCGCGCTCCTCGGAACGAACGGCGCGGGGAAGTCCACGCTGCTGCGGGCCATCAGCGGTACCACCGACCCACTGGGTGGTGCGATCTTCTTCGAGGGGCGCGACATCACCCACGCAGACCCCGGCCAGACCGCCGCGATGGGCATCGTCCAGGTCCCCGGCGGCAAGGCGGTGTTCCCGACGCTGACCGTGGCCGAGCACCTCCGTGCAGCGGGTTGGCTCTATCGGGAAGATCCGGAGCACCTCGCGAGCGCCACTGCGGAGGTCTACGAGATGTTCCCGCGCCTGCGCGAGCGCATCGACCAGATGGCGGGCAACCTCTCCGGCGGCGAGCAACAGATGCTGGCACTCGGCATGGCCTTCATCGCGAAGCCGAAGCTGCTGATCATCGACGAGCTCTCGCTCGGCCTCGCGCCCACCATCGTCGAACAGCTGCTCGGCGTGGTCCGACGCATCCAGCAGCAGGGCACCGCCGTGCTGCTCGTCGAGCAGTCGATCAACGTCGCGCTCACCCTCGCCGAGCGCGCCTACTTCATGGAGAAGGGCGAGGTGCGCTTCGAGGGACCGACGGCCGAGCTCGTCCAGCGTGACGACATCGTGCGCTCCGTGTTCCTCGAGGGCGCCGCCAAAGCGAACGGCGCGAAGCGAAGGTCGGCCACGAAGCGAGCCGTGGCCGATGCCCGGGCCCAGCGGCGCGCCCATCTCGCAGAACAGCCCGTCGTGCTCCAAGCTGAAGGGCTCACCAAACGCTTCGGTGGGATCCAGGCCGTCAACGACACCTCCTTCGACCTGCGCGCGGGCGAGATCCTCGGGCTGATCGGTCCCAACGGTGCCGGCAAGACGACGATCTTCGATCTCATCTCGGGGTTCACCAAGCTCGACCATGGCCGGGTGACCCTCGACGGCATCGAGATCACGAGCCACTCCCCCGATCGACGGGCCGCCCTCGGACTGGGTCGCTCCTTCCAGGATGCTCGGCTCGTGCCGTCGCTGACGGTCGCGGAGAACCTGGCGCTGGGACTCGAACGACACCTCGACGTGCGCGATCACGTCGCCTCCCTGTTGTCGCTTCCGGGCGTGGTTCGTCTCGAGGAGGACGTGGCGTGGACCGTGGCCGACCTCGTCGAGCTCATGCACCTCGGCGCGTACCGCGACAAGTTCGTGCGCGAGTTGTCGACCGGATCCCGTCGCATCGTCGACCTCGCCATGTGCATCGCGCACGACCCGAAGGTGCTGCTCCTCGATGAGCCGTCGTCCGGGATCGCGCAGAAGGAGACCGAGGCCCTTGGGCCGCTCCTGCAACGGATCCAAGCGGAGACCGACTGCGCGCTGCTCGTCATCGAGCACGACATGCCGCTGATCACCAGCATCTCTGATCGGATGATCGCGCTGGAGCTCGGTCACCCCATCGTCGAGGGCACGCCGGAAGAGGTGACGACCGACCCGCTCGTCGTGTCGTCCTACCTCGGCGGCGACCTCGCAGCCATCAACCGTTCGGGAGCGGCGACGAACGGGCCGGGCGCGGCCAAGCCGCCCCGCAGCCGCGCTGCCGCCAAGGCGCCCGAACCGCTGGTCGGCGCAGGCGAGGAGGCCCGGTGAGGCGCGCTCGCAGGCGAGTGGGATCAGCCCTCCTCGCCGTCGCCGCGGTCGTGGCGCTGGCTCCCGTCGGCGCCGACGCCGGGACCCTCGCTCGCGCAGGGTGGTGGTGGCGCGCGAACGACGGCAGCACTCCGGCAACCCTGCCCGCGCCGCCGACCGTGCCGGAGGGAGGGCTGATGGTGGCCGGAGCGCCCGACGGCGCCACGGCGATCGCGGCTCTGCACTTCGATCTGGGCGACGACGAGTCTTCACCGGTGCTCACGCTCCAGGTGGCCGACAACGGCGACCAGGGGGGCGACACCGCGATCCTCGCCGCCTGCGTCACCGGTTCCGCATGGGAGCCTGCGAGCGCCGGCACCTGGACGTACAAGCCGTTCCCGGCGTGCGCCCAGGGTTCTGTCAACGGAGTCCGCTCCGACGACCACGCCTCCTGGACGTTCGCGCTCGCCCCACTCGTGTCCGACGGGATCGTCGACGTCACCCTCGTGCCGGGGATCGATCCGTCCCGCCCGGATGGAGCGAACGGCTCGACGTTCCAGCTCTCCTTCGAGGCTCCGTCAGGCGCATCCCTCGCAACCTCGAGCGGCGGCGGGCCCACCCCCGACTTCACCGTCCCGGAGTTCGGTACACCGGATGCTGCCTTCGGCGGCGCCACCGACTTCGAGGCGCCGAGCGGCGGCGACCTCGCGCTCCCGCCAGTGGATGCCTCTACCGCGTTCACGCCCGCACTCCCCGAGTCGGACCAGGGCCTGACCGCGACAGCGCCCGTCGTCCAAGGTCGCAATCGGCCCCTCGCAGCCGCGCCCGCCGCCTCGGTCGCGGATCACCGTGGCCTCGCCGCGCTCGTGCTCGCGATCTGCGGCGCGGTCCTGCTGTGGTCGGCACAGCTCCCCGTGCCCGCGCCCCGCCGCCTCGGCCGCTTCGGGTCCGCGGGTGCCGAAGCGCGCGTCGACGACGCCCCGATGGGACCCGCGGGTCTCGGACGCTTCGCTCGGGTCCGCTCCGGAAGCGCCCCGAGGCTCTGAGGTCCGGCGAGTAGGTTCGCCGGGCACCGTCGATCACGGAGGACTGCGCGATGAAGTTCGGGGTGATGTTCGCAAACGTCGGGCCGATGGCGTACGCGGAGGGGGCGGTCGCGATCGCACAGTCCGCCGAGGCGGGCGGCTTCGAGTCGCTGTGGACGGTCGAGCACACGATCGTGCCCGCCGGCTACAAGTCGACCTACCCCTACAGCCCCACCGGACGGATGCCTGGGCCCGAAGACTCCGACATCCCCGATCCCCTCATCTGGCTCACCTTTGTGGCGGCGGCGACGTCGTCGATCCGACTCGGGACGGGCATCTTGATCCTCCCGCAGCGCAACCCGATCGTGCTCGCGAAGGAGGTGGCGACCTTGGATCGCCTCTCCGGAGGCCGCGTGGAGCTGGGCGTCGGCGTCGGATGGCTCGAAGAGGAGTTCGAGGCGCTCGGCATCCCGTTCAACGATCGGGGCGCGCGCACCGACGACCACATCGCGGCGCTGCGCGCGCTGTGGACCCAGGACGAGGCGAGCCACTCCGGCTCGCACTCGTCGTTCGATCGTGCGATCTCGCGGCCGCGTCCGACCCAGGGCTCGGTGCCGATCGTCATCGGCGGGCACAGCAAGGTCGCCGCCCGACGGGCCGGCCGTCTCGGTGACGGCTTCTTCCCCGGTCGCGGTGACCACGAGTCACTCGCCGAGCTCATCGCCGTGATGCGCGCGACCGCGGTCGAGCACGGTCGCGATCCCGACGCGATCGAGATCACCGCCGGCGGCAACGGCGCCCTCGGCAGCAAGGCGCTCGACGAGGTCAAGGCGCTCGCGGACCTCGGCGTGTCCCGCGTGATCGTGCCACCGCTCGCCTACGACCCTGAGGGTCAGCGCAGCGCGTTCGCAAAGTACGGCGACGAGGTCATCGCCCGCTCTTAGCGGTCCGGGTCTACGAGAGCACGCTCGGCATGCCGAGCAGCCGGGTGATCCGGTCTCCGGGCAGCGCCGCCGCGAAGTGGTACCCCTGCGCGAGATCGCACCCGAGCGCATGGAGCCGGGCCTTCTGGCTCTCCCGCTCCACACCTTCGGCGATCGGGGTCAGGTGGAGCGCTTGTGCAAGGCGGATGATCGCGTGCGGGAGCGCTGACTGCTCGGGACCGGCGTCGATGCCGTCCACGAAGTACTTGTCGATCTTCAGGATGTCGATCGGGAAGCGCTGCAGGTAGGAGAGCGACGAGTAGCCCGTACCGAAGTCGTCGACCGCGATGCGAACACCCAGCGCGCGCAAGCGCTCGAGGTTGACGATCGAGGCACCGGTGTCGGCCATCATGTCGCCCTCGGTGACCTCGAGGATCAGCCGGTCCGGGTCGATCGCATGCGTCGCGAGCAGCGCCGCCACCTCGTCCACGAGCGAAGGTCGCACCAGCTGGAGCGGCGCAAGGTTCACGCTCACGAAGAAGCCGGGGCTGGTCAGCCCCCCGTCGATCCAGCGCCGGAGATCGCTGCACGCCTGGTTCATCACGACGCGTCCGATGTCCTCGATGAGCCCGGTCTCCTCGGCAACGGGGATGAAGGCGTCTGCGCCGACGAGTCCGCGAACCGGATGGTGCCACCTCGCAAGGGCCTCGACCCCGACGATGTTGCCGGTCGCGAGCTCCACGATCGGCTGGTAGTGGGGCGTGATCTCGTGGTGCTCGACCGCACGCCGCAGCTCCGCCTCCTCCTGCAGGCGGGTGAGCGCCATCGTGTGCATCTCGTCGCGGTAGGTCTCGAACCGGCCTTTGCCAGTGCGCTTCGCGGTGTACATGGCGAGGTCCGCGTTGCGGAGGAGCTGGTCGCACGTGGTTCCTGGCGCGCCGAAGGCGACGCCGATGCTGACGCTCGCCGACACCTCAGTGCCGTCGATGCGGAACGTGCGCTTGAACGCGTCGAGCACCCGCTGTGCGACTGCGATCACGTCCTCCGGGCTTCCAGCGTCCTCGAGCAGGACCGCGAACTCATCGCCGCCGAGGCGGGCAGCAGTGTCCTGCGCACGCAGGCACAGCTCGAGGCGCTGCGTCACACCCACCAGCAGCTGGTCTCCAGCGGGATGCCCGAGGCTGTCGTTCACCGTCTTGAAGTTGTCGACGTCGAGGAACAGCACACCGAGGTTCCCGCCGTTGTGGTCGAGCCTCGTCAGCGCGTGCTCGACACGATCGCGGAACAGGCTCTGGTTCGCGAGGTTCGTGAGCGAGTCGTGCAGTGCCTGGTGTGCGAGCTGCTCCTGAAGCCGCTGCCGATCCGTGCAGTCCCGGAAGCTCCAGACCCGGCCGACGATCTCGCCGTCTACGAACTGGGGCTGCGAGTAGCGGTCGAACACCCGCCCGTCGCGGAAGTACAGGACGTCGTGGCTGAGGGCCTCGGGGTGGGCGTAGAGCTCGGCCACCTTTGCTGCGAACACCTCTGGGTTCTCGAGCTGATCCATCACGAACGCGATGGCGGCGGCGTCGTCCTTCGCGGCGAGCAGCTCCGCCGGGATCTTCCACAGCTCCGCGAACTTGTGGTTGGCGCTCGTGATCGCACCCTCGCGATCGACCACGAGGATGCCGTCGCCCGTCGCGTCGAGGGTCGCGCTGAGCAAGGACAACGTGGAGAGGAGCTCGCCCTCGATCGCCTTTCGTGCGGTGATGTCGTGGCCCGAGACCACAAGGCCACCCACCGTTGGATCCTCGAGCAGGTTCACGATCGTGAGCTCGAAGGGGACCGCCTCGCCCGACTTGTGCTGCAGGCCAACCTCGAGCGTGTGCGCATCGGCCACTCCCTGTGCGCGGCGGCGAGCGAGCGTGAGCCCATCGACCATCCCGGCTCGGTCACACACCTGCACGAGGTTGGTCAGCGGCTGACCGACCACCACGTCCGGATCCTGGCCGAGCAGGCGGGTGAGCGCTCCCGACGCGGCCTGGACCGTTCCGTCTGTCGATACGAGCATCATCAGCGTCGCTGCGTTGTGCACCAGTGACCGGAACTTGGCGTCGTCGTCCGTGGCGACCTCGAACCCCCGCCTCGCCGTGAGGTCTCGGATCGTCAGCACGAGGATGCCGTCGCGCGAGGTGATGAGCGGCGCACCGACGAGCTCGACGAGTCGCCAGCCGTCGGCACTCCGCAGGCGCACCTCGATGGGAAGGCCCACGTCCTTCGCCTGGACGCTCAGCAGCGACAGGAGCACGAGCTCCACGTCGTCGGGGTGGACCAGATCGAGGCCCGACATCCCGATCGAGTCCTTCATGCGCCGGCCGAAGAACGCCTCCGTTGCGCGGTTCCCCCACAGGACGTGACCCGCGGGATCGATCACGATGACCGGGTCGGGAAGTCCCTCGAGCACATCCAACAGGAGCCGTCCGCCCAGCGCGCCGCTCGCAGCACCGGCCGCTCCCCCGAGCACCTCCATCTTCGCCATCCCCCTTCCATCGGCCCGGTCCGCCCGCTCCTGAAATGCCCGGCCGCCAAAATGCGGCAGTTGCCCGATTTCTCGCCTGATCACGTCACCGCACGGGTCTCGGCACCGAAGCCGTCCTCAGGCGTGCGCTGGCCTCTCCAGCGACGCGACGGGCACAGGGGCGTCCTCCATGAAGCGAAGGGTCTGGTCGCCGGGCATCGGACCTGCGACGAGGTAGCCCTGGACGAGCGGGCATCCAAGCTGCTGGAGCGCGTGTCGCTGCTCGTGCTGCTCGACACCCTCCGCGATGGTCTCGAGGTGGAGCGTGTGTGCCAGCTGGATGATCGCCCCCACGATCCCCCGGCGCTCCTCGTCCACCCCCAGGTTGTCGATGAACCGCTTGTCGATCTTCAGGATGTCGATGGGGAGCTCCGAGAGGGTCGCGAACGACGAGTACCCCGTGCCGAAGTCGTCGATCGCGACGCGCACGCCCGTCGCGCGGAGTCGGTTCAGCACGCCGACGACACGGCCCGAGTCGCTCGCGAGCGCCGATTCGGTCACCTCGATCGTGAGTGCCGTCGGACTGAGCTTCGCGGTGGCGAGCGCGGCGGCGACGTCAGCGGCGAAGCCAGGATGCACGAGCTGGCGAACGGAGACGTTCACCGCGACCGCAGGTCGCAGACCCGGGTGTGCGTCGTGCCAGGCGCGTGCCTGGTGGCAGGCCTCGAAGAGCACGCGCCGGCCGATCTCGACGATGAGCCCGAGCTCCTCCGCGAGCGGGATGAAGACCTCCGGGAGGATGGGCCCGCGCGTCGGATGTGACCACCGGGCCAGCGCTTCGAAGGCGACGACCGCGCCCGTGCGTGCGTCGACGACGGGCTGGTAGTGCACCGTGAAATCGGGGTCGAGCACGGCACTTCGAAGCGCCTGCTCGAGGTCCATGCGCTCGACGGCGGCAGCGTGCATCGAGGCCTCGAACTCGCGGTAGCAGCCCTTGCCCTCGCGCTTGGCTCGGTACATCGCGGAGTCGGCCGCGCCGAGCAGCCCCTCGGAGGTGTCGTCGGGCGCACCGCCGAAGGCGATCCCGACGCTGACCCCGATCGCCACGCTGCGACCGGCGACAGGCACTGGGTCGACCAAGGAGTCGAGGATCCGCTGGGCCACCTGGCGTGCCTCGTCGGGGCTCTCGAGGTCGTCCACGAGCACGGCGAACTCGTCGCCACCGAGCCTCGCGATCGTGTCGACATCGCGCAGGGACGACCGGAAGCGATCAGCAACGGACGTGAGGAGCGCATCTCCAGCCTGGTGCCCGAGGCTGTCGTTCACGTTCTTGAAGCCGTCGAGATCGGCGATCAGCACGGCGAACCATCCTGCGACACGTGCCCGTCGCTGCACCGCGTGCTCGAGACGGTCGTTGAAGAGGGTTCGGTTCGGGAGCCCTGTCAACGGATCGTGGATCGCCTGGTGCCGGATCGCCTCCTCCGCGCGGCTCCGGACCATCGCGAGCAGGAGGATGCTCGCCACCGCCTCGACGAAGCGATCCTCGAGCTCGGTCAGGGCACGTGCGTCGCCGACCTCGATCTGTCCCATGGGGTCGAGTGGATCGCCGATCGGGACCCGACGTGTGCCGGGGGCCGCGACGCTGGCGTCCGTAGGGTCGCTGAGCACCCGGCATGCGGGCACCTCGAGCACCCGCGCCACCGCGGCAGCAGCCGTGTCGCTGAGCGCCTTGATCGAGGTGGCCCGAAGCGCGAAGCGGTCGAGCTCCGCGATCGCCGCCTGCTGCTCCGCCCAGATCTTGCGGTCGGTGACATCCCGCGCGTTGACGACGAGGCCCAGCACCGCCGGGTCCTCGAGCAGGTTCGTCGCGTTGCCCTCGAGCCAGCGCCAGACGCCGTCGCTTCGCCGCACTCGCATCGAGAACTCGGCGTTCGATCCGGGCTCGGCGTGGCATCGGCCGATCGCCGCTCGAACGTGCTCGAGGTCGTTCTCGTGGACGAGGCGACCCGAGTCGCTGCCCAGGAGCGCGCCGGGTTCGTAGCCCAAGATCTCGAGGCACGAGGGACTTGCGTAGGTGACCGCGGCCGTGCGGTCGACCACGAACACAAGGTCGTGCGAGCTCTGGACGAGCGCGCGAAATCGATGCTCGCGACGTTCGATCAGTGCCGCCGCGCGCTCGTTCTCCACGAGCGCGCTCGTCAGCGAGCGGTACGAGAACGCGATCCCGATCCCCATCAGAAGGGCGAGCCCGTGGACTTCGGGGATGGGCAAGAGCGACGGGGCCCACCCGAGCGCGAGCACCGCTTGGCCCACGGCGAGGCACATCAGGTTCCACCCGAGCACCACGCGCTGCGCGGTCGATCCGGCCGTCGCGAGCGACTCTTGGCCGACGAGGAGCAGACCGACCGACAGCCCGGGACCCCATCCGGTCGCGTAGATGGTCGCGGTGACGATCACGGCCTGCGACGCCACTCGAGCGTGGAGCCACGCTCTCGTCTGCCACGTCTGCCAGGCGAGGTGGGCCATCGTGGACACCGCCTGCCCGCCGACGACGAGGACGGGGATCAGCCAGACCGGCGACGGCGCGACGAGGCCGATCTCGCGCAGCCCTGTGATCGCGACCCCCGCGATGGGTCCCATGCAGAGCATCGCGACGAAGTGGGTCCCCCGCATCTCGCGGGCAGCGACCCGGCGAAACCGTCCGTTGACCACCTTTTGAGCATCGGCCCTGGAGCCAGACCACTGAAGCGTGCCGGAGAAAGCCGTGGAGCCGCCGTAACGGGTCGAAACAGGCCGAATAGCCCAAAGCTGGGCCTCCAACGCCGGCTCGAGCGTCGGGTTGCGGGCACGCGTTGCTGCGCAAGGGCCACTAATGCCGCCAGCCTCCAGCGACAGCACCTACCCGAGCCGGGTCAGCACGTTTCGCGTGATCTGCTCGATCTGCGCGTCTCGCGCTGCGAGCCCGTGGGCCCAGTCGGTCGAGCCCGAGGTGACGACAGTCGCGCCGGCGCTGTTCGTATAGGCGCCCAGCACCGCGTGGCCGTGGCGGATGCGTTCCATCGCCTCCGGGTCGCGCGTGCCGAACACCCGTGACGCGATGTACTCCAGCTCGCTCGGCTCACCCGGCTTGGGAGGACGAGGCGCGCTCTCGCGCGTGAAGTGCTGCGTGGGACACGTGCCGAGGATCTCGAACGTCGAGGGCGTGCCGTCCTCACCAGTCGGGTACGGCAGCCCGTCGCGATAGGTGAACACGCAGCCATCGCACTCGTAGCCGACGACGGTGGCGCCCGCGCCGAGCACGTCGCCGTAGCCGAGCCCGGTGCCGTCGAAGATCCAGTGACCGGCCCGGTGGACCGTGTAGCCACCGAGGCCTGCGGTGACGTTGCGTCCGATGCGGTGATAGCCGCCGCGGGTGAAGGTGACGCCGGTCATGTGGTTCTCGGGTCGGCCGACGATGACGTCAGACCAGAACGTCGTGACCTCTGGTTCGCGGTCGGTCTCCATCATCGGGTCGCTCTTGAAGAAGCCCTTGTACCCCACCATCACGTCGTGGTCGTCGCCCTCGATGCGGACCTGCCACAACGACGTGTTGCCGGAGAAGAACGCCGCGTTGCCACCACGGGCGATGAACCCTTCGACCGTGTCGCGCATGCCGCGAGACCAGTACTCGTCATGGCCGACCGACAGGTACAGGCTCGCATCGTCCAGCACCTCGGGGTGCTCCTCGAGATCGGCGTTCGTGCACACGCCGATCTCGAAGCCCTCGCGCTCGGCCCACTCGATGAACGGCTGCTCCCAGTCAGGCCATCCCGCGGAACCCGCATAGCCCGAAAGGTGGTTGAGCTGGATGTAGCCGACGTGCGCGGCGTTCTGCGGATCGGGCGCGCCCGTCCCGGTCACGCGGCGACCCTTGCCGGGCGGCTTGTGCAGGTACCCCGCCGCCATCGGCCGCTGCATCGACACGTGCGTGCCGCCGGTGTACAGGTTCGGTCCGCCGAAGTCGTTGTAGGCGTGCCAGGTGTTCGTCGCGAGCGCGAGCACGATCCGTGCACCCGTCGACGGACGCACCACGAAGAAGGCGCGGTCGCGCCGCACCTTGTCGTCGACGTCGATCTCGAGGACGACCTCGTAGTAGCCCGAGCGCCAGGACGGGTCGACATCCAAGGTCAGGGCAGCCGGCCAGCCACACCCCTTCGACGACGCGTCCTTCGGTGTCGCGTGCTCATCGGCCGCAACCGCACCATCGCTGAACACGACCTCGCGCTGCGCACCGATGCGCGCGACCTCCACGCGTACCGGCCGTCCTCCGCCCGACGACAGGTGCAGCCCGACCCGCTCCCCCGCGACCACCGATTGCGGCCAGCAGTACCCCGTCACCACCTCGCGTGCCATCGCCCGACCCTAACGGGGTGGGTCGCGGCGACGGTCGAGGTCGGGGGCGTGAGCGCACCGGTTCGGCACCCGAGTGCCCCGAACGCCGCGTTGCACGGCGGAAATGGCGGCCGATTGAGCCGTCGGTTGCTGACAGCATGCGCTCGTGGATGCGGACGTGCGTCGATCAGTCGGGCGCCTGGTCGTCATCACGGGGCTGCCCGGAAGCGGCAAGACCACTCTGGCGAAGGAGCTCGCGGTCTCGATGCCCGCGTGCCGGATGTGCCCGGACGACTGGATGATGGCGTCGGGCATCGACCTCTGGGATGCGGCTGCGCGCGCCGACATTGAGTCGTTCCAGCTGACGCTGACCCTCGACCTGCTGCGCGCCGGGAAGCACGTGGTGATCGAGTGGGGTGTGTGGGCGCAGGAGGAGCGCGACGCGCTGCGCGACACCGCAAGGTCGATCGGCGCGCTCGTGGAGCTCCGCCACGTGTCCGCCGAGGTCGATGAGCTCTGGCGGCGCATCGTGCAGCGCGACCGAGAGGGACACTGGGGCTCACGTTCGATCCGCCGCGAGGAGCTCGACGAGTGGGTGAAGACCTACGAAGCACCGACCGACGACGAGCTCGCGACCTACGACACGTTCCTGTGAACGTCGGTCGAGCCGCCCGTCTCCGACACGCGTGGCCTTCGCTAGCCGAGGCCGGCGCGATCGGCACAGCGTGCAACGACCACGCGAGTCCGGTCCTTCACTGCGCCTGGTTGCTCCAGCAGCTGGACACGATCGAGCAGGGTCCGAACCAGGATCAGGTCCGCCTGGATCAACGAGATCGAGAACTCCCGGTCCTTCTCGCGGTTCGCCACGAGCTTGGCAACCACGAGGTCATGAGGCTCGATGCACCACGCGTCCCTGCCTTGGTCATCCAGACGCTCGAACCGGATCAGTCGGTCTCGCCAACCGGCCGGTAGGACAGACGTCTCGAGCGACACGCCTTGGGCGTAGTAGCCGTACTCAGCATGGAACTGCGACCCTTCACCAATGGCGCCGTCAACGGCATCTGACTTCTGCTCGTTGGGATCATCGAGAAAGGCGAGGTCTGCCTCGATGGACAGGGTCACGTCGACCGGAAGGTGATGCGCATCAGCGGTTCCGAGAATGGATTGGCTCCCCACAACCAGGATGTCCCCGTCGCTCACGATCGTCGCCGCCGCGCGCAGGACGTGTGCGAGCTGTTCCCGGTTCACCTGGCGCCGATCGTGTGAACACTCCGGTTCCGCAGGTTCCGCCACTGCAACAGGACGGCTGCGCGTTCGTCGTCGCTCAGCAATCCAGCGAAGGGCGAGTTCTGGCGCAGCTCACGACCCCGAAGGTCGCGCGACGTGTAGGCGGCAAGGAGCGCCTCGACCGGACCGGCAAGGAGCTTCTCCCACTCATCCAGCCACCGTGTTGCGGAGCCCCTCGTCGCGAAGCGCATCTTGGCGAGGTTCCGCTGCGCCGCAGCAATAGCCGCCGGCGGGTCGGCAACGATGAGACCAGCCACTGCGTACGCGAGCCAGAGGCTGCGCTGCTGGTCTCGAGTGAGCCGGTCGGTGCGCTGGCGGATCGCATCGACATCGCCGCGTCGCACGCGCCGGTGCTTGCCGACGGTCGTGTAGGGCAGCTGGCCGCGCTCGCACAGATCAACAACGTGTTGGCGCGATGAGTTCAACAGCTTCGCCGCCTCGCCGGTGCTCAGCTGCTCGTCCGGGTCCGCGCTGGTGGCTGCGTCGTAGACAGCGCTTCGCATGAACGTATGCTACCCATAACCACAATAAACACAACATCGCTGTCGAAATTGCGATTCTTGTGTTTAGCGAGAATCAGGAGTGCCGTGCCCGGGGTGGGAGTCGAACCCACACAGCCCCGAGGGGCCAGAGGGGTTTAAGCCCTCCGCGTCCACCAGTTGCGCCACCCGGGCGTGGGTGCGCTCAGGCTAAGGCAGCGTCGACGCCGGCGAGGTCGCCGTCGCCGCGGAAGTGGTGCTGGCGGCCGTCGCTGAAGCGGAGGAGCGCGTCGCCGCGCAGGACGAGATCGTCAGGCGTGTCGACGCGCAGTGCGTAGGTGCCCGGAGCCAGGTGGTGCTGCTCCGGCGTGCGGACGGTGGCCTCCCAGTCGTTCGGGCCCGGCCGATCGTCGCCGTCGCGCAGCACCACGAACACGTCGGCATAGGAGACGTCGACCTCGACCTCGTTGATCGCCACGGACGCAGCCACCAGCCGCCACGACTGCATGCGCGAACCGTACCGTTCAGGCCGCCCGCGCCTGCCGCCGCTCCGGGAGCCCCGGCTTCTCGAGCGCGCGCCACAGCTCGGTGCGGACCCGATCGGCGTGCGGGCTCGTCAGGTCGTTCGCGGCAACCACCCCTTCGATGAGGTCGGCCTGCACCGCGGCCCACGGGCGGTCGCGCACCACGACCGCCACCGTGGCGCCCCCGGGCCACCGCTTGATCGAACGCTGCGCGCCCACCAGCCGCGGCGGGCTGCGGAAGCCCGGGACCGCGAGGTCGAGCGCTCGGGCAGCCGCGGCGAGGCTCTGAACGGCACGAGCGAATCGAAGCGACGATGACTGCACCACCTCAGTCAACTCCCCCGGTGTGACAATGGGCCCGTGGACAGCGCCGACCCCCTCGCCCAGCCCGTGGCGGTCGCGCCGGAGCGCCTCAACCCCGCCCAGACGGAGGTGCTCGACGCACTGGGAGCGCGCCCGGGCGAACGACCCGCGTTCGACCCGCGCCTCCGCGCCGAGCTGCGATCCCACCTCCAGGAACGCCTGACTCCCCTTGCGGCGCGACTGCCCGAGGGTGTGGTCCTGTGGGTGAGCAAGCACCTCCTGTCGTCGGTGCACGGCTGCGAGGGCCTGTTCCTCGCGCGCGATGCCGAAGACTTCGCGTGGAACGCCGCCAATGCCCGCGGCGTCGTGTCCCACAAGGCGATCGAGCTGTCGATGAGCTGGCGTGGCGACCCCGCACCAGGCCTACTGGTGGACGAGGCCATCGCGCGACTCATCGCAAGCACCGACCGCATCTCGGACTACCTCGGCGCGCTCGGTGAAGGCGAGCGCGCGGAGCTGCGCGGAGAGGCGATCGAACGGGTGGCGATGTTCCTCGAGTGCTTCCCACCGCTCGAAGCGCGCTGGCGGCCCGTGCCCGAGAGCCGCCTCCGCGCGGACCTTTGCGACGACCGGGTGGTGCTCTCTGGCAAGGTCGACCTCACGATCGGTCGCCCCGAAGGGACACGCGCCGGCAAGGTCCTGATCGATCTCAAGACCGGCGGGTTCGCACCCGCCCACCGCGACGACCTGCGCTTCTACGCGCTGATCGAGACGCTGCGCATCGGCGTGCCCCCGCGGCTCCTCGCCACCTACTACCTCGACGGAGGTCGCTTGCAAGACGAGGACGTCACGGAGGCGCTCCTCCAGTCCGCGCTCGAGCGAGTCGTGCGCGGCGTCGCGTCCGCGGTGGAGCTCCGCCACGAAGGCCGACCCCCCGAGCTGCGCCCCGGACCTCCGTGCCGGTGGTGCCCCCGCCAGCCGGAGTGCGAGGTCGGGACCCGCTGGATGGAGGAGCGCGACGACCAGGACGGCTGGTAGCCCAGGCCCGCTACGCTCCGGTTGATGGCCGCCGCGAAGTCGACGAAGGGGACGAAGGGTCCGGCGTCGACCAGCGCGACCAACGGCGACGGCAACGCGCCGCCGCCAGCTCGCACGGTCACCAAGAAGGCCGCCAAGGTCGCGGCAGCGCGGCCCGCCACGATCGACCTGCGGGAGGTGCCCACGCACTCAGTTGCCCTCGTCCCGGTGCCCTCACCGGACCCGGAGCCCGAGCTCGAAGACCCTCGTCGCTCCGACGTCGACGAGTGGGGCCGCTCCGAGCACATGCGCGAGCTCGCTCGCCAGATCTACGGACCGCTCTATCGATCGTGGCATCGCGTGGAGTGGGAGGGGCTCGACAAGATCCCCACCACGGGTGGCGCGCTCCTCGTGTCGAACCACGCGGGGGCGATCCCCTCCGATGCTCCAGCGATCATGCACGGCATCGAGACCGAGCTCGGGCGCGCGGTCTACGGCCTCGCCGACGAGATGTTCAAGCGGATCCCGGTCGTGGGCACGATGTGGTCCCGCGTCGGCGGCGTGCTCGCGCATCCCGACAACGCGTATCGGCTGCTTCGCGAGCAGGAGCAGCTCGCGCTCGTGTTCCCCGAGGGCACCAAGGGCACCGGCAAGACCTTCAGCGAGCGCTACCAGCTTCGACGCTTCGGCCGCGGTGGCTTCGTGCAGATCGCGATGCGGGCCGGGGTGCCGGTGATCCCGATCGCCGTCGTCGGTTCGGAGGAGGCGATGCCCACGCTGTGGAAGAGCGCGCCGCTCGCGAAGCTCCTCGGGGTTCCGTACGTGCCGCTCACCGCCAACATGCTCGCGTTCGGGCCAATCGGGGGCCTGCTCGCGTTCCCCGCGAAGATCAAGATCCGCGTGCTCGATCCGATCCACTTCGACGTGGAGCCGGACCAGCCGCGGTACTCGCGCAGCCGCATCATGGACGAGAGCGAGAACGTGCGACAGCAGATCCAAGAGGCGCTGCTCGACATGCTGCGCGCTCGTGAGTCCGTGTGGTTCGGGTGATGGGCAAGCGCGTCCTCATCACAGGGCTCGGCACCTTCTGGGGCGGTCGCGTGGCACAAGCCCTCGAAGCCGATCCGAACGTGGAGGTCATCGTCGGGCTCGACCGGTTCGAGCCGGAGGTGCAGCTCGAGCGCACCGAGTACGTGCGCAGCGACGAGAGCTACTCGATCCTCGCCCGCATCGTGAAAGCGGCGCGGATCGACACGATCGTGCACACGTTCCTGGTGGTCGACTCCACGCAGATGCGCTCCCGGTCGATCCACGAGATCAACGTCATCGGCACGATGAACCTGTTCGCAGCCGCGTCCGCACCGGGGTCGACCGTTCGCGACGTGGTGGTGAAGTCGTCCACCCTCGTCTACGGCGCCGACCCACGTGACCCCACCTGGTTCTCCGAGGAGTCTCGCCGGGCGGCGCTCCCGAAGAGCGTCGTCGAAAAGAGCCTGCTCGCGGTCGAGGGCTACGTGCGCGACTTCGCGATCGACAACCCGCACGTGTCGGTCGCCGTGCTGCGCTTCGCGAACGTGCTCGGTCCCGACATCACCACTCCCCTCGTGAAGGCGCTCGAGCTCCCGCTCGTCCCCTACCTGTTCGGCTTCGACCCGCGCCTGCAGTTCGTGCACGAGTCCGATGTCGTCCGGGCGATCCTGTTCTCGCTCGAGACCCAGCTCCAGGGGGTCTACAACGTCGCCGGCGACGGCTTGCTGCCGTGGAGCGAGGTCGCCGCCATCTGCGGCAAGCGAGCGTTCCCGCTCCCGCCGTACGGGCTCAACCTGCTGTCGGGGCCGCTGGCGCGCCTCGGCGCGATCGAGCTGCCACCCGAGCTCCTCGACCTCCTCCGCCACGGTCGCGGGGTCGACAACCGGCGCCTCAAGCAGGCGGGCTTCGCCTACGAGTTCACCTCAGCAGGCGCGGTCGCCGACTTCGTCAAGGCGCTCCGGATCCGACGAATGATCGGCTCGAGCGCCACGACCTACCAGTACGAGCGCGACGTGGAGCAGTTCTTCCGCCACAGTCCCGCGGTGATCCGTGACGAGGCACCCGTCACCGCTGGTGAGGACTGACGGCCAGAGGCCGGTGCGCTAGTTGCCGTTCGTCGACCAGTGCCACGGCTCGGACGGGAGGTTCTTGAACCCGTACCGACCCGCGTTGTCGTCGAGCCACCGGAACGCGGGGGTGCTCCGCGACTGGATGGCCTGACCGTTCGAGGTGAAGTCGATCGCGAGGCCGCGCTCGTGCATCGACGTGCCCGGCGGCGCGGTGGGCACGGTGCAGCCGGTGTCGCAGTTGTGCTCGTCCCAGAGCTGTTGCTGCTGCTCCGAGCTGCGCCAACCCCAACCGCACAGGTTCAAGCTGTCGGGTGCGGCGTTGAGCAGCGCCTGCGTCTCCTCGGCGATCGAGGTGGCCACCGTGATCGATCCACCCGTTGCCGGGCACGAGACCGTCGACAACGAGCCGTTGAACGTGCCTCCGCCCCCTGACCGCGAACGGCCACTGCCCGTGCGGCGGATCAGCGCGGCCTGCTCCGCAGCGATCTTCGCGGAGAGCTGGGAGTCGAGCTTCTGGAGGAAGGCGGCCTCGCTGAGCGCGTGCTCGAGACGTCCACGCACCTGATCGGCGTAGGCGGCCTGCTGGTCGCGGGCGGCGGTGAGCTCGTCGAGCCGACCCGCGGCGGCGGCGCGCTTCTCCTCGGCTCGCTTGGCCGCCTTGTCGGCGAGGTCACGCTGCACCTGGAGGTCCTCCTCGGCCGCGCTCAGCCGATCGAGGAGGTCCGCGTCGTTGGTGTTCTGGATGTCGAGCAGCGCGCGCTTCTGCGCGGCCTCGCCGGGGTCGGCGGTGTCGAGGGCTGCCATCGCGTCGTCGGCCGGTGGATGCACGAACGCCTGGATCGCGTAGTCACGGATCTGCTCGCGCAACACGCCGATCTCGGCGGTCTTCGCGCGCACCGCTGCGTTGGCCTGCTCGAGCGCAGCCTCCGCCTCGGCGGCGGCGCGGTTCGCCTCCGCGAGGAGCGCCTCCTGGCCTCGCACGTTGGCCTGCAGCGCATCGAGCGCCGCTGCGAGCTGGGCGTCGGTCGCGCGCAGGACGTCGACCTGGGAGGCCAGCTTGGCCTGCTTCGCCCGGACGGCCTCACGCTCGGCGGATGGGCTGCTCCCCACCCGCTGCGCGAGCGACTCGGTGGGCGACAGGACGAGCGACGCCACCAGCACCACGCCGACGGCGGTGACCAGACCTCGCGGAGACAACGACCGGACGAGCACGAACCTCACCGTGGGTTGACGGACAACAGCAATCAGTGACCACATGGTCCCCTGGAGCCACAGAAACCACAAGTGCAGCGGACACCGGCACGGGACACACCGGCCCCATCGGCCGTAGGGGTTGACACGGAACTGTAACAATACCGCGCCTCGAAGTCACGTCATCGACACAGACGAGCCCCGACCTGAGCCCGGATGCCAGACTCGCCGGCATGTCGCTCGTCCACACCGAGACCACCGCAGGCGTCGCCACCGTGACCCTGGCCGACCCGGACCGGCGCAACGCGCTCACGTTGCCGATGGTCACCGAGATCGTCGACCTGTTCGACCAGCTCGAGGCCGACCCGTCGGTCGGCGCAGTGATCGTCACCGGGGAGCCCCCGGCCTTCTGCGCCGGGGCCGATCTGTCCCATCTCTCCTCCTCCGCCGATCGCAGCCCCGAATCGGGGCTGCGATCGATCTACGAAGGGTTCCTTCGCATCGGGCGCTCCCCGCTCCCCACGATCGCCGCGGTCAACGGCGCCGCGGTCGGTGCCGGGATGAACCTCGCGCTCGTGTGCGACGTGCGGCTGGCCGGCGCTCGGGCGCGCTTCGACACTCGGTTCCTGCAGCTCGGCCTGCACCCAGGGGGCGGCCACACATGGATGTTCCGCCGCATCGCCGGCCCGCAGGCAGTCGCCGCGACGGTGCTCTTCGGTGAGATCCTCGACGGCGCACAGGCCGAGCGCGTCGGGCTCGTGTGGCGCTGCGTCGGCGACGACGAGCTGCTCGCCGAGGCACAGGCGATGGCCGCACGCGCTGCCGCCGCGCCCTCGGAGCTCGTGGCGCGCACGAAGGCGACGATCGCCGACATGGCCGACGTCGGCGATCACGACGCCGCTGTCGACCGCGAGCTCATCCCGCAGGTCTGGTCGCTCGAGCAGCCAGCGTTCAAGGAGCGCGTGGCCGCGCTCCAGGCCAAGATCACCTCGAAGTAGGCCGACGGCGCGCCCGTCAGTCGACCCAGGCGGTGAGCAGCTCCTCGCGCCGCTGCTCCCACTCCTCCGCGGTCATCGCGTAGCGGATGTGGTCCTCCCAGGTGCCGTTGATCTCGAGGTAGCGCTGCGCGACGCCCTCGTCACGGATGTCGAGCTTCTCGACGACGCGCCGGCTCGCCGAGTTGCGCGGGATGATCGCGATCTGGACGCGGTGGAGGTGGAGGTCATCGAACGCCGCACGGCACAGGCACACGAGCGCCTCGGGCATGTAGCCCCTCCCGGCGTGGGCTTCGTCGATCCAGTACCCGATGTAGGCGCTCTGGAACGGGCCACGCTGCACGATCGACAGGTTGATCTCCCCCGCGAAGTGGCCCTCGACGAAGATCCCGTACCCATACCCCGTGCCGAGCTGGCGCTCGCGCTGGCGCGCCCCGCAGCGCACTGCGAACGCGTCGCGGCTCTCGACGGGATCGGGTGAGCTGGTGACGCGAAGCGGCTCCCACTTGAGCAGCCAATCCGCGTTGCGGCGTCGCACGGCCTGCCACGCGGCGAAGTCATCGACGACGAGCGGACGCAGCACGACGCGCCTGCCGATGAGCATGGTTGTCACCTCAGACCGCCTCTCGGAGCGGTCGTGGCCACCCGTCGGCGGGCGGGTGCCACGCGCGGTGCATCATGCTCCCCACGAGCGGTGACCCTAATGGGCCGCTTCACGCGGACCCTGCGCCAGGGATCAGCGGTCGGAAGCGTCGGCCAGGCTGTAGACCAGGCCGTCGAGGATGTCCGACTCCGACACCACCATCTCGTCGATGCCGAGTGTGCGGAACAACCCGACGAGCACGCAGCACCCGCCGACGATCACGTCGGCGCGCGCCGGCTCGAGCCCGGGGTTGTGCACGCGCTGGGCGAGGCGCTCGGTCGCCAACGTGCGGAACACGTCCTCCGCTGCCTCCCGGGTGAGGCGGAAGTGGTGGATCGCCTCGCGATCCCACTCCGTGAGACCCAGCTCGATCGCCACCACGGAGGTGATCGTGCCGGCGAGCCCGACCACGGTGCGCGCGGAGTGCGCGAGGGGCAGGGACCGCAGCACGTCGTCGAGGCCGTCGCGGATCTCGCCGATCGCGTTCGACAGCTCCTCTGGCGCCGGCGGGTCGCTGGTGAGGTGCTTCTCCGTGATGCGCACGCAGCCGACGTCGAGCGACTGCACGCCCTCGACGCGCTCGGTGCCCACGATCAGCTCCGTGGAGCCGCCGCCGATGTCCACCACGAGGAAGGGCCCATCGGCGGGATCGAGCTCGGCGGTCGCGCCGGTGAAGCTGAGCTGGCCCTCCTCCTCGCCGCTGATGAGCTCGGGCCGGACCCCGATCGCCGCCTGCGCGGCGTCGAAGAAGTCGGCGGCGTTCGCGGCGTCCCGGGCTGCAGAGGTCGCCGTCATGCGCACCGCGGTGACGCCGTGCGCCTCGATCGACTCGTGGTACCTGCGCAGCACCGCCACCGTCCGTTCGATGGCTGCGGGGTCGAGCCGTCCTGTCGCGTCGACCCCCTGACCGAGGCGCGTGATCGTGGCCTGCCGGTCGAGCACCCGCCGCGCTCGGCCAGCGCCCTCGCTGATCAGCAGGCGAGTGGAGTTCGTGCCGCAATCGATGGCAGCCAGGGTCGACATCGGCTGCAACCTACCGGGGCGCGCGAAGAGTCCTGCCCCTGGCCCCGCCGGCTCAGCCCGCTGCAAGCGTGGGCAGTGCCGCGGACTCCGGCGCGGTGACCGTGACGGGCGCAGTGCTCGCCGGCGGCGCGCAGCCGAGTGCCGTGCCGAAGACCTGCGCTCCGGTGCACGACTCGCCGACGGTGACACCGACGACCCCGAGGTTGACGGTGACCGAGGACCCGCCGCTCGAGCCGGACGACGGGGGATCGTCCGCCGACGGCGGGACGATCGACGGCGGCACGATCGAGGGCGGGTTCAGGTCCGGCGTTCCAGGGCCGTGCGCGCTGCCGTCGGGCAGCGGTGCGGCGACATCGTCGTCGTTGCGCGGGAGCGAGGACGCGCGGGCGGTCGCGACGGGAGCCGACGGGAAGCCGGACCCGTCGAGCACGAGATCGTCGAGGCCAGGTTCGCCGAACGCGCGCTCCTGGGTCGCGACCGTCGGACGCGCGTCGTCGCCACTGCCGCCGCGGTTGCGGCTGGCGAAGATCGTGGCGGCAGTGATGCCGAGGGTGACCGCGGCGGCGACGCCACCCGCGAACGCGCGCTGTGCCCACACGGGCATGGGCTTGCCGCCGGGAAGCGTGATGCTCAACGGCCCGCTGTCACGCACGAGCGCCTCGGACCAGCGCGCCGCGGTCTGCGTGAGGAGCGCGTCGGAGATGGGCAGCAACGCCTGCTGCAGCAGCGGCAGGACGTCGTCGAGCAGCGCCAGTCGGTCCCGGCACTGCGAGCAACCGTCGAGGTGCGCGCGCACGCGGGTCTCGTCGCGCGCCGCGAGCGTTCCGGTGACGTAGCCGGTGAGGCGGTCGACGCTGCGTCGGCAGGCGGCGGGCGAGTTCGGAGGGGTCGATGTCTCGAGCACCTGCTCGCGCAGCCCGAGGCGAGCCCGCTCGGCGAGCGACGTCACGGCCGGAGGTGCCAGCTCCAGCACTCGGGCGGTGTCTTCGTTCGAACAGCCCTCGATGTCGCCGAGCCACAGCACGCTGCGCCAGCGCTCCGGGAGCTCGTCGAACGCGAGGCGGACTGCAGCCGCACGCGGATCTGCCGGCAGGGTGTGCGTCCACGCGGCGCGATCAGCGCTCGGACGGGTTTCAGCGAGGGCTGACTGACGGGTGGCACGCAGAAGTGTGAGGCGAAGGCGCTCGTCGTCGAGTCGCACAAGGTCTCCCGGGCCGGCGAGCGTGCTGGCGAAGGCACCCTGCACGGCCGCTCCGGCCGCCACAGGCCCGCGGGCGACGGCGAGCGCGAACCGCCACGCCGCGATCAGGTGCCGGCGAGCGACCTCGTCGAAGGCTGGGCGACCACCTCGCCGTGCGTCCTCCGCCAGTGTCCGGTCCTGCACGAACTCGATGTTCCGCCGTTCCACCGCCATGGGAGGAGGTTCTCCGAATGAGGGCCTTCATCCTGCTTTGGTACCCCTGGCGGCCCCGGTGGAAATGGGTTGCTCGAGGGGCCCGGGTGGTAGGTTGGACTTGTTACCGCTGGGTAACTTGATCGTCCCCTTCCGGGCCCGCTCCCCCTGTGAGGTACCTCCCGTGGCCGAGTTCTCGCTCACCCTCAACGACGACCAGCTGCAGCTCCAGAGCTGGGTCCACGAGTTCGCCGATTCCGTCATCCGGCCCGCCGGCGAGGAGTGGGACGAGCGCGAGGAGACGCCGTGGCCCATCATCCAAGAGGCCGCGAAGATCGGTCTCTACGGGTTCGACTTCATGGCCCAGGCGATGATGGGCGACCCGAGCGGCCTGACGCTGCCCGTCGTGATCGAGGAGCTCTTCTGGGGTGACGCCGGCATCGCGCTGTCGATCTTCGGCACCGGCCTCGCTGCCGCAGGCATCGCGGGCACCGGGACGCCTGAGCAGGTCATCGAGTGGGTTCCGCAGTGCTACGGCGACGCCGACGACGTGAAGCTCGGCGCGTTCTGCGTCTCGGAGCCGGATGCCGGTTCCGACGTGAGCTCGCTGCGCACCCGGGCCGTCTACGACGAGGCGAAGGACGAGTGGGTGCTCAACGGCACCAAGGCGTGGATCACGAACGGGGGCATCGCCGACGTGCACGTCGTGGTGGCGTCGGTCGATCAGGAGCTGAAGGGCCGCGGCCAGGCGTCGTTCATCGTGCCGCCGGGCACGCCGGGCCTGTCGCAGGGCCAGAAGTACAAGAAGCATGGAATCCGCGCGTCGCACACGGCCGAGGTCGTCCTCGACGACGTCCGTGTCCCGGGCTCGTGCCTGCTGGGCGGCAAGGAGAAGCTCGACGCGAAGCTGGCCAAGGCCCGCGAGGGAATGAAGTCCGGCGAGAAGCAGCCGGCGATGGCCACCTTCGAGTCGACCCGACCCGCGGTTGCCGCGATGGCAGTCGGCATCGCGCGTGCGGCCTACGAATACGCGCTCGCCTACGCGAAGGAACGCGAGGCGTTCGGCAAGCCGATCATCATGAACCAGGCCATCGCGTTCATGCTCGCCGACATGGCCACCGAGATCGACGCCGCGCGGTTGCTCACCTGGCGCGCCGCGTGGCTCGCGAACAACGGCGGCTACACGAACGCCGAAGGCTCGATGTGCAAGCTGAAGGCGGGACGCACCGCCACCTGGGTGACCGAGCGCGCGATCCAGATCCTCGGCGGGTACGGCTACGTCCGCGAGTACCCCGTGGAGCGCTTCCACCGCGACGCGAAGATCATGGACATCTTCGAGGGCACCGAGCAGATCCAGCAGCTCGTGATCTCGAGGGCCATCTCGGGCCTGCGCATCGAGTAGCTGGGCTGGGCCTAGCCCACCGGACGATTGCCCGCACCTCATCGCCATGCGGTGGGAAGCAGTCGGTGGCCTCAGGTCGACCCGGGCACTCGGTCGACGATCTCCCTGACCGCGACCTCGGCGCCGTCCTGGCGGCCCATCGCGGTGGCCATCCGTTGTGCCCCGGCTCGGAGAGCCGGATCGTCGAGGACCGCCGCGATGGCGGCGCGAATTCGAGCAGCGGACGCAGTCTTCTTGACGATGACGCCGGCCCCCGCGTCCGCGACTCGTCGGGCGCCGTCGGGCTGGTCTCGGCCGCACGGGATGCACACCATCGGCAACCCGCACGAGAGTGCAGCGTTGATCGTGCCCCACCCGGCGTGGGTCACGACGAGGTCGGCGTGGGGGAACACGTCGCGGTGCGGCACGAACGGCACCATGGTCGTGTTCGCGGCTGGTCTCAGTGGCGTGCCGTGGAGCGCTGGTCCAGCGGTGAAGAGGGCGCGCACGGGTAGCTCGCCGACGGCATCGAGGATCCGTTGCGCGAGGTCCTCTTGGCGCATGTACGTGGTGCTGAGGCTGATGACGACCAGCTTCCGGGCGTCAGCCTCGTCGTCGCGCCAGGTTTCATCGTGGTGCTCGAAGGCGGGCCCGACGTAGCGGACGTTCGCCGGCAGCTGGACGCCTCCGGCGAAGTCGAGCTCTGGAGCCGTGAAGACCAGGAGGCGCGCCGAGCCGAACAGCTGGCCGGTCCAGTCATCCAGGGGGTCCAGCCCTCGCTTGCTGCGTTCGGCGTTGACTGCCGCGGTCACCGGCTGGTTCGAGCGGGCGCCGAGCCAGCGCAGCGCCGCGTGCCAGCCGCGCCCGATCGCCGTACGCGGTCGGCGGAGCCCGAAGCCATAGGGCGGCACGCCTCGGGTCGGCAGTAGGTACGGGCAATGCACCATCCCGACGGCCGGCACGCCTGCAGCCTCGGCGGCGACGGCCGCGCCAAGCAGCATGAAGTCGTAGACGACCACGTCGGGCCCGAAGTCGGCCATCGCCTCGTCGCACTCTGCCGCGACGCTGGGCACCGGAACGACGTAGCCGACGTCGCGCAAGCGTAGGGCGGCCTTGAACGGCGACCGCACCTCCCAGTCTCGGAACGGATCCGTCGTCGGCCGGGCGCAGTCCATGTCGGGGTACAGCGTCGTGAAGGGGGTGAAGGAGGCGCCGGCGCGCGCGATGCGCTCCCGCGAGGCCTCGTGGGCGAGGACGAGCACCTCGTGACCGTCATCGACAAGTCGCTTCGTCACCGCCAGCTGCGGCGGAGCGTTGCCGGATGACGCATACAGCGTCTGGAAGACCTTCGTGGTCCCACCCCCCGATCCAAATTTGACGTTAGACTATGTCAAGTCAAATGTCAACGAAGCGCGCCTACCGCATGGTCCTCCGCCAAGAGCAGGCCAACCTGACTCGATCGCGCCTGCTCGACGCGGCGTGGGCGCGGTTCTCACGGGAGCCCTATGAGTCGGTGCGCTTGGCCGACGTCGCCGCCGACGCCGGAGTCAGCGTCCAGACCCTGCACACGAGCTTCGGGACCAAGGAGGATCTGTTCACCGCCGCGATGCAGCGTTGGATGGAGGCACAGGGCTCAGCCCGCGTCGTCGCCCGGTCAGATGACATCGCGGCCATCGTGCGGGTCCTCCACGCCAACTACGAGGACGAAGGCGAGACCGGGCTCCGCATCATGGCCCAGGAGGATCGCATCCCCGCCGTGAAGATGTACATCGATGTCGGCCGTGAATGGCAACGGCAGTGGGTCGCCAACGCGTTCGACGCGCACCTGACCGCCGCTCCACCCAAGGCTCGTGCGGATCTGCACGACCAGCTGGTCGTAGCCTGCGACATCCTCACCTGGAAGCTGCTGCGCCTCGACGTAGGCCATTCGGTGGTCGCGACGCGCCGCATCGTCGCCGGGATGATCGAGGCACTCGTCGCCCCGCATGGGGTCAGTGGCGAGCGGCGAGCTGATCAACAGGAGGCGAGGACATGACCGGCCCGATCGAGGACATCATCGGCAACGAGCAGGAGTTCGCCGCCCAGCAGCTCGCGATCTCCCGGGCGATCAGCGGCCAGCGCATCGCGTAGCGATCTGCGGTCTTGCGGCTTCGACAATGTGGCCGCCATCCGCCTTGTCATGGAGGTCGTCGTAGACGACGATCGCACCATGGTCTCGGCCGTCACTGACAACGGGGGCCAGGTCGCGCGGCTCGAGGTCTTGTTGCTCCGCCTAAACCTGCGACGCCGCCCAGGCGTCTATAGAAGGTGAGCGACGCGGAGGCCTTCAGTCGCGAAGTGTGGCCCCGTCTGTACCGCAACGTTGCGCTCTACTGCGGCGACGACGCCGTCGCCGAGGAGGTGGCGCAGGAGGCACTCGCCCGAGCGTGGGAGCGCTGGCCGACTGTGGCCGCCGCTGAGTCCCCCACGGCCTGGGTGCACCGGGTTGCGTTCAACTTGGCCACGTCCCACTTCCGTCGGCGCGCCACCGAGCGTCGGGCTCGCAAGCGCATCGCCCCGACGACGCCGCTCGACGGTCCCGACGCCACGGCCCTCGTCGTGCGCGCCGCGGTTGCGACCCTTCCGAAGCGGCAACGAGCAGCGCTCGTGCTCCGGTACTTCGATGACCTCAGCGTCGAGGACACCGCCGCCGCGATGGGCTGCGCACCCGGGACGGTGAAGTCGCTCACCCATCAAGCCATCGACGCGCTGCGCGGCCGCATCGAACTCGTGACCGACCAGGAGCCCGACCATGTCTGACCTCCGCATCCTCCTGCACGACGCGGCGCCGGCGGCGCCATCGCTCGACCTCGGCTCTGTTCGTCGTCGGGTCTCACGTCGCCGTCGCCGACGCCTCCTCGGTGGCATGTTCGCGTTGCTCGCTGTCGCTGGGGTGGGGCTCGTCGCGGCATGGCAACGCGATGAGGCAACGCACATCGTGACGGACGATGTGGGCGGGAAGCCGTCGCACGTCGGCGACCTCGCGGCGTCCGCGGACGGCAGGCTGTTCGTCGCCGGAAGCGACGACGACGGCAACTATGTGGCGGAGATCGACCCCGCAACCGGCCGCATGACCTGGCGTGTGCCGATCACCGGCGCACCGCCGAACCAGATCGCCTACGGACTGGGCCGCGTGTGGATTCTGCAGGGCGGGGTGCTCTCAGTCGATCCTGACACGCACGAAGTCGCCGCGGTTCTGAGCGAGCCGGGTACGTCTGCCGCCGACATCGGGTTCACGGACACCTACGCATGGGTCGCGGATGCCGGGGGCGACCGTCTGCTTCGCATCGGTCCAGCTACAGCGACATCAGCAATCGAGCTGACCGGAATGCCGGACCAGGTCGTCGTGTCCGATGACGGCACGGTGTGGGTGCGCCTGCCGGACGAGGGAACGGTCGTCGGCTTGGTCCTCGATCGCCCGACGATCGCGGTGGCCGCGACGTGGACGGGACCGCTCCTGGCGGGCAGCCGGCAGGGCGCCGTCTGGTCGAGCGACGGGGAGCAGCTGGTCGAAGTCGACCCCAGCCTCCTCTCGATCGGTCAGTCGGTCTCGCTCGGGCGACGAGTCCCGATCAGCGGCGCGCGGCATGTCGTGCGGCTGGGCGAGGGGCTCGTGGTCGCGACGGACGAGAAGGTCTGGCTTCTCTCGAGCGGCGACCTCGATCTCGCGACGGTCGATCCGGCGAGAGCGCTGAGCCTCGGAGCTCCATCGATCCGCTCGCTCGTAGTTGTCCGCGACGACGTCTGGTACGTCGACGGCGGCGGCCGCCTCGTGCGGCTGCCGCGCGCGGCAGGCCAGGCCGTCTACGAGGTCAGTCCGGCCCGAACGGCGCGGGGCACTCGGATCGTGGTGCGCGGCAGTGGAGATCCTCGGCATGGCGAGGATCTCCCACTCGAGCTCGGAGGCAGGGAGGTAGGACGCGTACAGGTCGACGGCCTGGGTGCATTCGCGCTCGAGGTCTGGGTGATCAGTCCGCTGAGCGTCGGCACCCACGACGTCCAGTTGGGTGGTGTCGTGATCGGCACCGTGGAGGTGGTCCCGGCCGAGATCGGCGTCGCGTATCGCCACCCGCTGTTCACGCACTGCGGTGGCGTCGTCAGCACGAACTTCGACGGACGGTTGTGGCTCGCTGAACCGCGGCCGGAGGGCTCCTGGTGGGAGGAGTACGACACTCCGGGAACGTTGGCGCTACGAGCAGACGGCACTGCTGAGTTCCGTGCCGACACCGGCGAGGAGGTGCGCTTCGTGCAAGCGACACCCGGAACCAAGGACCCCCAGGCCGGGTGCGAGGGGTGACCAGCGGATGCTCCCGAGACATTTCCGGCCGGTACAACCCCGGTTCTCGCCCCCGTCTATCGACGGCGCTGCCGCTCAGACTGACTCGACCGCAGCGCCGTAGCGCTGCTGGGCGGCTTGCGCCGAGGTTCCGAGGATGTCGCCGATGCGCTGCCAGGACAAGCCCTTGGTTCGAGCCGCGGTGACCGCATCGACGATCTGGCGCTCGCTTCGAGCGCGAGCAATCGTCGCTCGTTCGAGGAGGTACTCCTCGAGGACGCGCTCGTCCCCCGCCTTGGGCTCGTACTCCTCGAAGCGCTTGGCGAGCTCGTCACCGTGGTCGAGGATCTCCTGAATCGTTCGAGGCATGTGGCTACTCCGTGAACTTGGGCCTGGCGACCATCGCGTGCACGACAAAGTCGCATGAGCGACACCGATCTCGAGCAGCGCACCGGACTGGTCAGGGCCGATGAGCATGGCCAAGTCGTCGACGTCGAACACTCGGATCGGGTTGCGGTAGGCGTGACGCATGTCGTCGTCCTGAACCCCGTGCTTCCGGGCACTCGCCAGGATCACCGGGTCCATGATCCAAAGTTACCTTGATAGGGTCGTCGGGCACCCCTGGTCCCGGCTTTCGGGGGCTTCGGGCCCGGCGAATACAATCGGCAACACAAGGACATCTTCGAGGGCACCGAGCAGATCCAGCAGCTCGTGATCTCGAGGGCGATCAGCGGCCTGCGGATCGAGTAGCGAGCCGGACCGACATGGAGGCCGAGCGATGACGACCACGAGCGGAGCGCGACGGCTCGCCCGCGAGGCGGAGGCACGGTCTGCGACCGTCGTCCCGCTGCCCGGCTTGGGAGCGGCGCACTCCGAGCTCGTGCAGGAGGCGTCGCGCACGCGCTGGGCCAAGGTGCACGGACACGACGTGGCCTACCGGCAGGCAGGCTCAGGTCCGCTGATCGTGATGATCCACGGCATCGCGGGGAGCTCGGGCACGTGGGTGCCGGTGATGCCACTGCTGGCCGAGCGCTACACGGTGATCGCACCTGACCTCCTTGGCCACGGCGAGTCGGCCAAGCCCCGCGGCGACTACAGCCTCGGCGCGTACGCGTCCGGGATCCGCGACCTGCTCGGCGTGCTCGGCCACGACCGCGCAACGGTCGTGGGGCACTCGCTCGGTGGCGGCGTGGCGATGCAGTTCGCCTACCAGTTCCCGCAGATGGCCGAGCGCCTCGTGCTCGTGTGCAGTGGTGGACTCGGCAAGGAGGTCAACCCGCTGCTGCGCGCGCTCAGCCTGCCGGGCAGCGAGTACGTGCTGCCGGTCGTGCTCGCGCCGCAGCTGCACCAGGTCGTGTCGAAGCTCGGTGGCGTGTTCGGGCGCTTCGGCCTCCGAGCCGACCCGTTCCTGACCGAGGTGTGGGCCGCCTGGAGCCGCCTCACCGACACCCGGGCGCAACGCGCGTTCATCCACACGATCCGCGCCGTGATCGACGTGGCGGGTCAGCGGGTGAGCGCCCGGGACCGGCTGTACCTCGCGCACGAGGTCCCCACGATGATCATCTGGGGAGATCGCGACGCCGTGATCCCCGTCGAGCACGCACACATCGCGCACGACCTCATCCCCGGAAGCAGGCTCGAGGTGGTCGAGGGCGCCGGGCACTTCCTGCCGATCGAGCGCCCGGAGCTGATCGACCGGCTGCTGCGCGACTTCCTCGCCACCACCTCCCCCGCCAACGTGTCCCCAGCCCGGTGGCAGGAGGTCCTCGCCTCACACAGCTGACCAACGCACGTGTTCTGTGGGCGTCAGAGCACGGATGGCGTGTCTCAGGGCCCACAGATGCGGTCGGCGACCCAGCGGCCCACCGGGTCATCGCCGCCGGCGAGGTGCCAGGCATAGTGGGCATGGAGGCACTTCACGCCGACACGCGTGCCTCCGACACCGCCGGTCGGTCGATGCCCGACATGATCCGCTGGGAGCGCTGCGTCTCGCTCTGCCGCGTAGCGGCGATGTGCGTCGGCCAGCGCATCCGCGTCGACCTCAGCCTCCGCGGCTCGTACACCACCCTCAGCCTCGAGGCGCGAGACGAGCGTGCGCTCCGGCTCGCCGACCAACCAGTAGCGCGTGGGCATCGGCGTGCCATCGTCGAGCAGCGGCGCGTTGCGGAGCACGACCGGCGAGCCGTCCGCGTGCCGCACGACCACCTCGAAGGCGCCCTGAACGGGACGGCCGAGAAGCGCTTCGACCGCGGCCCGATCCGCGGCGTCGGTCATCGTCAGCGCCGTGAGCGGCGGAGCAAGCGTCTGAGCAGCCACAAGATCGCGACGACCGCAACGATCGGGCCGACACGCTTCGCCACGGGCGATCCAGCGGTGCCGAGCAGGTCGACCGGCGCAGCCTCCGGCGCGTCGATGCGGCGGATCGCGGACGGCGCCTCGACGATCGGTGGCGCGGCTGCGGCCTCGGGCTGGGGCGCGGCCGGCTCGGGTGCCGCCGACTCCTCCTGGTCGCCGGCGAGCACGGTGCGCTCGAGCGACTCGACGAACTGGTCGAGGAGCTTCGCGCTCACGTCGGCGAGCACGCCGCGACCGAACTGTGCGACCTTGCCGGTGATCGTGAGATCGGTGACGAGCGAGACAGCGGTGCCATCGCCGTCGGCGATGAGCGTCGCGGTGATGTCTGCGCTCGCGCTGCCCTGACCACGGGTCTCCCTGCCCTCCGCGCGCAGCACCGCGATGCCCGCGGCCGAGTCCTGCGAGAGGAACGTGGCCTTGCCCTTGTACTGGGCGGTGATCGGCCCGACCTTGATCTTCACGATGCCCCGGTACTCGTCGCCCTCGACCTCTTGGAGCTGCGCGCCGGGCATGCAGGGCGCGATGCGCTCGAGGTCCGTGAGGACCGCCCATGCCTGCTCCACGGGCAGCGCCACCCGGAAGTCGTTGGTCAGCTTCATCTCTCGAGATCCTCCACCGTGTCGACGTCCCAGGGCTCGCCGGAGCACGGTACCTCCCGGACCAGCTCCGGCCGCTCGCGCATGAGCGCGCGGGCGCCCTCGTCGCCGGTCAGCGGCAGTAGATCGAAGATCGACGCGTGCACGCGCACCGGGTTCCCGCGCCGCCCCGCGTAGGTGGCCACGGCGATCGGTGGGGTGGGCGGCGCGGCCGCCACCGCCTGCCACGCGCTCGTGGTGATGCGGGGCTGGTCGGCGAGCCCGACGACGATCGCCGCGTGGCCTCGGTCCCGCGCGTGCGCCACCGCGACCTGGAGCGACGTGGCGATCCCCTCCCGCCACCGCGGGTTGTGCAGCAGCACGACGCCGTTGGCGTGCGCCGCCAGGTCGACGCCCCCTTCGACGAGCACCACCTCGTCGAGACCCGCTGCGAGCGCGGTGGTCAGCACGAGGTCGACCAGCGGTCGCCCGTCGAGCTCGGCGAGCACCTTGGGAACTCCGCCACCCGACGCGGCGAAGCGCGTCCCCGCACCAGCGGCGAGCACCACCGCCGCGGTCGTCATGCGCGCGAACCGTACTCAGCGGTGGATCGGGCCGTCGGCCGCGCTCAGACTCGGGGCGACGCTTCCGGTGCGACGCGCGATGATCTCGGCGCAGATCGCGACCGCAGTCTCCTCCGGGGTGCGGGCACCGAGGTCCAGACCGATCGGGGCCATCAGGCGCGCGAGATCCCCATCGGCGACCCCCTCGGCGCGCAGGCGCTCGGCCCGCTGCGCCGTGGTGCGACGTGAGCCCATGGCGCCGAGGTACCCGACGCTGGTCTGCAGCGCGGCCTTGATCGCGGGCACATCGAACTTCACGTCGTGGGTGAGCACGCACACCGCGTCACGCGGGCCGAGCGTCGCGCCCACCGCCTCGAGATGGCGGTGGGGCCAGTCGACGACGACCTCGTCGGCGAGCGGGAAGCGCGCCCGCGTGGCGAACACCTCGCGGGCATCGCACACGGTGACGTGGTAGCCGAGCACCTTCGCCACACGCACCAGCGCGGCGGTGAAGTCGACCGCTCCGAAGATGAGCAGCCGTGGCGGCGGCGCGTACGACTCGAAGAACACGACCACCGCGTCCTCGATCGCCTCGCCGTGACTGCCGTAGCGACGCACTGCGGTGGTGCCGGCGGCGAGCGCGGCCTCTGCGTCTCGACGCACGACCCGTTCGAGGTCCGCATCAGCGAGCGAGCCGGCGACCTCCTCGCCCTCGACGAGCAACAGCTTGTCGCCCGTCCCCGGCCCCTCCACGATCGTGACGAGCACCGCGGGACGGTGGGCGCGGATCGCGTCGCGCAGCGCCTCGAAGGTGACCGGAGGCATGCCGCTACCAGTCCAGCGGTTCGAGGAACAGGTGGACGGTCCCGCCGCAAGTGAGGCCGACCGCGAACGCGTCGTCGTCGCTGTAGCCGAAGCTCACGACGCGACGGTCTCCCGAGGCGAGCACCTCGAGTGCCTCGCTCACCACCGCGCTCTCCACGCAGCCGCCCGACACCGAGCCGATCACCTCACCGTCCTCGCTCACGGCCATCGCGGCGCCCGGCAGCCGCGGCCCCGAGCCCTCGATGTCGACGACGCGTGCGAGCGCGATGCGCTTGCCGTCCGCCCGCCAGCGCTCCAGCTCGCGCAGCAGCTCTCTCATCGAGCCTCCCCGGCGATCACTGCGGCGAGCGACTCGAGCGACGCGAGCGAGTGGCCCTCCACGAGCTGATCGACGTGGGGCAGCGCCGCGGCCATCCCCGCGGCGAGCGGGGCGAACCCGGGTGCCGCCTTGAGCGGGTTGACCCAGATCAGCCGATGGGCCACGCGGTGCAGGCGCGCGACCTCGCTGCCGAGGATCGACGCGTCGCCGCGATCCCAGCCGTCAGACAGCACGACGACGGTCGCACCTCGGGCCATCCCCCGGACGCCCCACAGGTCGTTGAAGGTCCGGAGGCCCTCGCCGAGGCGGGTGCCGCCGGACCAGTCCTCGACCTCGGCGGCCGCCGCCGCGAGCGCCGCGTCGGGATCGTGCGTGCGCAGCTGGCGGGTGATCCGCGTGCAGCGGGTCCCGAGCGTGAACACCTCCACCGGGGCGCGCCCCGCCACCGCCGCGTGCGCGAAGCGCACCAGCGCCCGGGCGTAGGGCTCCATCGACCCTGACACGTCGCAGAGGAGCACGAGGCGTCGTGGGCGGTCCGCGCGCTCGCGGTGCGTCGTGGAGAGCGGCTCCCCCGCGGTCCGCAGCGACCCCCGCGCAGTCGCACGGAGGTCGATGGGACCGCGCGACCGGTTGCTCGGCCGCAGGCGGCGCGACCGCCGACGGCCGCCCGCCACCCGCAGATCGGCCATGAGGCGATGCGCCTCGTCGAGCTCGTCGGACGAGCAGTGCGCGAAGTCCTTGTCGCGCAGCACCTCATGGCCGCTCCAGCGCAGCGTGATCGACGGACCCGTGGAGGGCTCCGGTTCGGTCGCCGCGGGCGCGCCCTCCCCATCGTGGGTGTCCACGAGCAGGGTGATCTCCTCCACCGACGCCGCCTCGGACGGGCCCGTGTCGGCCGACTCGGCGCCGAACACGGCGGCGAACACGCGGTCGAAGGTCGGCGCGTCCTCGGGGCGGCAGATCAGCGTGGCGCGACCCGCCCAGTAGGCGTGATCGCGGTGCGCGAGGCCTACCTCAGCCAGCGCGGTGGCGAACGCCACCGTGGAGTCGGGTGGCGCTGCGACACCGAGGGCTCGCAGCGAGCGCGCCATCGTGACGGCCAACGCCTCGACGGTGGCGGGCATCACGCCCCTCGCAGGACGGCGGACTGCACGAGCGCGTCGAGCCCGCCGGATCGAACTCGATCTTGATCCTCGCGGTACTTCAGCACCGTGCCGAGCGTGGCAGCCGCGGTGGCCGCGTCGAGCGTGGTGCGCCCGAGCGTCGCGAGCGCCTCGGCCCAGTCGATCGTCTCGGCCACGCCCGGCGGCTTGTAGAGGCCCTCGGCGCGCATCCCCTCGACCGCGGCGGCGACCTGGCGGGCCAGCCGCTCGGGCACCTCGGGCGCGCGCAGGCGAACGATCGCGACCTCGCGTTCGAAGTCCGGGTGCGCCACCCAGTGGTACAGACAGCGGCGTTTGAGCGCGTCGTGGAGATCGCGGGTGCGGTTGGACGTGATCACGACGATCGGCGGTTCGTCCGCGTGGAAGGTGCCGAGCTCGGGGACCGTGATCGACCATTCGCCGAGCACCTCGAGCAAAAAGGCCTCGAACTCGTCATCGGCCCGGTCGAGCTCGTCGATCAGGAGGATCGGCGGACCGCTCGCGTCGCTCGGCGCGATGGCCCGCAGGAGCGGGCGGCGCACGAGGAAGCGCTCCGTGTACAGCTCGCTCTCGAGCCGCTCGGTGCCCTGATCCGTGGCGGACCCCGCGGCCTCCGCGGCACGCAGGTGGAGGAGCTGGCGTGCGTGGTCCCACTCGTAGACCGTCTGGGCGGCGTCGAGACCCTCGTAGCACTGGATGCGGATGAGCTCGCCGCCGGTCCAACGGGCGAGGGTCTTGGCGACCTCGGTCTTGCCGACCCCCGCGTCACCCTCGAGCAGCAGCGGGCGCCGGAGACGAAGCGCGAGGAAGACCGCGGTAGCCAGGCCGTCGTCGGTCAGGTATCCGTGCTCGGCGAAGGCCGCCTCGACCTCCGCGACGTCGGTGACCGCCCTGCTCATCCGTCGAGGCTACCGCCGAGGGGCGATCAGCCCGCCTCCTCGATCGCTCGCCGAACGAGCACCTCCGCGAGGTGGCGGCGAAAGTCGACGCTCGCGTTCAGGTCGGCAGATGGGTCCGTGCCGTCCGCCGCGACGGACGCGGCGTCGGCGGCGGATGCGCCACTCGCCAGCGCGGCTTCCACGGCCGCGGCACGCAACGGGCGAGCCCCCATGTTCACGAGCCCAACTCCCGTCGTGCCGTTGCGCACGAGCGCAACGCCCACGATCGCCCAGTCCTGGGCACGTCGGTTGAACTTCTGGAACGACCAGCCGGCGCCCGGCACCTTCGGCACCCGGATCTCCGTGAGCAGCTCGGTGGGCTCGAGCGCCGTCTCGAGGAAGCCGGTGAAGAAGTCGTCGACCGGGATCGCCCGCTCACCGTCGGGACCGCGGGCGATGAGCGTGGCGCGCAGCGCGAGGAGCACCGCGGGCAGGTCCGACGCCGGATCGCCATGCGCCACCGAGCCACCGATGGTGCCGCGATGGCGCACCTGGGGATCGCCCACCTCGCCGGCCGCGTGCCGCAGGATCGGCGCCTGTTCGGCGAGCAGGTCGCTGATCTCGAGATCCCGATGTCGCGTCAGCGCGCCGATGGCGACGTGGTCGCCGGCGTCGCGGATGTAGGAGAGATCCGACAGGCGACCGATGTCCACCAGCACGGCGGGTGAGGCGAGGCGCAGCTTCATCAGCGGGAGCAGGGAGTGCCCTCCGGCGAGGAGCTTCGCGTCCTCACCGTGCTCCACGAGCGCGGCGACGGCCTCGTCGGCAGTGTCGGCTCGCAGGTAGTCGAAGGCGCTCGGGATCATCGGTTCGCACTCCCACTCGCGGCGGCGAGCACCGCCTTCACGATGTTGTGGTACCCGGTGCAACGGCACAGGTTGCCCTCGAGTCCCTCGCGGACGTCGTCCTCCGAGGGGTCAGGCTGCTCCGCGAGGAGCGAGACCGCTGCCATCACCATCCCTGGCGTGCAGTACCCGCACTGGAGCCCGTGGTGCTCGCGGAAGGCCTCCTGCACCGGGTGCATCGACTCGCCGGTGGCGAGACCTTCGATCGTGGTGACCGATCGTCCGTCAGCCTGCACGGCGAGCACCGTGCACGACTTCACGGACTCGCCGTCGAGGAGCACGGTGCACGCGCCGCAGCTCGACGTGTCGCAGCCGATGTTGGTGCCGGTGAGCCCGACGTCGTCGCGAAGGTGCTGCACCAGCAAGCGGCGCGGTTCGACATCGCTGCGCTGGACCGTTCCGTTGACCGTGATCGAGATCTCCATCAGCACTCCATCGTGTCGTCGTCCACCGTGATCGATCGCATCGTTCGCACGCTCACGCAGCCAGACGCCGCAGCCCCGTGGCCGCGAAGATCCACAGCACCACCAACGATCCGGCGATGGCCACCAGCCCAGGCCACGTGCTGGACCACTGCGCGTGCCCCAGGAAGCCCTGGCGAGCGAGCTCGAGGATGTTCGTGAGCGGGTTGAAGCGCGCGACGTGCTTCACCCATCCCGTCTGCGCGCCGAGCGGCACGGTGCCCGTCGAGAGGACCATCGCGAAGAAGATCCCGATCTGCAGCATCGGGCCAGACCGTTGGTCGGGCACGCGGTACACGAGGCCGAGCGCCCACCCTGTGGCGATCGTGGCGACGCCGATCGACGCAACCCACAGCATCGCGACGCCGAGGATGCCGCCCGGGGCGTCAGTGCCGAGCGCGAGCCCGAAGGCGAGCACGATCGTGAGGGTGATCGTGCAGCGGACCACACCGGCCAGGATCGGGCCCACGAGCAGCGCGACCCGGGATCCGGGTGCGAGCAGCAGCCGGTCGTAGAAGCCGGTCTCGATGTCGCGCACCATCGAGAACCCGGTGCCGAAGCCAGCGAACGCAGAGCCCTGCACGATCGCGAACGGGACCATCCAGCTGAGGATGTTCGAGGTCGGGAACTGCGGGAGCCTCGTCAGCGAGCTGAACGATCCGGAGAACGCGATGACGAAGAAGACCGGCATCGCCACGAGCGGGATCACCGCAGCGGGGATGCGCAGGATCGCGACGAGGCTCCGCTGCGCGAGCGCGACCGCGACCGGGAGCCACGAGGTGCTGCGCTCGGCTCGGGGGGCGACGGCGGCGGTCACGTCGACTGCCTCAGACGCGCCCGAAGGGCCGCGTTGGCACCCGCGATCGCGGCGACGGCGAGCACCGCGGTGACCGCGATCGACGTGGCCGCCTGCGACCAGTCGAGCCCCACGATCACCTGGTGGCGCATCCCGTCGATCATCCACGTGACCGGGTTGCGCGTGGCGATCGACTTGTAGATCCCGGTCATCAGCTGCGTCGGGAAGAACGCCGACGAGATGAACAGTCCGATGAACGTGAGCGGGAACACGTTCTGGACCGCCTCGGCGGATCCGGTCCGCAGTGCGAGCATCGCGGCGAAGCCGCCGATCACGAGGGCGAGGACCATCGCAAAGGCGATCAGGAGGAAGAACGCCGGGATGCCGCCAGCGAGCCGGACCCCGAAGATGCCGTAGGCGACGATGAACACGATCGCTTGGAACGCGCCCGTGACCGACGCGCCGGCGAGCCGCCCGACGAGGATCGACGTGCGTGACACCGGGGAGGCCAGCAGTCGGTCGAAGAAGCCAGTCTGGATGTCGGTGGCGGTGTCGCTTCCGGCCGAGAGCCCACCGAACAGCACGGACTGCGTGATCGACGCGGGGAGGAGGAAGTCGAGCAGCGAGTCGACCTGCGGAAACCCTGGGATCGAGGTGGACCGCCCCATCGTCGATGTGTTGACCGCGGCGATGAACATCGGGAACAGCAGGCCCGGGAGCCACACCTGCGGCTGACGCAACGTGCCCGCGATCGAGCGCCGCGCGAGCGCGCGGGCCTGGTCCACCGCTTGGCGGGTGCCGATGCGCACCTCATGCGGATCGATCACCAACGCTGCGGTCACGCGGGCTCCTCCGCCGCCGGCGCGCCGGCCCCGGCCCCTTCGAGGCGCCGGCCGGTCGCGTCTGCGAAGACGTCGTCGAGGCTGGGGGCGTCGAGCTCGACGTGCTCGACGGTGACCCCGGCGTCCTCGAGCGCACGCAGCACGCCCGACATCGCCGTCGGTCCACCCTTGAGACCGATCGCGAGCGCGCCGGCCTTGCCCGGACGCGCGCCGCCGAAGCCGCTGAGCACATCGGTGGCGAGCGCGTGCAGCTCGTCGGGGACCGTGACCACGAGGGTGTGGTCACCGACGGCCTCCTTCAGGTCGGCGGGTCGACCCTCGCGCACGATCCTTCCGCCGTCGATGATCGCGACGCGCCCCGCGAGCTCGTCCGCCTCCTCGAGGTACTGGGTGGTGAGGAACACCGTGGTGCCCTCGCCGTTGAGGCGGCGCACCTCGTCCCACAGCGCGACGCGGCTCATCGGATCGAGCCCGGTGGTGGGCTCGTCGAGGAACAGCACCGTGGGCTCGTGGACGAGCGCCAGCGCGAGGTCGAGGCGGCGACGCATGCCACCGGAGTAGGTGCCGACACGCCGTTCGGCCGCGCCCGTGAGCCCCACGCGCGCGAGGAGCACGTCGCCGCGCTCGTCGGCCTCACTCCGGGAGATCCCGTGGAGCACCGCCTGGAGCCGCACGAGCTCGCGACCCGTCATGAGCGGGTCGATCGCCGCATCTTGCAGCGCTACGCCGATCGACCGGCGCACCGCCCCGGCCTCGGTGACGACGTCGTACCCAGCCACGCGCGCCACGCCGGCAGTGGGACGCAGCAGCGTCGTGAGCATCCGCACGATCGTGGACTTGCCCGCACCGTTCGGACCGAGGAACCCGAAGATCTGCCCCTGCTCCACCACGAGATCGACACCGTCGACCGCCTTGATCTCACCGAAGTGCCGGACGAGCCCGTCGGCCTCGATCGGGTGGGTCATGCGCTCGCTCCCTCGGCAGCACGGATGGCGCGCCACACCCGCTCCGGGGTGGCGGGCATGTCGATGTGCCGCACGCCGAGGTGGCGCACCGCGTCGACCACAGCCGACTGCACGGCCGGGGTCGACCCGATCGTGCCGGACTCACCGATCCCCTTCGCGCCCAGCGGGTTCACCGGCGTGGGCGTCTCCATCGCGACCAGCTCGAAGGAGGGCAGCTCGGTCGCGGAGATCATCGCGTAGTCGGCGAGGTTCGAAGTGACCGGGTTGCCATCCTCGTCGTAGCAGACCTCCTCGAGCAGGGCCTGCGCGACGCCTTGGGCGATCCCGCCATGTCGCTGCCCGTCGGCGAGCAACGGGTTCAGGATGCGGCCCGCGTCATCGACCGCGATGTGACGGCGGACCACGACCTTGCCGGTCTCGGTGTCGACGTCGACGACCGCCACGTGCGCGCCGAAGGGGTACGTCGGCTGGGAGGCCTGGAAGTCGGTGATCACCGCGAGCGGGTCGCCGCCGTCGGCCGCGAGCGTGGACAGCTCGGCCCACGTGCGGCCGATCGTGGGCGTGCCGGCCACGTGGAAGCGACCAGCGGCCTTGTCGAGGACGAGGTCGTCGGGGTTCGCCTCGAGCGCGTCCGCCGCGAGCTCGCGGGCCTTGGCCACCACGGCGATCGACGCTTCGTGCACCGCGGAACCCCCGAGCTGCAGCGACCGCGAGCCCATCGTGCCCTCGCCACGCGCCACGAGGTCGGTGTCGCCGTGGACGACTCGGATGCGCTCCATCGGGATGCCGAGCTCTGCGCTGGCGAGGGTGGCGAACGCGGTGTGATGACCCTGCCCGTGCGGCGAGCTCCCCGTGTACACGGTGGCCGAGCCGTCGGTCTCGACGACCACCTTCGCGTGCTCGCCACTCGCGGTCGGTCCGGCGGTGACCTCCACGTAGAGCGACACGCCGATGCCGAGCTGGACGGTCTCGCCCGCGTCACGCCGGCGCGCCTGCTCCGCCCGCAGATCCTCGTAGCCGGCGTGGTCGAGCGCGAGGTCGAGCGCCGTCTCGTAGTCGCCCACGTCGTAGGTCGACCCGGTCGCCGTGGTCCACGGGAACGCATCGGACGGCACGAGGTTGATCCGCCGCACCTCGGCAACGTCCATGTCGATCTCGCCGGCGAAGAGGTCCATGGCCCGTTCGATGGCCGCCGTGGCCTCCGGACGGCCCGCCCCTCGGTACGCGACCGTGGCGGTCGTGTTCGTGGTCACCGCAGTGGCGTTGACCTCCACCTTCGGGATGTCATAGGTGCCCGGCGCCATCATCCGCGTGAGGAACGGGAGGATCGATCCCATCTCGGCGTACGCGCCGCCGTCCTGCAGGATCGTCAGGCGGTAGGCCTCCACCTTGCCGTCGCGGCGCCCGCCGATCTCGAGGGTCTGCCGCTGACCCCGTCCGTGCCCGAGGCCCACCATGTTCTCGCTGCGCGTCTCCGCCCAGCGCACGGGTCGGCCGACGGCACGAGCCAGCCAGCCGAGCAGGATCTCCTCGGGGTAGTTGCCGATCTTCGCGCCGAACCCGCCACCGACGTCCGGTGCGATCACCCGCACGGCAGGCGCGTCGAGCCCGTAGACCCGGGCCAGCGTGTCGCGCACCCCGTGCGCGTGCTGCGTGCTCGACCACTGCACGAGACGACCGTCGACCCAGGCCGCGGCACCGGCCCGCGACTCGAGCGGGACCGCCGCGACCCGCTGGTTGAGGACCTCCTGGGTGACCACGACCTCGCAGTCGTCGAACAGGTCTTCAGTGCGGCCGAACGCGAGGTCGACCACCACGTTGGTGCCAGCGGCCTCGTGCAGGATCACCTCGTCACGGCGGGCCTCCCTCGGGTCGACCACCGCGGGCAACGGGTCGTAGTCGGGCCAGACGAGCTCGGCCGCGTCGACGCCCTGCTCGAGCCGCTCGCTCACGATGGCGGCGATCGGTTCACCGACGAACCGCACGACACCGTCCGCGAGGAGCGGCCTCGTCATCGCAGCGTTGAACAGGGGCATGGCCGGGGGCAGCGGAGCGAGGTCGACGTCGGCAGCGGTGAACACACCGAGCACGCCCGGTGCACCGCGCGCCTCGTCGACGTCGATGGACACGATGCGGGCGTGCGCGATCGTGGAGCGGACGTAGGTGACGTGCGCGGCACCGTCGAGCTCGGGGATGCGGAGGTCGGTCACGTAGGTGCCTCCCTCGGTCAGCAGCTTCGGGTCCTCGACGCGAGGAACCCGGTTGCCGAAGATGCTCATGACCCACCAACCCCCTGCGATGTCAGGCGCGCTCGATCCCGGCGCACGCTATCGGCGCCCGAACGATTCCACTGACTCCCGCGGCTCAGGGGCCAGCGGGTGGGATCAGCCGTCCGAACGGCCACACCTCGGGAAGGGTGAGCGGAGGCAGCGGCGCAGGGAGGACGGCGTACGCCTCCTCGCCGGGGAAGGCGAGGTTGTACTGCTCGCGCGCGAGCCGCTCGATCTCCTCGTCGGAGCCGAGACGGTCGATGCGCTCGGCGAAGGCCCGGTTCTGCGCTCGGAGCGTCTCGAGGCGCTGCTGTGCCTCGCTGGTGCTTGCCCGCTGATCGAGGAACGTCTGGGTCGGGAACAGCCCCACCGCGACCGCACCCACCACTGCCACGCCGCCGCCTGCGAGGCCGAGCAGACGCCCGATGCGGCGCAGGCCGTGTGGACGGGCCGGGACGTCGTCGGCGAGGTCGTCGGTGAGGTCGTCCATGGTGTCAGCCGCCCCGCCGAGCGAGCGCTGCGTCGCCCAGGTACGCGGCGGCCTCGCCCAGCTCGGCCTCGATGCGGAGGAGCTGGTTGTACTTCGCCACGCGGTCCGACCGCGCGGGTGCGCCGGTCTTGATCTGGCCGCAGTTCGTGGCGACGGCGAGGTCGGCGATCGTGACGTCCTCGGTCTCCCCGGAGCGGTGCGACATGACTGCGGTGTAGGCGCTGCGGGTGGCGAGGCCGACGGTGTCGAGCGTCTCGGTGAGCGTGCCGATCTGGTTGACCTTGACGAGGATGGAGTTGGCGACGCCCGCCGCGATGCCGCGCTCGAGGCGCTCGACGTTCGTGACGAAGAGGTCGTCGCCGACCAGCTGCACCCGATCGCCGAGCCGGTCCGTGACGAGCTTCCAGCCCTCCCAGTCCTCCTCTGCCATGCCGTCCTCGATCGACACGATCGGGTACGCGTCGCACAGTCGGGCGTACTCGTCGACCATCTCCGCCGGCGAGAGCGATCGACCTTCGCCGGCGAGCACGTACGCGCCGGCGTCGAAGAACTCAGTCGACGCGGGGTCGAGCGCGATCGCGATCTGTGTGCCGGGAGTGAAGCCGGCACGCTCGATCGCGCGAACCAGCCACCGAAGCGCGTCTTCGTTGGACGGGAGGTCGGGCGCGAAGCCGCCCTCGTCGCCGACCGCCGTCGACAACTCCGCGTCGTGCAGCAGCGCCTTCAGCGCGTGGTAGGTCTCCGCGCCCCAGCGAAGCGCCTCGGAGAAGCTCGCCGCGCCGACCGGCATGATCATGAACTCCTGGAAGTCCACGTTGTTGTCGGCGTGCGCGCCGCCGTTGAGCACGTTCATCATCGGCACGGGAAGCACGTGGGCGTTCGCGCCGCCGACGTAGCGCCACAGCGGCAGGCCGCTCTCCTCCGCGGCCGCGTGGGCCACGGCGAGGCTCACGCCCAGCATCGCGTTGGCCCCGAGGTTCCCCTTGTTCGGCGAGCCGTCGAGGTCGAGGAGGAGGAGATCGACGCCGCGCTGGTCGAGGGCCTCGAAGCCCTCGAGCGCCTCGCAGATCGTGGAGCTGACGTGCCCGACGGCCGTGAGCACGCCCTTGCCGCCGTAGCGGTCGCCGCCGTCGCGCAGCTCGACCGCCTCGAACTGTCCGGTCGAGGCGCCAGACGGCACGATCGCTCGGCCTGTGGAGCCGGACGCGAGGAACACCTCGACCTCCACGGTCGGGTTGCCGCGCGAGTCGAGGACCTCGCGGCCTTCGACGTGCTCGATGTCACTCATCGCTGTGCTCCTGGTCCCCTGGCACCGGTGTTGCTCGTGTGGCAGGTGTGGCGGATGGTACTGCTGAGGTGGGTTCGGCCCAAGCCACCTCCGGCGCGACCGCGGCGTCGTACGCGTCACGGAGGCGAGTGGTCGCGGCACGCAGGCTCGTCTCGGGATCCACGCCCGACGTGCGCGCCTCGTCCACGAGCGCGAGCAGTCGACCCTCGAGCGAGTCGGGATCGATCCCGGGCCGCGCGCGCCAATCAACACCCTGCGAGGTGGCCTTCTTCTGCACCTTCGCCGCGTACGCGAGCGCGGGCAGTGCGCTCGGGATCCCCTCCATCACGCTCGCGCGGCCCTTCTCCTCGAGCTTGCGCCGCTCCCACTCCGAGGAGAGGTGTGCGAGCTCCACCGCCTCCTGCTGCGGCTGGAACACGTGCGGGTGTCGGTCGAAGAGCTTGTCGTGGATCCCCCGCGCCACATCCGCGAGCGTGAAGTGCCCCTCCTCGGCAGCGAGGACCGAGTGGAAGACCACCTGGAACAGCAGGTCGCCGAGCTCCTCTTCGAGGTGCTCGAACCCGTTGTCCCCGGCCGCGTCGAGACCGGCGATCGCGTCGAGCACTTCGTAGGTCTCCTCGAGCAGGTGACGGGTGAGGCTGGCGTGGGTCTGCTCGCGGTCCCACGGGCAGTCGGCGCGAAGCCGGCGGACCAGCTCGTGGAAGCGCGTGAGCTCGCCGGCGACGGGGGCGGCGAGCTCGGGGATCCACAGCGAGGTGAGATGGTCGGGCGCGACCGAGCGATCGAGCTCGTCCCACCGGACCCGTCGAGCCTCCTCGTCTGGAAGGCCGAGACGCTGGAGCACGACGACCTCGGGTCCGTCGTCGACGCTGAGCTTGATGTCGGACAGGACGTGGAGCTGGTCGCACTGACCGACGAGCAGCGGTCCGCGCTCACCCGCCGCCTCCACCTCGAAGCGACGACCGTCGACGAGGCGGACACCGAGCGCGACGGGATCGACCCCGAGACGCGCCCACGCGAGGTCGAGGTACGACAGCGCGGGGAGCACCTCGACGTCGACGGTGGCGTGAGCCCGAAGCAGCTCGACCGTTCGCTCCGCGACCGCCGGTGAGCCTGGCACCGCGTACAGCACCTCGCCGTGCGCCGAAGCGGCCTCGGCCAGCGCCGCGACGATCGTGTCGTAGACCTCCTCGAACGACGCGGCGGCGTCGTAGACGGCGTCGAAGTCGGTGGCGTCAGGAACGGCGTCGGCCGCAGGATGTCGCCGCGTGCGCAGGAAGCGCGGGGCGATTCGCTCGATGGCTGCCAGCGTCTCCACCGTGATGAGCTCGGGTCCTGCGGGCCCGAGTCCGACCACCACGACGCGAGGCACCGCGGCGGACCTCGGGCTCAGGGTCCCGTGAAGGCGGTGGTCGTGGTCGCGCGGTTCAACGGGCCCTCGGGCGCCACCACCTGGCCGGTCTCCGCGTCCCAGCTGCCATAGCGCGGGTTCACTTCGACCTTCGCGTCGGCATAGGCGGTCGCCAGCCAGTCCTGATACCCGTCGCCGAGCGCGCCCTGGATGGCGAACTGGCGTGCGACGTCGGACGCGAGCTGGTCGCCGTAGGCCTTGCCGAGCTCCTTGAACAGCGCCTCCGTGTCGGCCGGGTCCTGGAAGATCGCGGTGCGCACGTCGGACACCTGTTGGTCGGTGAGGGTGAGGCCGAGCTCCTTGAACTTGGCGTTCTGGAGCTCGAAGCCGATCCGGATGCTCATCACGATGCCCGTGAAGGCCGTCGAGTAGGAGCCGGGGCCCTTCCCCTCGGGCGTCTCGAGCTGCAGGTTCTTGATGAGCGTTGGGCTCCCGGCCCACTCGGCGACCTCGGCCATGAAGTCGTCGTTGCTGATCTTGCGACCGTTGACGACCGCTGCGGGCGAGACGTCGCTCGCGCACCCGCTGCTGACCACGAGGGTGAGCGCGGCGACGGCGAGCGCGAGGAGGCGTCGAGGCACGGGGGCAGAGCCTAGAAGGTCGGCTGTCGGCGGCGAGAACCGGACGATCCGACGATCCGACGGGAGCAGTCAGTCGTCCTGCACGAGGTCCCGGAGGAGCTCCACGAGCGCCTCGGCGGGATGTGCCGCGTGCGGGACCTTGACGATCACGAGCTGGTCGGCCTCCTTGTACACCGCCGTGGGGTGCAGCCGCTTGAGGCGGATCTGCTGGCTCGTCTTCAGCGGCAACGGCGACAGGCGAGCCGTGGAGGGTGCGCCGCCGAAGCCATCGGGCTTCACCACGGTGACCTCGCGCACGCCGGTGCGCGCGGCCTCCGCACGGAGTCGGGCCACTGCAAGGAGGGCCTCGGCCTCCTTCGGGGGCGGACCGAAGCGATCCTCCCACTCCGCTCGGATGTCGGTGACCTCGTCGTCGGTGGTGACGGCCGCCAGGCGTCGGTACGCCTCGAGCCGGAGCTCCTCCTTCTGGACGTACTCGCGCGGCAGGTTCGCCGCGAGCGGCAGGTCGAGCTTGATCTCCGCTGGCTCGCGGACCGGCTCGCCCTTCAGCTCCGCGACGGCCTCGGTCACCATCTGGCAGTAGAGGTCGTAGCCGACCGCCGCGATGTGTCCGGACTGGCCGGTGCCGAGCAGGTTGCCGGCACCGCGGATCTCGAGGTCGCGCATCGCGATCTTGAAGCCCGACCCGAGCTCGGTCGCCTCACCGATGGTCCGCAGACGCTCGTACGCGTCCTCGCTGAGCACGCGATCGGGTGGCACGAACAGGTACGCGTACGCGCGCTGCCCCGAGCGTCCCACTCGCCCGCGCAGCTGGTGGAGCTGACCGAGGCCGAGGAGGTCGGCGCGGTCGACCACGAGCGTGTTGACGGTGGGCATGTCGATGCCCGACTCGATGATCGTGGTGCAGACGAGCACGTCGTACTCGCCCTCCCAGAACGCGAGGACCACCTGCTCGAGCGTGCCCTCGTCCATCTGCCCGTGAGCGATCGCCACGCGAGCCTCGGGGACGAGATCGCGCACGTGCTCGGCCGTGCGGTCGATGTCCTGCACGCGGTTGTGCACGTAGAACACCTGACCCTCGCGGAGCAGCTCGCGGCGGATCGCCTCGGCGACGGCTCGGTCGTCGTACTCGCCGACGTAGGTGAGGATCGGCATGCGATCCGCGGGTGGCGTGTTCAGGAGCGTGAGGTCGCGGATCCCGGTGAGGCTCATCTCGAGCGTGCGCGGGATCGGCGTGGCCGACAGCGTGAGCACGTCGACGCCGGTCTTCAGCTTCTTCATCTGCTCCTTGTGCGTCACACCGAAGCGCTGCTCCTCGTCGACCACGAGCAGCCCGAGGTCCTTGAACTCGATGTCGTCGGAGAGCAGACGGTGCGTGCCGATGACGACGTCGACCTCACCCGTGCGCACACCGGCTGCGACGGCCTTCGCCTGCGCCGGGGTCAGGAAGCGCGACAGCACCTCGACGCGCACGGGATAGCCCGCGAAGCGGTCGGAGAACGTCTGGTGGTGCTGCTGTGCGAGGAGCGTCGTGGGCACGAGCACGGCTGCCTGCTTGCCGTCCTGCACCGCCTTGAACGCGGCGCGGATCGCCACCTCGGTCTTCCCGAACCCGACGTCGCCGCACACGAGGCGGTCCATCGGGTGGTCGGCTTCCATGTCGGCCTTCACGTCGACGATCGCGGTGAGCTGATCGGGCGTCTCCTGGAACGGGAACCCCTCCTCGAGCTCGCGCTGCCAGGGCGTGTCCTCGGGGAAGGCGTGCCCCGGCGCGTTGAGACGGGTCTGGTAGAGCACCACCAGCTCCTGCGCGATCTCCGACACCACAGAACGGACCCGCGCCTTCGCCCGCTGCCACCCGTCGCCGCCGAGGCGTGACAGCGCCGGTGAGTCGCCACCGGTGTAGTGGCGCACCGCGTCGATCTGATCGGAGGGCACATAGAGGCGGTCATCGCCGCGGTACTCGAGCAAGAGGTAGTCGCGCTCGACGCCACCGATGGCGCGCTTCACCATCCCGGCGTACCGGGCGACACCGTGCTGGTGGTGAACGACGTGATCTCCCGGCTTGAGATCGTCGAAGAACCCCTGCGCGTCACGCTTGCGGGCGCGAGCTCGTCGGTGCGCTCGGCGACGGCCGGTGAGGTCATGCTCGGCGATCACGGCCAGCTTGATCGCGGGAAGGATGCAGCCGCGCTCGAGCGCGCCGACCTCGATCGTGGGAGTGAGGCCGTGGCTCGTGAGGAGGCTGCGAAGGCGTGCGGCGGAGCCCTCGCCGTCGGCGGCCACCACGATCCGGTAGCCCTGCCCTGCGAGCTCGGATAGCTGGCGCACCACGCGCTCGGGGTCGCCGGCCGTGGCGGCGACCCCCATCGACGCGATCGTGGCGACGTCGGGGCCCTCCGGCGCGACCGTGATCGTCCACGCCGGGGCGGCCGTGTGCGCGAGGAGCCGGTCGAACGGGAGGTGCAAGCGCGGGAACCCATCATCACCGTCGCTGCCTCCCGACGCGCCCCACGTCTTCGCGAGGGTCGCGGCGAGGTCGGCCTCCTCGGCCAGGAGATCGCCGGCACGGTCACGCATGCGGCGCGGCTCGACGAGGAGCACGAGCGCGTCGTCATGCACGAGGTCGAACAGCAGGTGCTCGCCTTCGGTGAGCCACGGAAGCCACGACTCCATCCCGTCGAAGGTGAGGCCCTGCGCGAGTCGCTCCCACTGCTCCCTCCCCCACGGTTCGAGGGCGATCAACCGATCGGCGCGCGCCCGCACCTCCGCGGTGGGAAGGAGCTCGCGGCACCCGAAGATCTCGACGTGCTCGAGCGCATCGACGGAGCGCTGGTCGCCCACCGAGAACTCCGTGAGGCGCTCGACCTCGTCGCCCCACAGGTCGATGCGCACCGGCCGATCGGCGGTGGAGGGGAACACATCGACGATCGACCCGCGAACCGCCACCTCACCGCGATGCTCGACGACGTCCTCGCGGCGGTAGCCGGCGCCCACGAGCGTGGCGAGCAGCGCATCGCGATCGTGCTGCTCCCCCGGTCGGACGACGACTGGCTCGACGTCTTCGACGTGCGGGCCGAGGCGCTGCACCAACGCACGCACGGGCGCCACGAGCACCCGGGGCGCACGCTCGGGGGCACGGAGACGCCACATCGTGCGCAGCCGACGGCCCATCGTGTCGACCGACGGGGACACCCGCTCGAAGGGCAGCGTCTCCCACGCGGGGAACGTGTCGACGGCATCAGCGCCGAGGAAGGTCCGAAGGTCGTTGGCGAGGCGGTCGGCGTCGCCCGTGGTGGGAACCGCGACGACGATCGGTCGACGCGCCGACAGCGTGGCGAGGCCCGCGATCGACAGGGCTCGCGCGGGCTCGGGAACGGCCAGCACCGCAGAGGACCGGCCGAGCACGGACGCGAAGCCGGGCTCCTCGCGCAGCAGCGGGGGGAGATCGCGAAGCAACATGAGAAGCGGTCAGGCTACCGGCGCCTCACGCGACGGCTCGTCTCCCAGCACGGGTAGGGTCGGCGCCCATGGGGAAGCTCGTACCGCGGCCGATCGAGTGGGTCGAGGCGGCGCCGATCAGCATCGTCGCGCGGGCGGAGTCCACCGCCGCGCCCGACGCGGTGTTCGCGGTGCTCGCTGACCACGAGCGCTGGCCAGAGTGGTTCCCGGGTGTGCGCCGTGTGACCGTGCTCGGACCCGCGGAAGGCGTGGGCGCGCGTCGACGCGTCGCGGTGCCCGGCGCGACGTTCGACGAGGAGTTCATCGTCTGGGAGCCCGGCGTGCGCTGGTCGTTCACCGGAATCGCGGCCAGCCCACGGGTCACCCGATCACTCGTCGAGGACTGCCAGCTCGCCCCGCTCCCGACAGGCGGCACGTCGATCGCCTACGCGATGCACCTCGACCCACCGCCGCTGCTCCGACCGCTCGTGAAGCTGTCGGTCCGACGGATCGAACGCAACAACAACAAGGCGCTCGCCAACCTCGCGGCCCGCGCCGCAGCGCGCGCGACCTAGCGCCGACGAGGGCGGCGAATCACGCCTGTCGCTGAACCCGCGGCGCCCTTCGCGGCTCGGCCGGCGCGCCCAGCCGCACCCTTTGCCGCGCGACCCGCCGACTCCGCTGCAGACTTCGTGCGGTCGAGCGCACGAGCCGCCCACGCATACTCGGTCCCGAGCACCGCGAAGCCGGCGACGACGACGAGGATGCCCGGACCTGGCAGCACGAGCATCGCGATGCCGCCCAGCACGAGCACGCCTCCCACGACCGTCACCGCGATGCGCCTGGAGGAGCGGAACGCGAAGCGGACGACGCGAACGAAGCGGGACCCGGCGCTGTCGGTCATGGCGAGTCGGAGCGTAGGCGACCGCAGGTCGAGCCGCTCCACACCGACCTAGTGTCGGCGCCGTGGCGATCGCACGGTTCCCAGGGCTCGTCATCGACTGCCCCGACGCGGAGGCGCTCGCGCGCTTCTACGCCGCGCTGTTGGACTGGTCAGTCGAGGTCGACGACGACGGGGCATGGGCCGACGCGCGCTCGAGCGACGGCCAGGTCATCTCGTTCCAACAGGTCGACGACTACGTCCCACCCGCGTGGCCCGACCAGACCGTTCCGCAGCAGATGCACCTCGACGTGATGGTCGAGGATCTCGACGCGGCAGAGGCCGCCACGCTCGCGCTGGGCGCGACGAAGGCCGCGACGCAGCCCGGAACCTCGTTCCGCGTCTTCCTCGATCCTGCTGGCCACCCGTTCTGCCTCTGCCAAGAGTGACCGAGGTCCCGGGTGACTGGGGCGCTGTGTTGTCTGCTGCCGGTGCCTACTTGTTCGGGTAGAGGTGGGCGTTGCAGCCCTCCTCACCGAACGGCGTCTGCACGGAGTTCGCGCCGCCGGTCAGCCCGAAGGCCTTCTTGACATGACCCCAGTTCTGCACGACGCCCGGGTCGACGGGAGCTTCGAAGTCGAAGTCCTCGAGACCAGAGAACACGCACAGCGACCTCGCGTGGTCCGGTCCAGCGGTCGGTGCGCCGGTGCCGGCCCGCTCACCTGCGAACGCCGCACTCCCCGACCCCAGGGCAACGGCCGCGCACAGCGCGACCGCAACTGTCACCTTCTTGATCATCGCCCGTGTCTCCACTGTTGCACCGCCCGCAGGCGGGTCACCCCCGGTGAGCAACGCCGTCACGCTAAGTGATTCGAGCCGGAGCGGCAACGGTCTCACCCGCTCGAGCGTGTCACGTGATTCGTCGCTCGCTCGCCAACGCCGTGACACGCCCGGGCGACCTGGGACCGATGTGAGTTCCCGGGTCAGCTGCGGATCCAGAGCGCGAAGCGCATGACCGGGAGGAAGCCCAGGCGGATGAAGCCGGGCCGGCTGTAGTCGCTCGTGAACGCGACGGCGGGAAGCTCGGGAGCATCGTCGACGCGGGCCCACACGAGGTTGGCCCACACGCCGCGACGCCGCGCCGCTTCGAGAGTCGCCGCCAGACAGAGGTTCACCACGCCGTGCGCGACGTACCGCGCCGCGACCCCCACGGGCACGCCGTCGAGTCGACCGATCCGGTAGACCACGTCCGTTGCGAGCAGCCCGGGAGCGAGGCCCTCGCCGACCGGACTGCCCGCGAGCGGCGGGATCGGATAGCCCTCGATCACGACACGCTCCGCGGTCGCCAACGCGGCGGCATCGGTCACGACTTCGAGCGTGACATCGGGTCGCGCGGCCGACTCGTGCGGTCCCGGCGCCCGCACCACGAGCATCGGGTGCCCCTCGAGTCGCCAACCGCGCGACGCGAGATCGGGCGTCGGCCAGGCCGACAGGAGCATGTGCTGGCGCGGGTTGCCCCTCCAGAAGTCGTCGACTGCGTCGAGCGCTTCGTCAGCGACGCCAGTGAGCGGACGCTGGAGCGTCGCCTGGTTGGCGAACCCGAGCTCGCCGCCGGCGTCGGCGAGTGCGACCCCAACCCGCTCGGCGGCGCGCCCGCCCGACGCGAGCGCGATCGCCGACCCCAAGTCGGCCTGGTTGCGGGTGAACCGGCGAAGGATGCTGTCCTCCGCCGGGGTGTCGTCGAGCCAACCGGTCTCGAGCGGACGCTCCAGCGTCGCCACCTCAACCGCCCAGCCGGTAGAAGCGGAAGAACGGGTGCTCGACGGGCAGGACCTGCACCGAGTCGAACCCGGCCTCGCGGGCGTAGCCCTCGAATGTTGCCGGTCGCATGACGGTGCCCGTCGCCGCCGAGTGCTCGTGCGTGCGGCCCGCCGGCAGGCAGTGCAGCACGCTGAAGCCGTACAGCAGGCGCTGCACCTCGTCGCCGGGAGCGTCGAAGGACTCGGCCGCGTTCTCGTCGATGATCAGCACGGATCCGCCCACACCGGCGAGGCGCCGCATCGCGGCGAGTGCGCCGACAGGATCGGCGAGGTCGTGGATCACCTCGGTCGCCATCACGAGGTCGTAGGTGCCCGTGAACGCGGGGTCCGTCACGTCCTGCACCTCGATGCGCACGCGCTCGGACACGCCGCGGGCGGCGGCGTGCTTGCGCGCCTGGGCCACGGATGCATCGTCCAGGTCGAACCCGTCGACCGTGACGTTCGGGTACGCCTCGGCCAGGTAGATCGCGGCCCACGCCTCACCGCAGCCGAAGTCGGCCACGCGCAACGGCTCGCCTGCCTCCAGGCGTGCGTGGACGTCGGTGAGCGCCGGCAACCACTCTGTGACGAGGGAGCTCGCGAACATCGGTCGGGTGAAGCCCGCCTGCATGTCGTGGAGCTCGTACGCGGCGAACGGCACGCCAGCGCCCGTGCGGAAGGCGTCGGCCACAAGATCGACGGACAGGACGAGCGGCCCGATCACGTCGGCGAGGGCACCGCTGTAGGCCGGGTGCTCCTCGTCGAGGAGGACGACTGCGTGCTCCTCGGGAAGCGAGTAGCGACGCTCGGACGCGCCGGACGAGGCGTCGTCGACGCTGACGACCCCAGCCACGGCCTGCTGCTCGAGCCACTCGCGGGCGTAGCGCTCGTCGACCCCGGCAGCGCTCGCAAGCTCGGCGCTCGTGCGTGAGGCACCTCGCAACGACTCGTAGAGACCGAGGCGGCGCCCGAAGTGCGCCATCGTGAGCTCGAGTGTGCCGAGCGTCGCGCCGAAGAGCCCTTCGGCGAACGCACCGAGGGCCTCCTCGTCGATCTGGACCTGCGGGGCGGGATGGGTGACGGTCATGGCGTTCCTCCTGGTGTCGGCGTACACAGGAGAGGCGCCAGATCGGGTCTGGCGACGCCAGATCTCGCGAGTCGCCGCTCAGTCGAGCGACACCGTCCACGTGACGGGGTGCTCGGGCTGGTACGAGCACCAGAAGCCGGTGCGCACCGCCGCTCGCAGATGGCGCCCCAGCGCCGGATCGAGTGCCTCGAGTCGATCGATGCTGGCCCGCACCCGGGCCGACACGGCCTTGCGGAGTCGCTCGTCGGGATCGCTGCCGACCCGTCGTGCACGGCCACCCACACCGAACGCCTTCGTGAGCTCATCGACCAGCGCGTCCCGTTCCGCCGCCAGCGCCGCTGCGCGGCCGGCGTCCCCGCGGCGATCGGCCTCGTCGAGATCCTCCTCGAGATCGACGAGACGTTGGCGGTACTGCCGCACCGCGGTGGCATCGAGCGCGACCTGACGCGACTGAGGGACCAGAACGACGGCTGGCACCCCTTCGAGCTCGCGCACGTGGACCTCGCGGCCGGCGCGCTGAAGGAGCAGCGCGAGATCGGCGACGCCCTTCGCGTGACGCACGCGCACCGTTCGTCCCTGCCAGGTCCAGGCCCACGCGTCGCCTTCTCGGATCAGCGACACCTGGTTCGGACGGTGCTCGCCAGCCGGCTGCGCGAGCGGCGCTGGGTCGGGCGCGGGTGCCGCGAGCGCCGCGGCCTCGGCGGCCGGCCCGAGGAGGCCGACCTCGCGGAACGCCACCTCGGCGCGGGCGGCGAGCTCGATCGCGGCAGCGCGGTCGCGCTCGTCGTCGGATCGGGAGAGCGCCCACGCGCCGTCGAGGTCCGTGAGCGCCTCCATCGCGCGCCCACCGCCGGCCGCCGCAGCACGCGCAGCGTCAACGTGCGCTCGCGTTCCGGCGCGGTCGCCCTCGATGGACGAGAGCATCGCGAGGAAGCGATGTGCGGAGCCGTGCGTGTAGGCCCCGATCCCTTCCACCGCACCCAGATCGGCCACCGGTTCGAGCTGCGCGACCAGGTACGCAGCGAGCGGGCGAAGCTCCGTGCGCGCGACCGCGTATGCCGCCTGCGCCATCGCGCAGACCCACTCGCTGTCGCGCGGAAGGGCGGCGAGCCCCGCGGGTGAGACCAGCGCGAGATACCGGCGAGCTCGCTCCAGGTCCCCGAGGGCCGCCGCCGCGAAGGCGGTCGTCACGTCCGCGTACGGGTCGATGATCTCGGGCATCTCGTCGATCATCCGGGTGAGCGATCGGTCGACCGCTGCTTGATCGCGTCGATCGATCGCCGTCATCACCGCGCTCACCTGGCCGAGCAGGCGGCTGTTCGTGCTCCCGCCGAGCGCTCCGAGCTCCTCGGCCCGATGGAGGCAGTCGGCAGCTTCGACCGTGCGACCGTCCGCCGCCGCGAGGGTGGCCCGCCACAGATCGCCGTACCAGGAGTAGAGCGGGTCGCCGAGGCGTTCGGCTGCCCGCTCGTACCCGGAGATCTCGGTCGCCACGGTGCTGTGGTCACATCGCTCGAACAGCGCCACGACTCGTAGCCGACGGCCGAGAAGCTCGAGACGGAGATCACCGGTTCGACCCGCGAGCACAACGACCTCCGCCGCAGCGTCGAGTCGCGCCTCGACGTGCTCCGGGTCGGCGACCGCGTCGCACCAAGCCGCCAGCGCGTAGCCGAGCGCGACGGATTCACCGGTGGCGCGGCCCAGGGCGACCGCCCGCTCCGCGAGCTCGATGCGCCGGCCGGAGGAGTCCACGAACGCGAGCGCGACGGACAGGCGGGCGAGAACGAGCGGGAGCAACGGGTCGGCGTCGGCGAGGCGCGTGACCGACTCCTCCAGCAGCTCGATCTGGTGATGATCGAGCAGGCGCACCTCGAAGGCACCGAGCCCGACGCTGAAGCCGAGCGCGGCGCGTGCGAGGAGATCCGCGCGGCCCGTGCGGCGCGCTACCGCCGCCGCCTCGTCGAACGCCGTCCGCGTGTCCTTGTCGCCGCGACGCAGGCGAGTCGCACCGATCCCGAGCCACGCCTCCGCGCGGGCCTCGTCGCCGGCGGGTCCGAGAGGGGCGACCGCGAGGACGCGCTCGAACGCGGCGAGTGCATCCGGCCAGGCGAGCCGGTCGAGCGCCTCGTGCCCAGCCGCCGTGAGGATCGTCGCGGGCAAGAGATCCTCCGGATCGAAATCCCCACGTGCCGCATGGTGGGCGAGCGTCGCGGGCGACACGCCCGGGCGCCCGCGCAGCGCGTCCACCGCCGCACGATGAAGGCTCGCCCGCTCCCGACTGGAGAGCGCTTCATAGCGGGTCGCCTGGACGAGGGCGTGGACGAACCGCCATCGACCCGGAACGTCGTCCACGGGCACGACGAGACGGGCGGCGACGGCCTCGTCGAGGGCCTCGTCGATTGGTGAGCCGACGATCTGCGACAGCACGGTGCCATCGAACTCTGCGCCGAGCACCGCGGCGGCCCCCAGGAGCCGATTGCACGACTCCGACGTGCGCGCGAAGCGTCGCAGGAGCACGTCGCGGACACCGCTCGGCAGGGCTGACGATCCGGCGTCGAGAAGGCGCGCGACCTGCGTGATGAACAACGGGTTGCCGCCGGTCTGGCGCTGGACGGCGTCGAGCTCGCCGACCGTCGGAGTCCGGCCGAGCACCGCGGCCAGCACGAGCGCGACAGAGTCGGCCTCGAGCCCGGTCAGCGCGAGTCGATCGGCGTTGCCACCGACGGACGCAAGCCGGCTCGACGGGTCGACCTCGTCGTCGCGATATGTCCCGATGACGAGCACCGGCATGGTCGGGAGATGGGCGGTGACCGCAACCAGAAGGTCGAGGGACTCGCTGTCGGCCCAGTGCAGATCCTCGAGCACCACGACCTGTGGGCGATCAAGGCCGGAGGTGCGCAACGCGTCGACCACCCCCGCGAACCGTCGACCGCGCGCACGCAGTGCATCCGACGCGTCCCGCGTGTCCTGACCGTCCGAACCCTCGAGATGGGTCGCCGCCGAGGCGCACGCGTCGTTCCCGGGGCGGTGGAGCACGTCGAGCCACGGCGTGAATGGCGGGAGCCGCTCGCTCTCCCAGCACGCCCCGGTCCGAACGAGCGCACCCAAGCCCGCTGCCCTGTCCGCAAGCGCGACTGCGAGGCTCGTCTTGCCGATCCCTGCTTCTCCGCTCAGCAGCAGGAGCCGGCCTCGACCCGCCAGCGCGGCGTGGATCGCAACGTCCCCGGCCTCCAACAGGAGATCGCGACCCACCAGCACGGCAGCACGCTACCGGCGTGCGACGGCGAGGTCAGGTGTCGGGGCGCGTGTTGTAGCGATGCATCGCGACGTCGATCCCGTCGCTCAGGATGACCTCGACCGCGTCGGCGGCCTCCGCGACGACGACGTCGAGCTCGAGTCGGTCGGCCTTGCCGGGGCGCTTCAGCACGTGGTCGACACCCTCGGCGCGCCCTTGGGGCTTGCCGATCCCGATGCGGACGCGCGCGAAGTCGTCAGTGTGGAGGTGCGCCTTCACCGACTTGAGCCCGTTGTTGCCTGCGAGCCCACCGCCGAGCTTGAGCTTCAGCCGTCCGACCGGCAGGTCGAGCTCGTCGTGCACGATCACGAGCCGGTGGGGGTCCTCGATGCCGTGCCGCCGGACGAGCGGCGCCACCGCCTCGCCGGAGAGGTTCATGTACGTGAGCGGCACGGCCAGCGCGAGGCGATGGCCGTCGACGACCACCTCGTCGACCATCGCCCGCTCCTTGCCCTTGCGCAGCGTGGCGCCATGCCGCGCCGCGAGCAGGCGCACGACCTCGGCCCCGACGTTGTGGCGTGTGCCGTCGTACTCGGCACCTGGGTTGCCGAGACCCACGACGAGCAGGTCGGCCGGGGTGCCGCGACGTTGTGCCGCGCCCTCCCGACGTCGGAACATCAGTCCTCGGAGTCGCTGCTCGGCGCGTCGCCCTCCGACGCCGCCTCGCCGCCGCCCTCGGACGCCTCAGCAGCAGCATCGCCCGCGCCCTCGGCGGCCTCGTCACCCTCGGCGACCTCGCCAGCAGCCTCGGCCTCTGCGCTCTCGAGCTCCTCCTCGGTGATGCCGCGAGACGCCGTGACGACCGGATCCTCGGAGTCGACCGACGTGGTGACACCAGCGGGCAGCACGATGTCGCCGACGCGCAGGGCGCTGCCGATCTCCAGCCCGGAGATGTCGATCGTCAGCTCGGAGGGGATGTCGGCCGGCTTGGCCGTGATGTGCAGCGAGGTGAGCACCTGGTCGACGACGCCGCCCTCGCGGCTGACGAGCTCGGCCTCGCCGTGCAGGTGGATCTGGACCTCCACGTCGACGGTCTTGTCGAGGTCGACACGGATGAAGTCGACGTGGAGCACGTCGCGGCGCACCTTGTGCCGCTGGATGTCCTTCACGAGCGTGGGGGTCGTCGCGCCGTCGATGTCGAGGTGGATCACCGCGTTCAGTCCCTGCTCGGTGATGAGCGCAGCGCGCAGCTCGCGCCAGTCGACGGTCAGCGTCACGGGATCGCCGCCGAGGCCGTAGACGACGCCGGGCACCTTGCCCTCGCTGCGCAGGCGGCGGGCCGGTCGGGTGCCCTGCGGCGGGCGCGGGGTGGCATGGAGGATGATCTCGGCCATCGGAGGGCTCCTACGTCGGAGATCGCGCCGGAGCGCAATGGGTCGGTTGTGAACCGGGGAACGATAGCGGGATGCGTGCGCCGGGTGCCAGCGAGCTCAGTTCTGGTTGGCGCCGCCGAAGATCTCGCTCACGCTGTTGTCCTCGAACACCGCGTCGATCGTCTCGGCGAGCACCTTCGCGATCGAGAGCACCTCGATCTTGTCGATCTGCTTCTCGGCGGGGAGCGGCAGCGTGTTGGTGACGACGACCTTCGTGATCACCGAGTTCTTGATGCGATCGATCGCGGGTCCGGACAGCACGCCATGGGTCGCGAGCGCGTAGATCTCGGCGGCTCCACGCTGCTTGAGCTGCTCGGCCGCGGCGCACAGCGTCGTCGCGGTGTCGATAATGTCGTCGATGAGCACGCAGGCTCGACCGTTGACATCACCGACGATCTCGACGGCCTCGACCGCGTTCTTCACGCCCTTGACCCGTCGCTTGTGCACGATCGCGAGATCCGCGTGCAGCGCGTTCGTGTAGCGCTCCGCCACCTTCACGCGGCCGGCGTCGGGCGAGACGACGACGAGGTCATCCGGGAGGTGTGCGCGGATGTAGTCGATCAGCACGGGCATCGCCGTGCGGTGGTCGACCGGCCCGTCGAAGAAGCCCTGGATCTGTCCGGAGTGCAGGTCGACGGACATCAGCCGGTTCGTGCCAACCGCCGCGAACATGTTCGCGATGAGCTTCGCCGTGATGGGCTCACGCCCCTCAGCCTTGCGATCCTGGCGGGCGTAGCCGTAGTTCGGGATGACCGCCGTGATGCGCTTCGCCGACGCGCGGCGGGCGGCGTCGATCATGATCAGCTGCTCCATGATCACGTCGTTCACCGACAGGTCCTCGGTGGCGCCGTGCGTCTGGATGATGAAGACATCGGCCCCGCGCACGTTCTCCCCGAGCCGCGCGTGGATCTCGCCGTTCGCGAACTCGACGAGGTTCGCGTGACCCAGCTCCACCTCGAGGCAGGCCGCGATCTCCGTGGCCAGCGGCAGGTTCGACCGGCCCGAGAGCAGGTGCAGCCTCTTCTTGGTGACCAGCTCCATGGGTTCCCTCGGTACCGGAGTGGGCGGGTGTGCGACGTCAGCCGTCCGAAGCCGTCGCCGTGCCGCCAGTGTAGAACGGGCCGGTTCGCGTCCCTGACGCCAGATGCGTACCGGGTTCGAGCACGGCATAGGGGCCGACGTGGCAGTCGGCGCCGATGTCGCTCAGCCGCGCGATCGTGTGCTCGAGCGTCGTGTGCTCGCCGACGGTGCAGTCGACGAGCCGGCAGCCGGGACCGATCTCCACTCCTGCCCCGACGATCGTGCGCCCTTGGAGGATCGTCCCGGGGAACAGCGTGACGTCGGCCGCGAGCTGCACGTCGGCGTCGATGTAGGTCGAGGCCGGGTCGACCATCGTGACACCCTGGGTCAGCCACGCCCGGTTCGTGCGCGCGCGCAGGTCGGCCTCTGCCGCAGCGAGCTGGACCCGGTCGTTGATGCCCTGCGTCTCGTCCGGGTCGACGGCGACCACGCTCACCACGTTGTGCCCTGCCGCGGCCAGCACCTCGACCACGTCGGTCAGGTAGAGCTCGCCCTGCGCGTTGTCGGGCTGGATGCGGCGCAGCGCGGGCGCGAGCAGGCTGCGCCGGAAGCAGAAGATGCCGGTGTTGATCTCGTCGATCGCTGCCTCTTCGGCGGTGGCGTCGGCCTGCTCGACGATGCGGTCGATGCGGTCGTCGCGCCCACGCACGATGCGTCCGTAGCCGGTGGGGTCACCCATGCGGGCGGTGAGGATCGTGCACGCCGCACCAGAGATGCGGTGCTCCGCCACGAGCTCGGCGACCGTCTCGCGCCGGAGCAGCGGCGTGTCGCCCGGCAGCACGATCACGTCGTCGTCGTCGTCCAGATCGTCCTCGTGGAGCCCGCTGAGCCCCACGATGACCGCGTCGCCCGTGCCGCGCTGCTCGTGCTGCTCCACGAACTCGAGCCGGACGCCGCCGCCGTCGTCCATCAGCTTCTTGGTGACGCGCTCAGCGCCGTGGCCGACGACGACGACCGCCCGCTCGATCTCGGGCGCCGGCAGTGCGTCGAGCACGTAGAGCACCATCGCACGGCCGCACAGGAGGTGGAGGGGCTTGGGCCGGGTGGACCGCATCCGCGATCCCTCGCCGGCAGCCAGCACGATGGCGGAGAGGCGGCGTTGGCTCATGTGTTAGGTCTACCGCTCCGGCGCAGTGGACTGGTGCTCACTGAGGCGCGATGCGCTCCGCGTCGACGTTGCCGCTGACCACCTTTGCGTAGAACCGGCCTTCGAAGCCCTCGACGACGACCGTGGAGATGTCGGCGAACGTGCCGTTCGAGAGCACCACCCGCACAGTCGTCGCGGCGCTGTCGGCCCGGCCGAACACGACGGTCTGGTCGCCGAAGCTCGCGTCGTCCGGCGTGAGCGCACACCCCCCCGTGAGCTGCGCGCCGTCGCGGTAGAGGAAGGCACACGTGTCGCCTTCCACGTCCTGCACCGCGTCGACGCGCCACTCGACCTCGTCGATCACACCCTTCGCGACGGTGGCCGCCTTCTCCTTCGGCGGCGCGTCGGGACGGCTGACGATCGTTCCCACGACGACGCCAGCCACGATCACGATCGGGAGCCCGATGGCAAGCACCAAGCAGCCGGGCCCTGAGGGCTTCGGCGGGACTGGGGTGGCACTCGGGGGGCTCGCCATGGCTCGGGGGGGAGGGCTCGAACCTCCAACAGCCGGCTCCAAAGGCCGGTGTTCTGCCAGTTGAACTACCCCCGATCGGGCTCGGCTCAGGTTACGTGGTGCTCGTTGTTCACGATCGCGCCCATCGCGGCGCGTTCGCTTTTGGCATCGAGTGGAAGGCGGCCGGTAGGTTGGTCGGCCTCATGGGCTCATTGATCAAGAAGCGCCGCAAGCGCATGCGCAAGAAGAAGCACAAGAAGATGCTGAAGCGCACCCGCTGGCAGCGTCGGGCGGCCGGCAAGTAGCCACCAACCAAGGTCTGTGAACCCTGATGGCCGTATTGCGGACGAAGGTGTTCACAGACGTTGATTGCTGCCGTAGTCGCCCCACGGGTCGTCCCGATCGCGGATGACCTGGCGGAAGCCGCGGGCCCGGATGTCCTCCTCCCAGCGACGGGCTTCCTCGGTGTGCCGGGTGATGCCGTCGAACAGGGTGCCGAGGAGCTGGGTGGTGCGCAGGCCCATGTTGTCGAACGCCTGGTTGATGAGCAGCTTGTTGAGCGCGAGCTGGTTCGCGGGGATGTGGGCGAAGCGGCGCGCATGTGCCTCCACCGCGGCCGACAGATCCGCGGCCGGGTGCACCTCGGACACGAGCCCGATCCGCAGCGCGGTGGCCGCGTCGATCGCCTTGCCGGTCAGCAGGAACTGCTTCGCGTGCTCGAGGCCGATGCGATGGACCCACAGCATCGTGGTGGGCGTGCCGTAGATGCGCGACGGGGCGTACCCGATGATCGCGTCGTCAGCCATGAAGAGCTGGTCGCAGCAGAGCACGAGATCCGTCGCGCCACCGATCGCGAACCCGTGGATCTCGCCGATGACGGGCTTCGGGCACTCCCAGACCTTCATGAAGCGCCGCACGTTGTTGCCCATGAACTGCAGATCGCGCACCGGGTCCCAGGCGCCTGCACGATGCTCGACCCGCGGCTCGTCATAGGGGCTCGACCAGCTCCCGTACTCCGGATCCGCCGGGCCAACGGGTGTGGCGTCGGGGTCGCCTTGCAGGTCGTAGCCCGCGGTGAACGCGCGCCCGGCCCCGCGCAGCACCACGGCGCGCACCGCGGCTGACGCGGTTGCGGCGTCGATCCCGTCGGCCACGCCCTGCACGACCTGGTCGGTGAGCGTGTTGAGCCGGTGCGGGCGGTTGAGCGTGATGACGGCGATGTCATCACGCTCCTCGTAGAGGACGACGGGGTCAGGCATCTCCGAATGCTGGCAGGGTGTTGACCACGACGCGGCCCGGGCCCGGGAACGCGCCCTCCACGAACCAGGTGCCACCGCTCCCGGCCAGCGTCGGGACGGCCCCCGAAGCGTCACCGAGCTCGTCGCGCCAGCGGCCGAGCTCCGGCGCGACGGCGAGCGCGGCCGGCTCGAGGTCGTTGTCCCCGATGCCCGTGGGCCCGCCGAGGTCGTCCCAGCGGCGGTACACCTCGAGCGTCGAGCAGTGGACCGGAGGCGTGAGGAGCGTGAAGGTGCGGGCCTCGAACGGGAGGGGTTCGACGACCTCGCCGACGCCGGTCACCCGTGCGCGACCACCGATCATGCAGAACGGCACGTCGGCGCCGAGCGTTGCGGCGACCTCGACGTCGACGACCTCGGCCCAACGCAGGACCGCCGCCGCGTCGGTGGACCCGCCGCCAAGCCCGGCACCGGACGGGATCGCCTTGGTGACCTCGACCATCGCGGTCCGACCCGCTGCGTGCAGCGCCTGGCGTACCAGGTTGCGGTCGTCTGCGGGCACCTCGGCTCCGGCACCCCGCAGCACGAGGCCGTCGCCGACGCTGAACACGAGCGTGTCCACGAGGTCGACGGTGACCATCTCCGCGTCGATGAGGTGGTAGCCGTCGGCACGCACGCCCGTGATCCGCAGCGACCGGGTCAGCTTGGCGGGGGCGAGAAGGACGTCGGGCACGGCGCCGGAGCGTACTCAGGCGCTTGCCGGAGCCTGGGCCGCGAGGCGACGCCAGTCCGCGAGGGAGAGCTCCTCGGCACGAGCCTCTGGCCGCACCCCGGCCTCCTCGAACCCCTCGGGCGGAACTCTCCCCGCCAAGGAACGCCGCAACATCTTGCGCCGCTGGTTGAACCCGGCCTCGATCAGCGCGAACACCCGGGCGCGCTCGGCCTCGTCGCCCACCGGATCGTGGCGACGGACCTCGACCAGCGCTGACTCGACGCGAGGTGGCGGCACGAAGACCGTGGGCGGCACCTTGCCCACCACGTGCACGTCGGCCCACCAGCACGCCTTCACCGAGGGGATGCCGTGCGCGCGGTCCCCGGGACCGGCGGCGAGGCGCTCCCCCACCTCGAGCTGCACCATCACGAGCATGCGCTCGATCTGCGGCACGTCGGCGAGCAGGTCGAGGATCAGCGGCGTCGCGATGTTGTAGGGGAGGTTGGCGACCAGCACCCACGGCCGCGCGCCCTCCGAGCCGAGGAGCGTGTCCCAGTCGAGCGACATCGCATCGGCGTGCACCACGGTCGCGCCACCCGGCTCCACCACCTCGCGCAGGATCGGCAGGAGATGTCGATCGAGCTCGATGGCGGTGACCTCGGCGCCGACCTCGAGCAGCGCGAGCGTGAGGGATCCCACGCCGGCGCCGATCTCCACCACGCGGTCGCCACTACCGACCGCGGCGAGGCGCGCGATGCGCCGCACCGTGTTCGCGTCCGCCACGAAGTTCTGGCCGAGCGCCCGCGTCGGCTCGACGCCATGCGTCGCGAGCAGCGCACGGATCGCCGATGGCGAGTGGGTCACGTCACGAGCCTGCCAGGCCCACGTGACGTCGAGCCGGCTACGAGTAGCCCAGTGCGCTGGCGCAACGGGGCCAGGCCTGCCAGCCCTCCGCTGCCTGCAGTCGCTTGCCGATCTCGATCTGGCGGGCCTTGGACGACTCGTGCGGGTACCCGGAGCCGCCATAGCTCTCCCAGGTGGTCAGGGAGAACTGCAGGCCGCCGTAGTAGCCGTTGCCCGTGTTCGCTGCCCAGTCGCCGTTCGCCTCGCACTGCGCCATCCGTTCCCAGGTGGCGGGATCGTCGGGGTC
>JBQTHC010000056.1:0-6401 GCA_052390255.1 Microthrixaceae bacterium
ACAGAACCCGTCAGGTCTTCCGGAGGAGGACCTCTTGGGCGATCGTCGCGACGTGCACGCCGTCGCGGGTGAGCACGTGACCGACCGCGAGCCCGCGGCTCGACAGGTACGCGTGGCTCGTGAAGTCGTGGAGGTGCCATCGGTCCGCCGCCGACGGGCGATGGAACCAGATCGCGTGATCGAGGCTCGCTGACATGAACCCGTACTCGAAGGCATCACCTTCGCCCGGTGCGGGCCGCTCGGGATGCAGCGCCACCACCGCGTCGGTGGGCACGTCGTCGGACAGGTACGCGAGCGCGCACGCCTGGAGGACCGGGTCCTCGCCGAGCTCGCCGAGAAGCCGCATCCACACGATGCCGCGCCCCTCCTCCTCGTTGCGCGCCCCCGCGAACCTGCGCTCGAACATCGGGCTCCACGACTGGCCGTCGAGGACCTCGGGCGCGGGGATGTCGGGGAGCTCAGCGATCTGCACGTCGTGCCCCGCTTCGTCGATCTGGAACGACAGCGACATCGTCAGGATCGCACCGACCGACTGGCGCGCGACCACCTGCCGCGTCACGAACGATCGACCGTTGCGCGTCCGGTCGACCTCGAAGCGGATCGGCTCGTCGTGGTCGCCGCGCCGCAGGAAGTAGGCGTGCAGCGAGTGCACGCGGAACTGCGGCTCCACCGTGGACGCAGCGGCGCGCAGGCCCTGCGCCACGATCTGCCCGCCGTAGAGCCCGCCCCAGGGGTAGTGCGGCCCACGCCCCACGTACACGTCGGTCCCGTGGGGCTCGAGCTGCATCATCTCCGCGAAGTCCACACCCGATCGTCCCCCGCCTGGTGGGCGGTCCGCCAGCCCGGCCCTGTGCGACGGAATCCATCGCTGGAGGCCCCCAGCGCCGTCGATTCCGTCGCAAGGTGCCCTCCATGGGCATGGATTCCGTCGCGGGACTAGGGTCTGCGGCCTGGATCGGATCTCGCACCTCATCGCCGGAACCTCGGTGGCGGGCACCTCGGGTCGTGTCGCGCCGGTGTTCGACCCGGCGACCGGGCGTCAACGGGCGGAGGTGGATCTCGCCTCCGCCGCTGAGGTCGACGCGGCAGTAGCCGCGGCGGTCGCCGCACAGCGGAGCTGGCGCGAGGTGCCCCTCGGCCGCCGGACACAGGTGCTCTTCGCACTCCGGGAGGCGGTGGCCGCCAACGAGCAGCGGCTCGCGGAGGTCATCACGGCCCAGCACGGCAAGACCCTCGTGGACGCCGCCGGGGAGGTGCAGCGCGGCCTCGAGTGCATCGAGTACGCGTGCGGCGTCCCCGAGCTGCTCAAGGGCGAGGCGAGCGCGCAGGTCGCCACCGGAGTCGACGTGCGGTCGCTGCGCCAGCCGGTCGGGGTCGTTGGCTGCATCACACCGTTCAACTTCCCGTGCATGGTCCCTCTCTGGATGCTCCCGAACGCGATCGCGTGCGGCAACGCGGTGGTCCTGAAGCCGTCCGAGCGAGACCCCGGCGCGTCGCTCGTGCTCGCGGAGCTCTTTGCACAGGCGGGCCTGCCAGACGGCGTGCTCAACGTCGTGCACGGCGACCGCATCGCGGTCGACCGGCTCCTCGCGCATCCCGATGTGGACGCGATCAGCTTCGTCGGGTCCACGCCCGTCGCTCGCCACATCTACGAGACGGCCACCGCTGCAGGCAAGCGCGTGCAGGCCCTCGGTGGTGCGAAGAACCACATGGTCGTCCTCCCTGACGCAGAGCTCGATCTCGCGGCCGACGCCGCGGTGAGCGCGGCCTACGGATCAGCGGGCGAGCGTTGCATGGCCATCTCCGTGGTGGTCGCGGTCGGAGGCGTGGGCGACGACCTCGTCGACGCGATCCGTCTGCGGCTCGACAAGCTCGTCGTCGGCCCAGGCACCGATCCCGCGTCCGAGATGGGGCCACTGATCACGCGCGAGCACCGTGATCGCGTCGCCTCCTACGTCGACTCCACCGCCGCACAGGTCGTGGTCGACGGTCGCGCCAACCCGATCCCCGGTGACGGCTACTTCTTCGGTCCGACCTTGCTCGACCACGTCACCGCGGAGATGGACGTGTACCGCGACGAGATCTTCGGACCGGTGCTCGCGGTGATGCGCGTCGACACCTATGACGAGGCCGTCGCGCTCATCAACGCAAACCCCTACGGGAACGGCGTGGCGCTCTTCACCCGCGACGGCGGTGCGGCCCGGCGCTTCGAGCAAGAGGTCGAGGTCGGGATGATCGGCATCAACGTCGCGATCCCGGTTCCCGTGGCCTCGTTCAGCTTCGGGGGCTGGGGCGCGTCGCTGTTCGGCGACCGCCACATGTACGGCCCGGAGGGCGTGCACTTCTACACGCGCGCCAAGGTCGTGACCACGCGCTGGCCCGACCCCGCCACGAGCGAGGTCGACCTCGGGTTCCCGAGGAACCGCTAGCGCGAGCTCGGACGGGGGTCGGGACGGCGGCGGGCGTCGCCCCGGCTCCCTCCCCAACGACACGGCAGCGGGAACCCGGGCGGCGCGCAGGTTCGTCGTAGGTGGGTCCACCGACCGAGGAGCCCGCCATGCGTGCACGTCGTCGTTCCCTGCAGGTGATGTCGGCCGTCGCGGCAGCGGCGTTCGCGACGGCGGCCGCTGCTGGCCCGGCCGGAGCGTGCGGCGGGCTGGTGGGCGAGAACGGCACGATCCAGCTCACCAAGACGACGACCCTCGCGGCCTACCACAACGGTGTGGAGCGATACGTCACGTCGTTCCAGTTCGCGGGCGAGGGTGCAGAGGTGGGGTCGATCGTGCCGCTCCCCGACGTGCCCAGCGACGTGGTGCGCGGCGGCGACTGGACGCTGCAGCGGCTTGCCCGAGAGGTCGCGCCGACGGCGAAGGCGGGCGCGTCTGCCTCCGAGGACGCCGCTGTCGCCGCTCCCACCGCGCAGGTGCTGCTCGAGACGAAGATCGACGCGCTCGACATCACCGTGCTCCGCGGCGGCGGTGACGAGGTGGGCCGTTGGGCGCGCGACAACGGCTTCCTGCTCACGCCCGATGCGCCCGAGATGCTCGACTTCTACGCCAGCCGCAGCCAGGTGTTCATGGCCGCCCGCTTCGACGCTTCGCGCGCGGCGGCGCTCGGGCAGAACGCGGGCGACGGCACGCCGATCATGATCACGATCCCCACGGATGCGCCGTGGGTGCCGTTGCGCATCCTGTCGCTCGGCGTCGACGGCAGTCGCTTCATCGACGCCGACGTGTTCCTCCTCACCGACGATCGGCCCGGTCTGCTCGCCGGCGGCCCAGGGCTCTCGCTGGATCGAACCGAGCCCGCGAGCACGCAGCTGCTCGACGACCTGCGCTCGGACAAGGGCATGGAGTGGGTGCCGAAGGAGATGTGGTTCACCTACCTCCGCGTGGCCACCGAGGCCCGCAACCTCGACTACGACCTCGCGATCTCGCCCGATTCGAAGACGCTCCCAACGCTTCTCGACACGGGCGTGACCGCACCTGAGGCCCGGCCGATCGTCGCGACTGCCGACACGGCGCGCTGGCCTGCCGCGGCCGGCATCGGCGGCGCCCTGCTCCTTCTCGCCGTGCTCGTCCGCCGCGACCGACAGCGCGGCAATGGTCTCGCACCGGCATGAGCACGCTCACCCACGAGCCCGTCGCCCCGACGACTTCCACGGCCCTGCACGACCCGCCGCGCGGTCGACCGCGTTGGCCGAGGCTGCTCGGATGGGGCGCGATCTCGACTGCCTTCGGCGCCGTCGTGGCCGCAGCAGGCTTCGGGCTCGCGGATCGCGATTCCGCGGTGCCCGCGTTGGGTCCGGGCGTCGTCACGGTCGAGGTCGGCATCGACCACAGCCGCTTCGACGTCGACGGGCTGCGCGTCAACGAGGGCACGATCGTTCGCTTCGTCGTGCACAACAACGACCCGATCGACCATGAGCTCATCGTGGGCGATGCGGAGGTCCACCGCCGACACCGCACAGGTTCGGAGCAGCAGCACCCGCCCGCGCCCGGCGAGGTGTCCGTGTCGCCCGGCGGCACCGCCGTGACCTTCTACGAGTTCGACACCCCTGGCACCGTCGTGTTGGCTTGCCACCTTCCTGGCCACGAGGCCTACGGCATGCGCGGCGAGATCAAGGTCATCAGCAACCAACGTCTGTGAACCCCCACGACCGCAATGCGGACGCCACGGTTCACAGACGTTGGTTGCGTAGGGTCGGGCGATGTCCCGTTGGCAGCCGGGTGAGCTGATCGTGCGACGCGAGGTGCTCGGACTCGAGCCGACCCCGCCTCCCGAGCCGCTGCCCGACTGGCATGGACGACCCTGGGAGGCGCTGCCGGTGTTCGTCGTGGAGGACTCCGACGAGCGCCTCGTCACCTACATCGCCGAGGGCGCCGAGCTGGGGTTCGTCGACGGAGGCTGGCCGACCCCGGATGGCCTCCATCCGTGGCACGGCCGCGAGGGCTGGAGCGGGCACGGCTGCCTGATGGTGCAGCGGCCCGGGGACCCATACGCGGTGTGGCACTTCTGGACGGGGCTCGAACGGGACTTCACGTGCTGGTACATCAACCTGCAGGCCGACTTCGTGCGCACGGCGATCGGGTACGACACGCAGGACTTCGAGCTCGACTTCATCGTGTTCCCGGATGGCAGCTGGGTCATCAAGGACCTCGACAAGCTCGAGGACCGTGTGACGGAGGGCCGCTTCACGCCGGGCCTGGCGGACTGGATCCGTGCGCTCGGCGACGAGATCAGCACCGAGCTCGACGCCGGTCGCCACTGGTGGGATCCAACCTGGCGGGACTGGGCGCCGCCCGCGTCGTGGGTGAGCCCGCGGCTCCCGCTTGGGTGGGCCGCCGCAGTCTGACGCGCTCGCCGGCATGCGACGACGCGCGACCCATGCGGTCGCAATCCGTCGCAGGCTGAAGGCGCGAGCTCAACCGCCAGCGCGGTCGCGGGTCGCGACGGCGAGGACGTGACCGCAGTAGGGCTGCACCTTGAGGGTGATCGCTGCTTCCAGGGCGATCGCGGCGGCCGCGGAGGCGCCCATCTCGGCCTCGAGCGCGCCCTGCTGCGCGACCACGGCGCGGTAGCCAGCGTCCACCTTCGCCTCCCAACCCGGGAGCTGCTCGTATGTCTCCACCGTGAAGCCCGCGTCCGCCAGCAGCGGTCGGTAGTCGGCAACCGCGTCGTCCCAGAGCGGTAGGTGCGCGACCCGGGCAGGGTCGAGCTCGAACGCGACCAGCGCAAGCCGTCCACCTGGGCGCAGGATCCGGCCCATCTCCTTGATCGCCTTCGCCTTGTCCGGGGCGTACTGCAGGGCGTCGACGCTCATCACCGCGTCGGCAACTGCGTCAGCGAGACCCGGGTCCTCGAAGCTGCCCTGCGCGAACGAGGCCTGGCCCGCGACGCCGAGCGCCTCCGCGCGCTCGGTCGCCCGCCTCACGGCGACCGTCGACAGGTCTCGCCCGACCAGCGTCGCGCCCGTCTCGGCGGCGACCCATAGACCGGGTCCGCCGGCACCGCACGCGAGGTCGACGAGCACCGACCCGGCGGCGAGGCGGAGCGAGTCAGCGAGCGAGCGCAACGTGACCAGCGGCAGGAAGCTGATGTGCGCGTAGTCCTCCGGGTAGTCGTCTCCGGTGACGTGCTCCCGCCAGATCGCACGCAACGTCGGACTCTTGCCCCACGCCTCGTAGAACGAGTCGTAGCCGCTCGCGACGAGGTCATCGGGCTCACCGAGGTCGCTCACGACCTCAGGTTGCCTGGCGACGGGCGCCGCCGCCAGCGCGACCCTCGCCCGCTCCGGATGCTGCGGGCAGGACGGGCAGGATGTCGTCGTGTCAACGTCGGTACGATCCGGCGGTGGAGCCGATCGCTGAGCGCTTGGCCATGTTCGGGCAGCCGAGCGAGATCGAACCGCTGGAATGGGCCTGGGTGGACGAGCAGCTCACCGCCGCGGGGACCTACTGGATCACGACGCCGCGTGAGGGTCACCCCCACCCGCGCCCAGTGTGGGGGATCTGGGATGACGGCTTGCTCCACCTGAGCATCGGCAGCCGCGTCGTGGCCCGCGACCTGGACGCACACCCAGAGGTCACCGTGCACCTCGACAGCGGCGTCGACGTGGTGATCGTCGAGGGCCGGGTGACCGGCCGGACCGGCGACGCGGATCTCGTGGCCCGCTACGACCGCAAGTACGACTGGACCTACACGGTCGAGGACTACGGGCCGTTCACCACGGTCGCCGCGGCGACCGTGCTCGCCTGGCGGTCAGCCGGATGGGCCGGCCGCGAGGGGTTCCAGCGCACGGGCCGCTGGCGCTACTGACAGCAACCAACGTCTGTGAACCCTGGCGGCCGCAATGCGGACGTGGCAGTTCACAGACGTTGGTTGTTAGTGCTTGATCATGA
>JBQTHC010000057.1:0-3421 GCA_052390255.1 Microthrixaceae bacterium
CGGCAGCTCCTGCGCGGCGAGCGCTCGAAGGCCCATGCGAGCGACTGCCCTGCGGTCGCCCCACATCTCCGGGTCGTTCTCGATCGCCATGGGCTCGTTGTGGCCGCACCAGATCGCGATCGACGGGTGGTGGCCGAGCAGGTCGACGGCGCAGGCTGCCTGCCGTGCCGCCTGCTTGCGGATCCCACGCGCGTAGCCCCACTGGAGCGGGAAGTCCTGCCAGAGCAGGAGTCCTTGAGCGTCCGCCGCGTCGTAGAGCTCCGGACGGCTGATGTGCGCGTGCACGCGGAGCATGTCGAGCCCCGCGTCGAGTGCGAGCGCGACATCGGCCTCGAGCTCGGCCGGTGTCGCCTCCGCGAGCGCCATGCGCGTGGGCCCGTGGTTCGAGCCCTTGAGGAAGAGGCGCTCGCCGTTGACAGACGCGACCCAGGACCGCATGCGCACCTGGCGCAGGCCCGTGCGCAACCGTCGCTCGTCGGACGCGCCGCCTCCGTCGTCCGCGTCGAGGTCGATGCGGACGGTGACGTCGTGGAGGGTGGCATCGCCGAGCGCCCGGGGCCACCAGAGCCGGGGTTCTTCCACGGTGACGGTCCACTCGACCTCGTTGAGGCCGTCGGCGAGGGGTTGAAGCGTCTCGACGTCGAGGCCGGCCACCTCCGTGCGCAGGGTCACGTTGCGCGCACCGCGGCTGTCGAGGGTGGCGCGCAGCACCAGCAGTGCGCGCTTGGGTGACGCTTCCCGGCACAGCACGCGCAGGCGCGCGATGCGCACCGGGCCCGTCTCGGTGATGCGCACCGGTCTCCAGATCCCACCCGGGTTCCAGTCCGGGTCGAGGCAGTCCCAGTGCTGGAAGACACCGGTGATGTTGCGCTTCGCCGTCTTGTCGCGCTGGGCCGCGCACGAGACCTCGATCGCGAGGTGGTGCTCGCGACGGTCGCGCAGCGCGTCGCTCACCTCGAAGGTGTGCGGGACGAAGTAGCCCTCGGTGTCGCCCAGGTACGAGCCGTCGAGCCACACGTCGCCTTGGTAGAAGAGCCCGTCGAAGGTGAGCCACGCGCGACGCGTGTCGGTCGGTCCGGTGTGCTCGAACGAGCGGCGGTACAGGAGCGAGCCGTCGGTGTCGCTGAACGCGGGGGACGAGCGCCAGTGCCCCGGCACCGCGATGGGCTCCCAGTGGTGGTCGTCGAAGTCGTCGAGGTGCCAGGAGCGACGGAGGTCATCGTCGGCGATCGCGGCTCGCCAGGTGCCGGTCAGCTCCATGGTCGGGGGAGGCTATCGGTCGCACAAACCGTGCAGAGCGAGCGCATCGCGCCTGCGTGGTCGTGCGCGGAGCGCGCGACCGGAGCCGCCGCTCGGGGTGCGGCGATAGGTTGGGCCCATGAGCCATCCCGCCCCCGCCACGCTCGGCCAGCTCCGCGACTCGGGTTGGATCTCGGTTCCGGTGAAGGAGGAGCTGCGGCGCAACGCCATCGCGCGGATCCAAGCCGGGGAGGCGCTCTTCCCGGTGGTGTTCGGCTACGAGGACACAGTGCTGCCGCAGCTCGAGAACGCGCTCCTCGCCGGCCACGACGTGATCTTCCTGGGGGAGCGCGGCCAGGCGAAGACCCGGATGATCCGCGGTCTCGTGGAGCTGCTCGACGAGTGGATGCCGATCGTGGCCGGCTCCGAGATCAACGACGATCCGTACCACCCGGTGTCACGCCTGGCCCGCGAGCTGGTCGCCGAGCACGGGGACGACACCCTCATCGAGTGGGTGCACCGCAGCCGGCGCTTCGGCGAGAAGCTCGCCACCCCCGACACGTCGATCGCCGACCTGATCGGGGAGGTCGACCCGATCAAGGTGGCGGAGGGCCGCTACCTCTCCGACGAGCTCACCTTGCACTACGGCCTCGTGCCGCGCACGAACCGCGGGATCTTCGCGATCAACGAGCTCCCCGATCTCGCGGAGCGCATCCAGGTGGGTCTGCTCAACGTGCTCGAGGAGCGCGACATCCAGGTGCGCGGCTACAAGATCAACCTCCCGCTCGATCTGGTGCTCTTCGCGTCTGCGAACCCTGAGGACTACACGAACCGGGGACGCATCATCACCCCGCTCAAGGACCGGTTCGGTTCCCAGATCCGCACGCACTACCCGCTCGACGTCAGCACGGAGGTCACGATCGCGCTGCAGGAGGCGTCGCCGCTGGCGGCCGAGGGGGTGCGCGTCTCCGTGCCCGAGTACATGACCGAGATCGTCGCGACGTTGTCGCACCTCGCTCGGTCGAGCCCCCACATCAACCAGCGCTCCGGGGTGTCGGTCCGCTTCACGATCACGAACCACGAGGTGATGGTCGCCAACGCGGCACGGCGCGCGCTGCGCCACGGCGAGCGCGAGGTGTCGCCCCGCGTGAGCGACCTCGACGCACTCCCCGCGTCGATGATGGGCAAGATCGAGATCGAGTCGCTCGAGGAGGGCCGGGACGCCCAGATCGCGGAGACGCTCGTGAAGGCGGCGGTGCTCACGGTGTTCAAGGACCGGTTCACGCCAGATCGCTACCGGCCCATCGTGGCGAGCTTCGAAGAGGGTGCGATCATCCACACGGGCGAGGACGTCACGGCCGCGGAGTACGTGGCGCTGCTCGAGCAGCAGCCCGCGCTGCGGGACGCCGTGACCGAGCTCACGGGCGGCGATGAGTCCGCGGCGTCGGTCGCGTCGGCCGTGGAGCTCGTCCTCGAGGGCCTGCACCTCAGCAAGCGCCTCAACAAGGATGCCGTGGGCGCTCGGGCCACCTACCGCGCCCGCGCCTGACTCGTTCTGTGGGCGCGACCACACGCAATGCGTGCTCTCGCGCCCACAGAACCAGTTGACCGGTACGGTGGCGGACGATGCCGGCGCCGCAGTTCCGCTACTCCCGCTGGGACGGGACGCAGGTGGGGTTCGACCTCGACGCGGAGTCGGTCCTCGAGGAGATCACCGACGACCTGCTGTACCACGGTGACCTCCACGCGGCGCTTCGCCGCCTGATGCAGCAGGGCTTCCGCGACCGCAACGACGAGCAGGTCATGGGGATGCGCGAGCTCATGGAGCGGTTGCGTCGTCAACGCCGCGAGCGGCTCGAGCAGCACGATCTCGGCGGGGTGTACGACGAGATCGCGGAGGCGTTGCGCGAGGTCCTCGACACCGAGCGGCGCGGGCTGGAGGACCTCGCTCGCGAGGCGCGCGACTCCGGCGACGCGCGCCGCGAGGAGATCACCGAGCAGGTCGTGGCTGAGCGCAACATGCAGCTCGACCTGCTCCCCCCCGACCTCGCCGGGATGGTCAGGGAGCTCCAGCAGTACGAGTTCACCTCCACCGAGGCACGCGAGCGGTTTGACGAGCTGATGGACCAGCTCCGCCAGCAGCTCGCGCAGAGCTACTTCAACCAGATGGCCGGGGCGATGC
>JBQTHC010000058.1:0-22736 GCA_052390255.1 Microthrixaceae bacterium
CGTCGAGAGCGAGCGGTGGGCCTCGATGCTCGCCGCCACCACCGGCACGGACCTGCCGATCGGCGGGTCGACGATCGCGGAGGGCATCGCCGTCGGCCGCCCCGGAGCCGTCGCCCGCGAGATCATCCGCGCCAACGTCGAGCGCATCGTCACCGTCAGTGACGAGTCGATCGAAGAGGCGATGAACCTGCTCCTCGAGATCGAGAAGGTCGTGGTTGAGGGCGCGGGCGCCGCGGGGATCGCCGCGCTCCTCGAGCATCCGACGCTCCTCGGCGAGGGAACGATCGGTGTCGTGCTCACCGGCGGCAACGTGGACCCGCGCCTGCTCGCGTCGGTGATCATGCGCGGGCTCGCGCGCTCGGGGCGGCTCACGCGCCTGCAGATCCAGATCCCCGACCAGCCCGGGGTGCTCGGCCAGGTGACCACAATCATCGGCCAGGCCGGCGCCAACATCGTGGAGATCGCCCACGACCGGATGCTTCTCGACGTGCCCGCGCGGTCCGCGGAGCTCGACGTGGTGATGGAGACCTTCGACCACGACCACGTCGAGCGCGTCGTCGCCGCCCTCGCCGCGCACGGCTTCGTCGCCAGCATCGCCGAGGTGAACCAGGGCCCGTGACCCGGGTGGACGCGGGCGGCCCCCGCTGCGCAGACTCCCCCCGTGTCGATCCGAGGCCGAGCGGTGATCGTGGGCGCCTACGAACATCCGCGGCGTGAGATCCCCGACCGCACGGTCGCGCAGATCCACCGGGACGTCGCCGTCGGTGCGCTCGCGGACGCCGGTCTGACCCTCGCGGACGTCGACGGCTACTTCTGCGACTCGACCGCACCTGGCTTCGGACCGGTCTCGATGGCGGAGTACCTCGGGCTCGCTGCTCGGTACGTCGACTCGACCGAGATCGGCGGCAGCACCTACCTCGCGCACGTCGGTCACGCCGCCGCGGCCATCGCCACGGGCAAGTGCCGCATCGCACTCATCACCCTTGCCGGCCGGCCGCGCACGGGCGGGTCGCTGCCCGGCGGCGCCCAGCGGATGATGGACTCGCCGGAGGCCGGCTTCGAACAGGTCGGCATCTCGAGCCCCGTGGGCAACTACGCGCTCGCGGCGTCGCGTCACATGCACGAGTTCGGCACCACGAGCGAGCAGCTCGCGTGGATCAAGGTCGCCGCGTCGGAACATGCCCAGCACAACCCGCATGCACTGCTCCCGGTGCCGGTCACCGTGGACGACGTGCTCAGCTCGCCGATGGTGGCCGATCCGCTCCGTCGCCTCGACTGCTGCGTGGTGACCGACGGCGGCGGCGCGCTGGTCGTGGTGCACCCCGACGTGGCGCGCAGCCTCGGCCGTTCCGGCGCACTGGTGCTGGGCCACGGCGAGGCGCTCAAACACGGCGACGCGGGCAGGATCGACCTCACCTACTCCGCCGCGCGCTGGAGCGGGCCCGCTGCGTTCGCGGAGGCCGGGGTGACGCCGAGCGACATCCAGTACGCGTCGATCTACGACAGCTTCACGATCACGGTGCTGATCGCCCTCGAGGACCTCGGGTTCTGCGACAAGGGCAAGGGCGGTGCGTTCGTGGACGACGGCGCGCTGCGCAGCCCAGGGGGCCGCCTCCCGTTCAACACCGACGGTGGCGGACTGTGCAACAACCACCCCGCAAACCGCGGCGGGATGACCAAGGTCATCGAAGCCGTGCGCCAGCTCCGCGGCGAGGCACACCCCGCCGTGCAGGTTCCGGGGTGCGAGCTCGCGCTCGCGCACGGAACGGGCGGTGCGCTCTCCACGCGCCATGGCAGCGCCACCGTCGTGCTCGGGGCGTACTCGTGAGCGATCTCCCGGTGCTCGCGCCGCTCTCGAACGCCGAGACCGAGCCGTTCTGGACAGGTGCCGCGGCGGGTCGCCTCGTCTTGCCTCGCTGCGACGCCTGCGGTCACCACATCTGGTACCCACGGTCGTGGTGTCCCGTGTGCGGCAGTGACGCGGTCACATGGACAGAGCTGTCGGGTCGAGGCTCCATCTACGCGGTCACCGTCATCCGCCGCGCGATGGGCCCGTGGGCCGACGCAGCGCCCTTTGCCGCGGCCTACGTCGAGCTCGCCGAAGGTCCGAGGATCCTCACGAACGTCGTCACCGACGCGCCGGAGCGCCTCCGCGTCGGCGACGCGGTCCGGGCCGTGTTCGTGCCGGTGGTCGTCGGTGAGCCCGACGGCGCGCCGCCTCGTGCGATCGTGCGCTTCGAGGTGGGCTGACGGTGGCGGAGACGCCGCTCGAGATCGCCTGGTTCGCGCCGTCCTGCGTGGGCGACACGGCCCGACTCGGGGTGGACGACCCGAGTCGTCGTGCGAGCTTCGCGTACAACGCGAAGGTGATCGGCCTCGCCGACTCGCTCGGCTTCCGCAACGTGCTGATCCCGTCCAGCTTCGTCCCCGGCATGGACCCATGGACGCTGGCTGCCTCCCTCGGACCATCAGTCACGACGACGCGGCTTCTCCCTGCCGTGCGCGTCGGCGAGTTCGACCCGCCGATGTTCGCCCGCGCCGCGAAGGGCCTGCAGCAGGCGATGGACGGACGGCTGACCATCAACATCATCTCGAGCGAGCGCGCTGGAGAGACCCTGGGCTCCGAGGAGCGCTACCGGCGCACCGCAGAGGCGATGGCGCTCCTCAAGGCGTTCTGGAGCACGGACCACGTCCACCACGACGGCGAGTGGTGGGCCTATGACCTCCCCACCACGGCCACCCGAACTCGCAACCCGCCGCCCCTCTACTTCGGCGGCACCTCGGAGGCCGCCCGCGACGTGGCAGCCGAGCACGCCGACTGCTACCTCATGTGGATCGAGACCGTCGACGCGATCGCGGAGCTCGTCGCCGACCTGCGGGGACGCGCGGCGCGCCACGGGCGCACCTTGCGCTTCGGTCGACGGACGCACGTCATCGCGCGCGACACCGAAGACGATGCGCGCGCTGCTGCCGCCGACCTCGTGAGCGAGCTCGACCCTGACATCGGCCGCCGTCTGCGCGAGTCGTCGCACGACCACGCGAGCGAGGGAGTGCGCCGTCAGGACGTGCTGCGCAGCGCGTCCGACGCCAGCGGCTTCGTGGAGGAGGCCCTCTGGACCGGGATCGGCGTGGCCCGCAGCGGTGTCGGCGCGGCGATCACCGGCAGCGTCGACCAGGTCGAGGCGAAGCTGCGCACCTACGCCGAGCTGGGGATCGAGGCGTTCATCCTCTCCGGGTACCCGCTCGACGACGAGGCCGAGCGCGTCGGTCGGCTGCTGCTCCCGCGCTTCGAGCTCGGAACGCTCGGCTGAACCGACGTCGGCCGCGGCGCTTGCGCGCCGGCGTTCAGGGACCCGCGAAGATGCCTTCGCTGCCCACGTTCGAGCGGGCGGGAGCGGCTTCGCTGTAGCGGCTGGCCTCGTGGCGGGCGACCACGAAGTGGTGCACCTCGTCGGGTCCGTCCGCCAGGCGCAGCGTGCGCTGGCCGGTGTACATCGCCGCGAGGGGGGTCCACTGTGAGACGCCGGTGGCGCCGTGGATCTGGATGGCCTGATCGATGATCTGGCAGACCTTCTCGGGGACCATGGCCTTCACCGCGCTCACGTAGACCCGCGCCTCGGCGTTGCCGAGGACATCCATCGCCTTTGCCGCCTTGAGGACCATCAGGCGGCACGCGTCGAGCTCGATGCGCGCGCGCGAGACCGTCTCCATGTTCTTGCCGAGACTGAGGATCGGCTTCCCGAAGGCCTCTCGGAACTTGCCGCGACGGATCATCATCTCGAGCGCCTTCTCGCCTTGGCCGATCGCGCGCATGCAGTGATGGATCCGGCCGGGACCGAGACGGACCTGGCTGATCTCGAAGCCGCGCCCCTCACCGAGGAGCATGTTCGTGAGCGGGACGCGGACGTCGGTGAAGCGCAGGTGCATGTGACCGTGCGGCGCGTCGTCGTGCCCGAACACCTGCATCGGCCCCACGATCTCGACGCCGGGCCAATCCATCGGCACGAGGATCTGGGACTGCTGCTTGTGCGCGGCCGCCTCGGGGTTGGTCTTGCACATGACGATCATGATCTTGCAGCGAGGGTCACCTGCCCCGCTGATGTAGTACTTCTCCCCGTTGAGGACGTACTCGTCGCCGTCTCTCACCGCGGACAGGGACACGTTCTTCGCATCGGAGCTCGCCATGTCCGGCTCGGTCATCGCGTAGGCCGAGCGGATCTCACCCGCGAGGAGCGGCTCCAGCCACTCCCGCTTCTGCTCGGGCGTGCCGACGCGCTCCAGCACCTCCATGTTGCCGGTGTCGGGCGCCGAGCAGTTCAGGCACTCCGAGCCCAGCGGGTACTTCCCGAGCTCGACGGCGATGTAGGCGTAGTCGAGGTTGGAGAGCCCGCCGACCTCGGAGTCGGGTAGGAAGAAGTTCCACAGCCCCTCGGCCTTCGCCTTCGCCTTCGCCGCGTCGAGCAGATCGAGCTGGCCGGGGGCGAAGCCCCACCGATCCTCACGCGTCTCGGCGAGCGCGAAGTACTCCTCCTGCATCGGCGCGACGACCTCCTCGAGGAACTGCGTCACCCGCTTGAGCAGCGGGCGCGCCATTTCGCTCATGCGGAGATCGAAGAGCTCTGGTGATTCGTCGGGCGTGCTCATCTGACGTCGTCCTCTCGGGGTCGCGGCTCCACGCGTCGCGGGTCGACCGTGACCTTACGCGGACGGCTGCGACCCGCGATCGCAGACGGTCCCCGAGCCGGTACCGTCGTGCAGATGTCGCCGCGCACGCCTCGATGGATCGCGCTGGTCCTGTTGCCGCTCGTGGCAGGTGCGCTCCTGCTGATGCACGGCCTCGAGTCGGGCCCCGCCGGGCCCTTGTCGGATGCGCCAGCCGTGCAGACCCATTCGAGCGTCGACCCGGGCCACGGGCCCACGGCCTCGACCGACCAGGGTCATGGGTGCGCCGCGTGCGCTCAGCGCGTGATGGTGGCGTGCGTCGCCGTCGTCACGGGCCTCGTGCTGTTCCGCGCACGCGGGCGGATGCTCGGACCACGTTGGACGACGGGCGCACGACGCGTTCGCTCGCGCTGGTCCGCGTTGGTCGAGCGGCGGGTGCCCGCGCCCGACCCCGCGTGGGTTCGGCTCTCCGTCATGACCTGTTGAGAGGACGGATCGCCTCAGCTGCGTCGCTCATCGCGTCGCACGATCCAACCCATCTCTCGAAAGGAGCGCGCCCCGATGCGCCGATCCATTGGTCTTGTTCTGTTCGCCCTTGTCCTGCCTCTCGTCCTCGCCGCGTGCGGTGACACCAACAGCACCGTGAATCCCTCGATGTCCGACTCCCCCATGGGAGGCATGGGCCACGGCGAAGACAGCCCGGTCGCCGCCGGCGCACGCCGCATCACAGTCGCTGCGACGTCGTTCGAGTTCATGCCCAAGGAGATCACCGTCACCGCGGGCGAGGACATCGCGATCGCACTCACATCACAGGATCTGCTGCACGACTTCACCGTCGACGAGCTCGACGCGCATGTCACCGCCGACAAGGGAAAGACGGCCGCCGGAGGGCTGCGAGCCGACAAGCCCGGGCGCTACACCTACTACTGCTCCGTGACCGGCCACCGTGCCGCTGGCATGGAGGGCACCTTGATCGTCCAGGCGGCATGAGCACGCTCGGGTTGCTCGCGTCGATCCCGAGCCCGGCCGACAACGCCATAAGCCTCGGCCCGCTCCAGCTGCGCGCCTACGGCCTCGCCATCGCCGCCGGGGTGATGGTCGCGGTCGTGGTCGCCCAGCGGCGCTGGTCTCGTCGTGGCGGCGACCCTGCGGACATCTCCCGGCTGGCCACGTGGTCGGTCCTCGCCGGGCTGGTCGGCGCTCGGGCGTATCACGTGCTGACCGACTACCAACGGTTCGAGGGGCGCTGGCTGCACGCGGTTGCCGTATGGGAGGGCGGCCTCGGGATCCCCGGCGGACTCCTCGCCGGCGTCGTCACCGGCGTCGTCCTCGCCCGGCGCGCCGGGCTGCCCGCCGCGAGGCTGCTCGACGTCGTCGCTCCCGCGATCCCTCTTGCGCAAGCGATCGGCCGGCTCGGGAACTGGTTCAACCAGGAGCTGTTCGGCCGGCCCACGACACTGCCGTGGGGACTTCGCATCGACCCGTCGCACCGACCCAGCGGCTACGAGCAGCTCGCGACCTTCCACCCCACCTTCCTCTACGAAGCGGTGTGGAACCTGCTGCTCGCCGGCGCACTGATCGCGTGGGAGCGCCGCCGGCCTGATGCCCGTCCCGGTCGCCTGTTCGCGCTGTACGTGGGCGGCTACGCCCTCGGGCGACTGTGGGTCGAGGCGCTTCGCATCGACGACGCCACGAGGATCGCGGGGGTCCGGGTGAACATCTGGGTCAGTGCGATCGTGCTCGCGGGTGCGACGGGGTGGCTGTTGATCGATCACCGGCGGCGGGCGCCCGCGCACCAGACGTCCCGGGCCGAAGGTTGACGCCCCGGAGCAGCTGCGCGTTGGCGGCGACCACGTACGACTGAACGATCAGTGGCCAGCGCAGCCGAAGCGTGAACGATGTCGCGAGACAGCTGTCAACGATGTCTCGCGACATCACACGGGTGGAGGTGATGGGACTCGAACCCACGGCCTCTTCGATGCGACCGAAGCGCTCTAGCCAACTGAGCTACACCCCCGAGGGAGACGACAGCGTAGCCCGGCCGACGGAGGGCCTCGCCAGCTGACGTGAGGAGCGTCAGCTGCCGGAGCGGCGAAGCAGGAGCTGCGGCTGCGGTGCAGTGCGGTGCGGTGCGTCGAGATCGAGGTAGCGGACCGTGCCCTCGCGGTCGAGGCTCTGCTGCTGCAGGTTCACGAGCATCGCGACGTACCCGAGGAAGCACACGTCCGCGAGCGCCTGCAGCATCCACACCGAGCCACCGAGCAGCACGGCGAGCACGAGCGTGACCACGACCGCGCCGAACAGGGTCAGGAAGACGTCCCGACGACGTCGACGGACCTCCGCGCGGCGCATCGACGCCGTGGAGCGCTGGACGACCGGTCGACGGGCGGGCGGAACGTACATCGGCGGGTCGTAGCGCCCGACGTCGAGGCGCGACAGCGAGCTCGTGCGACCCCCCGGCGTGGTGCGCTCGAGCACCGAGAGCTGGGTCCGGAAGGTGGCGATCGAGTCGCCCGGGCGCGTCTCGCGCCGGTTCTGGAGGTACGGGGGAAGCAGCACTGCGGCCCAGATCGCGGCCAGGATGACCAGTACGAGCACGGTAGTCACGCTCCGTTGCCGTCCTTCTCTTGCTCGGGACCGTACCTGGCGCCTGAAGTGCAACGGTGGATGCTCGGCGGCCCGGAGGCGGTCTGGCGGGTCTGCAACGATCCGATGCCGACCATGACGGCCGGCGGTCGATCATTACGGTTGTACTACGAACCTAGGGCCGTCGCCACCGGTTCTGCAAACTATTGCAAGCAGTTTGCGCGCAATCCGGACGATCCGGACTCCGCCGAAGGCGAGCCGGCTTCGCCGGTCGCCGGGAGGCACGTGCGGAGGCAGGAGCGAAGCGACGCCCGCAGCACGCATGACTCAGAGGTCGAGGCCCAACCCGTCGTCGAGGGGGCCGCGGCGGTAGGTGCCGGAGCGTCCGCCGGTCTTCTCCCAGAGGGCGACGTCGCCGATCACCATGGACCGATCGACCGATTTGCACATGTCGTAGATCGTGAGGGCAGCCACCGTGCAGGCCGTGAGGGCCTCCATCTCCACGCCGGTGCGGTCGACCGTGTCGACGGCCGCCTCCACCTCGATCCACGTGTCCTCGATGCGGAAGTTGATGAGCACCGCGCCCACGAGCAGCGGATGGCACAGCGGGATCAGGTCGGGTGCCCGCTTCGCGGCTTGGATCCCAGCGACACGAGCGACCGCCAGCACGTCGCCCTTGGTCACCGCGCCGCGGGCGACCAGCGCGGTGGTGTCGGGCTGCATGTGCACCCGCGCCCTGGCCACGGCCCGCCGGTGGCTCGGTTCCTTCGGGGTGACGTCGACCATCCGGGCCCGGCCCAGCGGATCAAGGTGCGTGAGGCCGCGATCGGACATGGCCGGATCCTACTCCTGGGGTCGCGGCGGCTCAGCCGCCGATCTGGCTCATCGAGCGTCGAGGGCGCACGAACTGCACCTGGTTGATCGCGTGCCCGGCCCACTTGGCGCCCACGCACGCCTCGATCGCGGCGGAGAGATCGTCGTCGCTTCCGCCACCGCGAAGGACCCCGCGCAGGTCGTGGTCCTCCAGGGAGAAGAGGCAGCTGCGGAGCTGGCCGTCGGCGGTGAGGCGGATGCGATCGCACTCCGTGCAGAACGGACGCGTGACGCTGGGGATCACGCCGACCTCTCCCCCACCGTCGAGGTAGCGGAAGCGCTCGGCGGGTGCATGACCTCGGGCGATCGGCTCGAGCGGGAACGCGGCTGCGATCCGCTCGAGGATCTCGGCCTGCGCCACCACCTGGTCGTTGCGCCAGGCGTCGCCGCCGTCGAGCGGCATGAACTCGATGAAGCGGATCGTGACGCGCCGCTCGCGCCCGTAGCGAGCGAGGTCGACCAGCTCGTCGTCGTTCACGCCGCGCACCACCACGACGTTCACCTTCACGGGAGCGAGGCCCGCCTCGACCGCTGCGTCGATCCCGTCGAGCACGCTCGCGAGCTCGTCGCGGCGCGTGAGCTCCGCGAAGCGCTCCGGGCGCAGGGAGTCGAGCGACACGTTGACACGGCGCAAGCCGGCAGCAGCCAGCTCGCGCGCACACATGCGCAACGTGGCGCCGTTCGTGGTGAGCGCGAGATCCACCGGCAGCGCGGCGAGCTTGGACACGAGCACTGGCAGGTGCGCTCGCACGGTCGGCTCGCCGCCGGTGAGGCGGATCGACCGCACGCCGTGGCGCTCCACGAGCAGGCGCGCCAGGCGCTCGAGCTCCTCGAAGGTGAGCACCTCCGAGCGTGGCAGCCACTGCATGCCCTCTTCGGGCATGCAGTACGTGCAGCGGAAGTTGCAGCGGTCGGTGACCGAGATCCGCAGGTCGCGGTGGACACGGCCGAACGAGTCGACGAGGGGTCGAGGCACGTCGATCGGCGCGGTCACCGCCACAGGCTACGGGTCGGCGACCTGGCAGCGCGTCGTGCGCCCCGGCGTTCTCGGGCGGAAAGCCCGGCTCAGAGCGCTACGAACCGCCCGAGAACGGCTCAGACCTGGGCCCGGAGCAGCACCAGAAGCGGTTCCCCCTCACCCACACCGGAGCCGTCGGGCACGCGCGCGAGGCCATCCGCTCGCGCCATGCCGGTGAGGTGGTGGGAGCCTTGGCCTCCCGCGGAGCGGACCCGCAGCACGCCGTCGTCGCCTCGTTCGCCGACCACCCGCACGAGGTGCAGCTTGCCGTCGGGGTGGCGCGCGAACGCCTCGGCAGCCACCGCCGCGACCGCAGGACGGTGCAAGCGCTCGGACAGGTGACCCGCCATGCGCCGGAGCGCTGGGCGCGCGAGCAGCTCATAGCTCACCATCGACGACACGGGGTTGCCGGGCAGCCCGAACACCGGGACGCCGCCGTCCACCAGACCGAACGCGAACGGCTTGGCCGGCCGGATCGCGATCTGCATCCAGCGCATCTCACCGATCCGGTCGAGCACCACCTTGACGAGATCGATGTCGCCCATCGAGACGCCGCCGCTCGTGAGGACAGCGTCGCAGCTCGACGTGCCCCGATGGATGGCAGCGGCGATCGCGGCCTCGTCGTCGGGCACCACGCCGAGGTCGACCGCGTCGAAGCCGTCCTCCGTGACGAGCGCGAGCAGCGCAGCACGGTTGGACTCACGGATCTGCCCCGGCCGCAGCGGACCGCCGTCGCTCACGAGCTCGTCCCCGGTCGACAGCACGCCGACGCGCGGGCGCGGGTGGGCCAGCACGCGCTGCGACCCGATCGTGGCGAGCACGCCGAGGTGCCCGGGGGTCAGGAGCTCCCCCACCACGAAGACCTCGTCGCCCGCTCGCACGTCATCGCCCGCGGCCCGAACGTGGTCGCCTACCGCTGCGGCGTGGCCGACTGCCACGACGGCGCCCCCGTCGAGCCGCTCGGTGCGCTCCACCATCACGATGGCGTCGGCGCCGTCTGGCATCGGCGCGCCGGTGAAGATGCGCATGGCCTCGCCGGCTGCGAGCGCCCGGGGCGCGGGATGGCCCGCGGCCACCTCCGCGACCACGGGCAACCGCACGGGCTTGTCCGCCGATGCGCCAGCCGTGTCCGAGGCGCGCACCGCGTAGCCGTCCATCGCGGTGTTCGCGAACGGCGGCACCGCCTCGGTGGCGACGATGCGCTCCGCGAGCACCAGTCCGAGGGCGTCGGCGGTCTTGTGGTCACGGCCCGGCAGTGCCGACACGCGCTCGAGCACGTAGGCCTGCGCGTCAGCGAGGGGAAGCAGCACGGCTCGATCCTACGAACGCCCTCCCCCCAAGCCGTTCTCGGGCGGAAAACCCGTCAGGGCGACGGAGGAATCGCCCGAGAACGCTCCGCGGGGGTCAGGCGATGCCCTGGTCGCGCACGTAGCCGCCGAGCCAGCTGCGGAACTGGGGGCCGAGGTCCGGCCGGGCGAGCGCGAGCTCGACGGTCGCCCGCAGGTAGTCGAGCTTGTTGCCGACGTCGTAGCGCCCGTCGACGAACGTGTACCCGAGCACCTCCTCGGTGGCCAGCAGCACGCCGATGGCGTCGGTGAGCTGGATCTCGCCGCCCTTGCCGGGCTGCACCTGATCGATCGCGTCGAAGATGCCCGGAGTGAACACGTAGCGCCCGAGCACGGCATACGACGACGGTGCCTCGGCGGGCTCCGGCTTCTCCACGATGCTCTGGATGCGCAGCAGACGGTCGCCGGCAGGCTCGTACGCGACGCAGCCGTACGCGCTGATCTGCTCAGGGGGGAACTCCTTGCACGAGATCACCGACGAGCCGGTGCGCTCGTGCACGCCGATCATCTCCTCGAGCACCGTGGATGCGTCGTCCATGATGTCGTCGCCGAGCAGCACGACGAACGGGTCGTGCCCGACGTGCTTGCGGGCCACCGACACCGCGTGGCCCAGACCAAGCGCCTCGCCCTGGCGCACGTAGTGGATGTCGGCGAGGTCGGAGAGCCGGAGGATCTGGTCGAGCTCCTCGTCCTTGCCCTTGGACCGGAGCTCGGCCTCGAGCTCGACGCTGCGGTCGAAGTGGTCCTCGAGCGTCCGCTTGCCGCGACCCGTGATGATGAGGATGTCGTCGATCCCCGAGCGCACGGCCTCCTCCACCACGTACTGGATGGCGGGCTTGTCCACGACGGGGAGCATCTCCTTCGGCTGCGCCTTCGTGGCAGGCAGGAAGCGGGTGCCGAGACCCGCGGCTGGGATGACGGCCTTGCGCACCGTGGACATGGACGTGGAGGGTAGCGAGGCGAGCGCTCGGGCCCGACAACTAGCGCGGCGAGTCGCCAGCTCGGTCGGATTCGAGCGGCCGCTCCTCGCCACGACGTAGCCGCGCGATGTTCTCGCGGTGGCGCGCGACGACGAAGGTCGCACACGCCGCGAAGGCCACCACCTCACCGACCGGTCGACCCGAGGCGAGGGCCGCGAGGGGTAGGCCGACCGCGACGGTGATCGATGCCACCGACGCCGTGCCGGTGGCCTTGGCGACGGCGGCCCAGAGGGCGGCGAGCACGACGGCGGGGATCGGCAGCAGCACCAGCGTCATGCCGGCCGCCGTCGCGACACCCTTGCCTCCGCGGAGCCTGCGGGTCACGGGGAGCACGTGGCCGGCAACGGCGGCGAGACCGCACCCCACCGCGACGGCCCTGCTGCCCGCGGCCAGGCCGATGCCCGCCGTGGCGGCACCCTTGCAGAGGTCTCCCAGCAGAACGAGCGCACCGGCCCGAGCGCCCATCGTGCGGTACGCGTTCGATGCACCCGGGTTGCCGGACCCCTCGCGGGTCGGGTCCTGACCGGTGCGACGCCCCACGAGGATCGCCGTCGGGAACGTCCCCAGCAGGTAGCTCGGCAGCACGAGCGCCCAGCGGAGGTCCACGGTCCCAGCGTAGGCAGCGGTTCGGCCGCCGCTGCCCCACATGGCACCCGGATCCGTCGTCCCGATACGCTGGCACTCTGAGCTCCCGAGTGCCAGCAGGGACCGGGCGGCGACCGCCAGCGCACACGGAGGACATGGCGTGCCCACCTACGAGTACCGATGCCGAGCCTGCGGGCACGAGCTCGAGATCGTGCAGTCCTTCAGCGAGGACGCGCTCACCTCGTGCCCGTCCTGTGGTGCCGAGGAGCTGCGCAAGGTGTTCGGCTCGGTGGGGATCTCCTTCAAGGGCAGCGGCTTCTACAAGAACGACAGCCGGAGCAAGACCACGGCTGGATCGTCCGGCTCGTCGAGCACCTCGGGTACCGCGAACGGGTCCGCCTCTGGCAGCGAGTCGAGCGGCTCGTCGAACGGCGGCAGCGACTCGGCGAAGAGCGGCACCGATTCGGCGGCTGCGGCGCCCGCCAAGCCAGCGGCCGCCTCCGACGCCAAGTCGGCCTAGTTCCCTTGGGACCACGCCGCTAGCGTCGCCGCGGCTTCCCCCGCCTGGCCTGCCTCATCTGCAGGAGGCGCGGATGCGTCCCACACCACGTCGCCACGCGATCGGCCCGCGCCGGCGCCTTCGTCCGGGCCTGGCGCTGCGTCGCGACCCACGTCTGTGGTGGGCCGTCGTGATCACGCTGGCGCTGGGCGTCGGCATGGCCACCTCGCAATTCGTCTCGACCGTCGAGCGCACCCGGTCCGCCTGGGGAGCATCCGTGCGCGTCCTCGTGGCAGCGCGTGATCTCGCGCCGGGCACCCAGGTGTCACCAGGCGACGTCCGCTGGGAGGCGAGGCCGCGCGCGACGGTCCCGCGATCCGCACTCCGGTCGCTCCCGGCAGACGCCACGGTGCGGGAGGGGATCCTCAGGGGCGAGGTGGTGGTGGCCTCGCGCCTCGCACGCGCGGGCCTCAGCGAGGTCGCTGCTCGGATCGCGTCCGGGATGCGCGCGGTCGCGATCCCGACCGAGCCCGGCACCGCTCCTCCGCTGTCGATCGGCGACCGCGTCGACGTGCTGGTCGCCCTCCCGCCGGAAGCCGCCGGGGACGGCCCACCGGGGTTCACGCTGGTGTCCGACGCGGCGGTCGTGTCAGTCGAAGACGCTTCGGTGACCGTCGCGGTCCCCCTCGAGCTCGCCCCGCGCATCGCCGTGGCGCTCGGCCAGGGCGCCGTGACCCTCGCGCTCGTGGGCGCGTGACCTGCGCGCTCAGCGCGCCGTGTAGAGCGCGAGCACCGCGAGCCCCGCGACCACGCGGTACACCACGAACGGCGTGAACGACCTCGTGCGGATGAGTCTCAGCGTGCCCCACACCGCAAGCCAGCCCGTGATGCCCGAAGCGACGATCCCCCACACGAACGGCGCGACGAACCCGTCGGGGATCCCCGCGCCGCCGAACACGTCGGCCGCCTTGAAGACGAGCGCCCCGGCCGTGATCGGCAGGCTCATCAGGAAGGCGAACCGAGCGGCGCCATCTCGCCCGAGGCCGATCGCGCGCCCGGCGGTCATCGTGACACCGGAGCGGGACACGCCGGGCTGGAGCGCCGCAGCCTGGCAGACGCCGATCACGATCGCGTCGCGCAGACCGACGTCGTCCACCGTGCGCGTGCCACCACGGCGGTCGGCCCACGCGAGCACCAACCCGAACACGACCAGCATCGTCGCGATCAGCCAGATGTACCCGGTTCGGCGCTCGATCACGTCGGCGAAGAGCGCCCCCGTGAGGGCCGCGGGAACCGAGGACACGACGAGGAGCCAGGCGAGGCGCCCGTCGGTCGTGGTCCCGGCGTCGCGCCGCAGGCCCGCGCGCGCGTAGCGCAGCACGTCGGCGCGGAAGTAGGCGATCGCCCCGACCAGCGTGCCGAGGTGCAGGGCCACGTCGAAGGACTTCTCGAAGGAGACCCGTCCGGCGAAGTCATCCCAGCCGAACAGCCACGGCACGAGGCGCAGGTGCCCGCTCGACGAGATCGGAAGGAACTCCGAGAGCCCTTGGGTGATCCCGAGGACGATCGCGTGGAGGATCGGCACGAGCGAGCGACGCTACGCGCCCGACAGCGCCACGTCGGGGATCACGAGCGTGACACCGCCGGTGCCGTCCGGGAGCCACTCGAGGTCGGCGCCGACCGCGGAGATGTCGAGCAGCAGCCGCTGGATCGTGGAAGCGATCGTGGCCTCGCGCACGGGCTCGGCGAGCGACCCGCCGCGCACCATCAACCCCTCGACGCCGACCGAGAAGTCGCCCGACACGGGGTTGACCCCCGAGTGGATGCCGGCCATCGAGGTGACGAAGAGCCCTTCACCCACCGCGTCCAGCACCTCCTGCGCCGTCCCGGCCCCGGGCGCCACCGCGAGCGCACCCGCGCCGACGCTCGGCGTGGACGAGGTGCCACGCTGCGCCGAGCCGGTGGACGCGGTGCCTGATCGGCGACCGGTGTAGGTGTTGTGCAGGAACCCCTGCAGCACACCGTTCACGACCAGCTGGTTGCGGCGACAGGCGAGGCCCTCGCCGTCGTGCGCTTCAGCCCCGAGGCTGCGCGGGTCGGTCGGGTCGTCGACGAAGGTGAGCAACGGAGAGGCGATCGCCTCGCCGACGCGGTCGGCGAAGGGCGACCGGCCCTTGAGCACCGCCTCGCCGTTCAGCATCCCACCGACGATGCCGAGGACCGTGGCGGTCATGCGCGGCTCCAGGACCAGGGTGATCCGCTGCGTCGCCGGCTTGGTAGAGCCGAGCAGGCGGGTGGCTCGCAGGATCGCGTCGTCCGCGGCCTCGTCGACTGACAGGTCGCTGACCTCGCGTCCCACCGACAGCCCTCCAGCGATCTGGGTCTCGCCGTCGTGCACCGCGAGCGCCTGCACCATCAGGTAGCTCGTCCCCGCACGCCCCCAGGCCCGGATGCCGGTGCTGGTGGCCACCGCGCCCTCACCCATCGAGTCGCTGTACATCGAGATGCGCACGCCACCAACGCGCGGATCGCGACCGACCGTGGCCTTCTCGAGCTCGAGTGCGAGCGCCACCTTGTCGGCGGTGGGCACTGAGGGGAGCTCGGTGGGCCACAGGTCCAGGTCGGCCGGCGCGACACCGTCCGGCGCGGCGAGCCCGTTGAACTCGTCGGGCTCGCCGAAGGTGGCGTTGTCACGCGCGTCTGCGAGGGCGTCGAGCACCACCGCTTCGTCGAGGGTGCCTGCATAGGCGAACCCCTCGCGATGGTCGACCACGACCCGCACGCCGACGCCAGCCGAGGTGGCCTGGGTGAGCGACTCGACCTCGCCGCCGTAGGCGCGCACGGTGGTGCTGGTGCCGCGGGCGACGTAGGCCTCGACCTGCTCGCCCGGCAGCGCCATGTCGGCGATGCGCGCCGCCACGTCGAGCAGCTCGGGGTTCGCCGCCATCAGGCGGTGCCACCGACGGTCAGCGCGGGCACGCGAAGCGTCGGCACGCCATCGCCGACGGGCACGCCCTGCCCGTCCTTGCCGCACATGCCCGGGCTCCCCATCGCGAAGTCGTGACCGACGGCGTCGATGCTCGCGAGCACCGCAGGGCCGTTGCCGATGAGGTTGCCCTCTCGGATCGGCTCGGTGATCACGCCGTCCTCGATGAGGTACGCCTCGGTCATCCCGAACACGACGTCGCCGGTGGCCGTGTTCACCTGACCTCCTCCGAGGTGCGCGACGTAGACGCCGTTCGGCGTCGACGCCACGATGTCGTCGGGCTCGTCGGGTCCGGCGAGGACGTAGGTGTTGGTCATCCGCACCATCGGCAGGTGCTTGTAGCTCTGGCGCCGCCCGTTCCCCGAGCGCGGTCGACCCTCCTTGCGAGACCGCAGCAGGTCCCACATGTAGTCGGTGAGGATGCCGCCCTCGATCAGGACGTTGCGTGCCGCGAGGCTGCCCTCGTCGTCCACGGCGAAGCACCCCCACTCCTCGGCCATCGTGCCGTCGTCGACGAGGGTGATCCGGGGGTCCGCCACGCGCTCACCGATCCGTCCGGCGAACACCGATGCGCCCTTCGCGACGAGGTCCGCCTCCAGCCCGTGCCCGCACGCCTCGTGGAACAGCACGCCCCCTCCTCCCGGGCCGATCACCACGGGCATCGTCCCCGAAGGCGCCGGCCGCGCCGCGAGCTTCACAAGCGCGCGGTCGGCGGCCTCACGCCCGAGGTCCTCCACGTCGTAGGCGTCGAACAGCTCGAAGCCCACGGTGCGACCGAGCGACTGGTAGCCCGTCTGCATGCCCGTGTCGCCCGAGGCGACCGCCATGACGGAGAACAGCGTGCGAACCTGGTCGTCCTCGGTGAGGAGGCCGTCACTGTTCGCGATGAGGATCCGGCGCCGGCTGTCGCCGTAGCGCGCAGTGACCTGCGTGATCGACGCGCCCGCCTTGCGCGCAGCGTCGTCGGCACGACGCAGCAGCTCCACCTTGCGCGCCTTGTCGACGTCCTCGGGAAGGACGGCGACGTCGCTCGGTCGCGGGGCGTCGACGCGGTGCAGTGCCACCTCGCGCACCCCGCCACCGCCGGATCGGGCGGCGGCAGCGGCGGCTTCGGCGGCAGCTTCGAGACCGGCCTGGGAGAGGTCGGCGGTGTGCGCGAACCCGGTGGTGTCGCCGACGATCACGCGGATGCCTGCACCGCGATCGCGCCCAGACGTGAGGTGCTCCACCTTCCCGTCGTCGAACACAGCGTTCGAGGCCGACTTGTCCTCCACGAACACCTCGGCGAGCTCGCCGCCCGTGCGCAACGCCGCGGCAAGTGTCCGTTGGACGAGGTCATGGTCGAGCACGCCGGCGCCTCCGCAAGGTCGAACCGCCTTTGACCGAGCGGTCAGGGCAGCGAATATCGTACCCAGATGCCCCTGTCCCCCGGCCTGCACGGCAGCACGAAGCTCGTGGTCGCCGACGCTGACACCGCCATCGCGCTGCACAGCGGTGACGTGCCGGTCCTCGGGACGCCGCGGCTCATCGCGCTGTGCGAGGAAGCCACGATCGTTGCAGTCGCCGACCAGCTCGAGCGAGGTCAGACGACCGTGGGCATGCGGGTGCAGATCGACCACCTCGCGCCGACCCACGTCGGCTCGACCGTCGCGGCCGAGGCCTCGCTCGAACGGGTCGAGGGCCGTCGCCTCACCTTCACGGTGTCCGTGAGCGACCACTGCGGCCTCGTGGCCGCCGGCAAGGTGACGCGGGTGGTCGTGGAGACCCAGGACTTCCTCGACAAGGCGCGCTAGGAGATGCGCGGGGCGTCTCACAGCCTCCCGAGGAACCCGCAGAGGGCATCCCACCAGGGATCCGGGGCCTCGAACTGCGGGGAGTGCGCCGCACCCGGGATCACCGCGAGCACCGCATCGGGGATCGCCTTCGCCATGCGATAGCTCGGTTGCACGAAGGGCTGGTCGTGCTCGCCGACGATCACGAGCGTGGGCATCGTCAACGTGCTGAGGTCCTCGAGCCGGTCCCGTGCCGCGGGAGACGTGATCGCCTGGATCATCGACGCGTACATCGCAGGCGAGCTCGCGAGCATCTTTCGCTCGCCGAACTCCTTGTACCCGGGCCGCTCCGCCTTGACGCGCCGATCGATGTCGTTGCCCAGCGTCTGCTCGTCGTCGAGGGCGTCCTGGGTCGCGAGCACTGCGGCCATGCCTCGGGTGCGAGCGACCGAGACCGCGAGCTCCACCACCGTGGGGTCGGCGCGCAGTCCGCGGTGCGACGTGTCCATGAGGACCATCGCCGCGAAGCGCTGCTGGGCTCCGAGCGCCGCCGTCTGGAGCACCATCCCTCCCATCGAGTGCCCGAGCGCAACGACGCGCTCCCACGCCATCGCGTCGAGCAGCGCGAGGAGATCCTGAGCGAAGAGGTCGAACGAGTACGCGAGCTCGTCGTCCGGCTTCGGGCTCGCACCGTGTCCGCGCTGGTCCGGGGCGATCACGTGCCAGCCGAGCGCGGCGAGCGCGTCGAGCCAGTCCGTGAAGTCCTCCTTCGCTCCGGTGAAGCCGTGCACGAGCACGAGCGGCCGTCCGCCCACGCCGGCCTCGGCCACCGACAGCGACAGCGGACCTCCCGTTGCTTCGATGCAGACCTCGCGGACCTTCATCAGCTCCGCCCCATCTGGTCGAGCGCGTCGAAGGAGGTCGTGCTGCTCGGGTCGGGGACCGTCACCGAGAACGGCTTGCCGTAGTCGAACAGCTCGAGCGTCATCGTGACCGTGTCTTCGGCTGAACCGCCTGACGCCTGGAGCACGCCCGACGCATCGATGGCGAAGCGGCGCACCAGCCCCGTGGCGTCGATCCAGACGTCGACGGGGATGCCACCGACGAGCGACCCAAGCGCCTCGAGCTGCGCACGCAGGAGCGCGCGCTCCTCGCCGCGTGCCACGCGATCGATCGCTCGTGCCGGGTCGATGGTTCCCGCGAGGTGGGTGGTGGCGACGCCGCGCACGTCCTCGGCGCCCACCTCGGTGATGTCGTCGCTCATGCCGCGCAGCGATGCCAGCAGCTGCGCGGGGTCACCGGGACCTGCCCCGGCCCCGAGGCCGAGCGACGACGCGACCCCGAGGTCGGAGGGGTCGATCGACACCCACGTGCCTCCGCTGGTCCCGCCGGGGAGCGTGGGGAGCTTCAGGTAGGTGGCATCGCCGTCGACCACGATCTCCATCGGCCCGGCCGCTTCGGGCGGAACCGGCTCGCCCCGCGCCGCAAGCACGTCGGCGATGTTCATCTGCATCGACATCTGTCGGCCGCTGTACCCGCCGGTCACGACGATGTCGTAGCTGCCCTCGGCGCTGCTCACCGCGAGCGTCATCTCGAAGCGCGCCGACCCGGCCTCCGCTGCGACGTCGGGTGCGGCACGCACCGAGGCGAGCGCTGCCGAGCCCGTGCGCAGCGTCGTGACATCGGCGCGCTGCGCGCACGCGCCCAGTGCCGTGAGCAGCACGATCATGATGGAACCGCAGACCCGCGTGCGCATCGCTTCCCTCCCGGAAGTCGAGGACTTGTTCGGGCGGGCCTGCTGGGTGCCGACGACCCCGCCAAGCGGACGGCAGGTCTGAGGGTACTCACGGCCACCACCTCCCCGAAAGGGTCCGAACGGCACATCGAACGGCGGTTGCGGGGCCTACGATGGCCAGGATCGCGACGGGGAGGGCAGGTGAACCGGAAGCAGGCGATGGCCCTCGCGCTACGGATCGGGCTCAGCGTCGCGATGCTCGCGGTGCTGGTCTGGCGCGTTCCCTCCTTCGAGGCCGACGAGGTCGTTCCGCCGCTCACCGCGCACACCGTGGTGTGGCTCGTCACGGCCGCCGCACTCACCCTCGCTGCCCTGGTGCTGTCCGCGTTGCGCTGGCAGCGGGTGCTTGGCGTGCTCGGGCTCCACGCGGGGCTCCGGCGGCTCTTGTCGCACTACCTCGCGTGCCAGTTCGTCTCGAACGTGCTGCCCACCACGATCGGCGGCGACGTGCTCCGCGTGAGCCGTCTCTCCCGGGAGACCGGCGAGTCACCGAAGACCTTCGCGTCAGTGGTGCTCGAACGGCTCACGGGGTGGCTGGTGCTCCCGATCATCAGCGTGGTGGGCTTCCTCGTGAACCCGCCGCTCCAGCACCTCGGCACCGCCACCCGCGTGGCGCTCGGGCTGGCGTTCTCCACACTGATCGCGCTCGGCATCCTCCTGTATGCGGTGGCCGACCAGCGCATCGGCGGTCGCTTCGCCGCCAAGGAGGGGTGGCGCCGGTTCGCCGGGGCGGTGCACCTCGGTCTCGACCGGCTGCGACACGAGCCGGCCGCGGCCGTGAACCTGCTGCTCGTGGGGTTCGCGTACCAGCTCGTGCTCGTCTTCGCCGCCGTTGCAGCCGCGCAGGCGCTGGGTGTGCGCCCAGCTGGGCTCACCGCGCTGCTCGCGTTCTTCCCCGCCGTCGCGATCGCGCAGGTGCTCCCGATCGGCATCTCCGGGCTCGGCGTGCGCGAGGGTGCCTTCGCCCTGTTCCTCGGCCCGCTCGGCGTTCCGACCCAGGATGCGATCGCGCTCGGCCTCCTCCTCTACCTCCTGAACCTCGGCGTCAGCCTGCTCGGCGCGCCAGCGTTCGCCGTCGGTGCACGCACCTCGCCCAGCGTCGACACACTGGTTGCCGCGCAGTAGACGCGGACTGCTAGCCCATCTGCATGACCGATCTCGCCCGCTCCACCAGCGACACCGCCGAGCGCGGCCGGTTGCGCTGGTGGAAGGAGGTCGCGTTCGGTATCGCCGTGTACGCCATCTACTCCGCGGTTCGCAACCAGTTCGGATCGGCGGGCGGCGACCCGGGTCCGGCGTTCGAGCATGCGCGCTGGATCATCGACCTGGAGCGGGACCTGCAGCTGTACCTGGAGGCGCGCGTCCAGCGCTGGTACCTCGACCTTCCAGGCCATGGGCTGATCCGCGTCTGGAACGTGTACTACGGCATCGCGCACTTCGTCGTGACCTTCGTTGCGCTGGTGTGGCTGTTCCGACGCGATCCCGAGCGGTACCCGCTCTGGCGGAACACGCTCGCCTTCACGACCTGTCTCGCCGTGATCGGGTTCGCGGCGTACTCCCTGATGCCACCGCGGCTGCTGGACAACCCTGGCGAGTTCGGCGCCTGCCAGATCTACAACGCCCAGGCCGCGGCCGCCGCTCCTGACGACGCGCTTGAAGCCCCGGGATGCGATCGCTTCGGCTACGTCGACACCGTGGCCCGCTACGGCGGCTGGATCTCCTTCGGCAACGAGGGGATGAAGGAGCTGTCGAACCAGTACGCCGCGATGCCGAGCATGCACATCGGGTGGTCGACGTGGAGCGCGCTGGTGCTGGTGCCGCTGCTGCGACGCCGCTGGGCCAAGATCCTCGCGGTGGCCTACCCGGTGATCACCCTGGTGTGCATCGTCATCACCGGCAACCACTATTGGATCGACGGGCTCGGCGGCCTCCTCGTCCTCGGGGCCGGCTACCTCGTCGCGCGCTCGGTCACGCGCGAGACGACCGCGCCCGGACCGATCCGCGTGGCTGGTGGAGACTCAGCGAATGCCTGAGCCGGATGCAGTGTACGAACGCCTGCTCGTCGAACGGGACGCCGAGCGACCCGGACTCGTGACGATCACGCTGAACCGCCCCGACAAGCTGAACGCGCTCGACATCGCGCTCCACGACGAGATGCAAGACCTCTGCGCGCGGCTCGAGGTCGACCACGCGGCGCGAGTCGTGATCCTCACCGGCGCTGGTCGCGCCTTCTCCGCGGGGGCCGAGCTCGGCGACCGCCGCGCCGACCCACCGGTGAACGACATCGACCGCCGCGCCCGCGCCCACCTCGGCGGTCGCACCTGCGAGATGCTCGAACGCCTCCCCCAGGTGACGCTCGGCGCGGTCAACGGCCTCGCGATCGGGGGCGGGCTCGTGCTGCTCACGTGCTGTGACCTGCGCGTCGCGGCCGCGTCGGCCTGGTTCTCGATCCCCGAGGTCGAGCTCGGGCTGCCGCTCACCTGGCAGGCACTCCCTCGCCTGATGCGCGAGCTCGGACCCGCGCGCACGAAGGAGCTCGTGATGGTGTGCGAGCGCTTCACCGCCGAGCAAGCGCAGTCTTGGGGGTTCCTGAACCATGTCGTCGCTGACGACGACGTCATGCCGGAGGCGCTGCGGCTGGCCGACCGCCTGCTCGCCATGGACCCGCTCACCCTGGCGATGACCAAGAAGGCGTGCGCGGCGCTCGAGAACGCAATGGTGCCCAAGGAGGTCACCTGGAGCGACGCTGAGCTGATGCTGCTGGCCTACCGGCAGGCGAGCCTGCGCGAGCGTCGCCCGTCGGACTGACCGCCGCGTCAGGCGCCCCACCAGATCGGTCGACCGTGGTAGCCCGCCGTGGCGAGCGGCTCGTCGACGCCTCCAGGCCAGGTGGTGAGCCGCAGCTCGGCGCGGTCGCCGGCGGGCTCCATGCGCAGCCACGCAAGCGGTGCGTCGTCGGTCGCGGTGCGACCAGCCGCGGCGAGCGCGCCCCGGAAGCGACGCCGGCGCGCCGGCGCGAGGTACTGGAGCACGATGGAGTGCGCGATCACCGTCGCCACCCCACGGCGCGGTGAGGCGAGCTGCGCTTCGGTCCACTCAGCCGCCTCGGCCTTCGCCACGGGCGCGTGCACGCGCCCCGCCACCTCGAGCGCGGCCTGCAGCAGCTCGATCCGAGCGGTCTGGTCGGGCCACGTGTACGCGAGGAGCGTCACGCGGCCCTCCTCGGTGCTCGGGTCGAGCGGGTTCCGATCGCAGCCGGAACGCTCGACGACCTCGAAGCAACCCGGAAGGGCCGGGGGCGCGCCCACCCAGACGTCTTCGAAGCGGACCGGGCTCAGCGAGTCGCCCGCCACACGCTCGCCGGTGTCGTACGCATAGTGGTCGAAGCGCAGGTTCAGGCCCGCGCTGGCACCGACTTCGAGCACGCGGAGCGGCAATCCGGTGCGCTGCTGCACGAGCGCGTACCCGCCGGCGAGGACGGCGGCGCGGCCGACCTCGTTCGTCTGCACGCCGTCCGAGAGCCGCTGCTGGATCTCTTCGCGGTGGTGTTCGAGGACGCGGAGGAACTCCGAGACCGGGTCGCCGCTCGCGGGGTCGCCGCCGACCGACGGGTACATCGATCCGAGCGCCCGGG
>JBQTHC010000059.1:0-32903 GCA_052390255.1 Microthrixaceae bacterium
CCTCGTGAGCTCGCTGCTCCTCGCCACCTCCATCGACCAGCGAGGCCTGGAGGTGATCACCGAGCAGCTCGACTGGCTGACGATCGTCGAGCAGCAAGCCGAGCTGTACCGACGGACCGCGCCCACACACGCGATCGAGGTGACGATCGCTCCCGGTGCCGAGGAGGTTGCCGCGGATCGACACCTCGCGAGCGGCGTGATCGCCAACCTCCTGTCGAACGCCCTCAAGTACTCACCCGACGGATCGACGATCGAGGTTGAGGCCGCCCTCGAGAGGGACCGCGTCGTCACCTCGGTGAGCGACAACGGACCGGGTGTGCCCGCAGGCGACCGTGAGCGCATCTTCGACAAGTTCACGCGACTCGGCGACCACCTCACGCGGCCACAGCAAGGCGTGGGCCTCGGCCTGTTCATCGCCCGGCGCTCGCTCGAGCAGATGAACGGGGCCATCTGGTGCGACGAGAGCTCCACCGGAGGCGCACGCTTCGCCTTCACGCTCCCCGTGTCGGCCGAAGCGGCCCAGCGGAGGTCGACCGGGCGCCGCGCCCGGCGCCGCGTCAGCTCTCGGTGATCGTGACCGACCGGATCGTCACGACCTTCCGCGGCTTGCCGTCCGTCGGGCCCGTGCCGAGCTTGTTGATCGCGTCGACCACATCCTGGCCCTCGGTGACATGGCCGAAGTCCGTGTAGGTGGTCGAGAGCTGCGGTCCCCCGCCCTCCACCACGATGAACCACTGGGCCCCGCCCGAGTCGGGCTTGCCCGTGTTCGCCATCGCCAGCGTGCCGGCCGGATAGGGGTCTTCCGCGGTCGGGAGCTCGTCGGGGATCGAGTAGCCCGGCCCGCCGGAACCCGGAACTGGCCCCACGGGATCGCCCGCCTGGTTCATGAAGCCGGTGATGACCCGGTGGAACGGCACGTCGTCGTAGAAGTGGTAGCGGGCGAGCACGACGAAGTTGTTGACCGTGATGGGTGCGTGCGCGGAGTCGAGCGCGATCACGATCTTGCCTTCGGTGGTGTCGAGCGTCGCCGTGTAGGTCGCGGTCTTGTCGATGCAGGTGGGCGGAGGCTTCGCGAAGCTCGTGGTGCGCTTCGCGCTCCCGTCGGCCGGAGGGCACGGCGTGTCGCCGGTGATCGACGCACCCGCCCCCGGGAGCTCCACGTCGATCCCGCCGCTCGGGCTGGTGGTCGAGGTGTCACCGCTCGACACGGTGCTCTTGTCGTCGCCCGAGAGGACCGAGATCAGGAACGCCACCACGACGAGCACGCCGAGGAGCAGCCCGAGGTTGCGCGCCTGACGCCGGCGCTGCGCGCGGCGCTCGACGAGCTGCTGCTCTTCGAGACGGGAGAGCCGCCCCTCGTCCTGACGCTGTCGCTTCTCGCTGGGCATGGCGGGCCACCCTAGCGGCCGCCCCTCCGCCACCTGGAGTCAGCACAACAGGTTCGCGACCGACGGCGGGACGGCGATAGCGTCGCCCCTCGTGCCCCTCGTCGTACAGAAGTTCGGCGGCACGTCGGTGGCCGATCCGGAGCGCATCCGGGAGGTGGCCGACCACGTCGCCCGCACCAAGCGCCGCGGGGACGACGTGGTCGTGGTGGTCAGCGCGATGGGCAAGGAGACCGACGAGCTGCTGCGGCTCGCCGCCGACGTGTCACACGTCCGTCCGGGGCGCGAGATGGACATGCTCATCACCGCCGGCGAGCGCAAGGCCACCGCACTGCTGTGCATGGCGCTCCACGACCGCGGCGTGCCGGCCGACAGCTTCACCGGGAGCCAGGCCGGGTTCATCACCGACGCCATGCACACCAACGCCAAGATCGTCGAGCTGCGTCCCGAGCGGATCCTCGCGGCGCTCGCCGAGGGCCGAACGCCGGTCGTCGGCGGCGCGCAGGGGGTCTCGGGCGAGCGCAACGTGACCTTCCTCGGCCGCGGCGGCTCCGACACGACCGCGGTGGCGCTGGCCCACGCGCTCGACGCGCACTCGTGCGAGCTCTACACCGACGTGTCCGGCGTGTTCACGGCCGATCCGCGCCTGGTCCCCACGGCTCGACGCATGGGCGTAGTCAGCTTCGACGAGATGCTCGAGATGACCGCGTGCGGCTGCCCCAAGCCCGCGATGCGATCCGTCGAGTTCGCGCGCACCTGGGGCGTGCGCCTGCACGTCCGATCAGCGTTCACCTGGGAACCCGGCACGTGGGTGCAGGAGGAGGATCTGTCCATGGAGCAGGCAATCGTTTCGGCGATCGTGCACGACACCTCGGAGGCGAAGGTGACCGTGAGCGGCGTGCCCGATCAGCCGGGCATCGCCGCGCGGCTCTTACGCCTCCTCGCCGACCGCGAGGTCAACGTCGACATGATCGTGCAGAACACGTCGGACCATGGCGTCACCGACATCTCCTTCACCGTGCCGCACGAGGACCTCCACGTGGCCGAGGAGGTCACCACCTCCCTGGCGGGCGAGATCGGCGCGACCGGCGTGTCGAGTGACGGCGCGATCGCGCGCGTCAGCCTCGTCGGCGCCGGCATGAAGTCGAACCCGGGGGTTGCGGCGCGCACCTTCGAGACCCTGGCGGGTGCCGGCATCAACATCGAGATGATCTCCACCTCCGCGATCCGGATCTCGTGCATCGTGCGCGAGGCGCAGGTGGAGCAAGCGGTGCAGGCGCTCCACGACGCCTTCGAGCTCGACCTGCCGGCCTGACCCTCTCCCGCCTGACCCCCGCGCCTGACCCGGGCGCCTGACCCACCTCCCCCCGGACACACGACGGAACCGTCTTGGGCGGCGGCGGGGCCTCGTCGTAGCCTTGACGCATGCGCGTCGGCCTGTTCGGCGCCACCGGGCAGGTCGGTGGCGTGATGCTCAAGATCCTCGAGGAGCGGGCGTTCCCCGTGGACGAGCTGCGGCTGTTCGCGTCAGCCCGATCCGCGGGCCGCGCGATGGCCTGGGGCGGCGGTGAGGTGATCGTCGAAGACGCGGAGGGTGCGGCGTTCGAAGGGCTCGACCTCGCGCTCTTCTCGGCCGGCGCAACGGCTTCGCGCGCGCTCGCACCTCGGGTTGCCGCCGCGGGTGCCACGGTGATCGACAACTCGTCGGCGTGGCGCATGGACCCCGACGTCCCCCTCGTGGTTCCCGAGGTCAACGGCCACGCACTCGCGTCGATCCCCAAGGGCATCGTCGCGAACCCCAACTGCACCACGATGGTCGCGATGCCGGTCCTGAAGCCGCTCGATCGTGCCGCGGGACTGCAGTCGATGGTGGTCAACACGTATCAGGCGGTGTCGGGCGGCGGTCTTGCCGGTGTCGCCGAGCTCGACGAACAGGTGCGCAAGGTGGCCGACCGCGCCGCGGGCCTCACCCACGACGGCCGGGCAGTGGAGTTCCCCCCGGCCGCGAAGGTCCCCACCACGATCGCGTTCAACGTGATCCCCCAGGCCGGCAGCTTCGTCGACGACGGCCTGGACGAGACCGACGAGGACCAGAAGCTCCGCAACGAGAGCCGCAAGATCCTCGAGCTCCCCGCGCTGTCGGTGTCGGTCTTGTGCGTGCGCGTCCCGGTGTTCACCGGCCACTCGATGTCGGTCAACGCGCGGTTCGAGCGCCCGCTCTCCCCCGCGGAGGCGGCGAAGGTGCTCGCTGAGGCTGACGGCGTCGAGCTCGCGCACGTGCCGACGCCACTCGATGTGGCGGGTGGCAACGTCACGCGCGTCGGTCGGCTGCGCGTCGACCCGACGGTTCCCGATGGGCGCGGCCTCGCGCTGTTCCTGTCCGGCGACAACCTGCGCAAGGGCGCTGCCCTCAACGCGGTCCAGATCGCCGAGGCGCTCCTCGCCCGCCGCTGACCCCTGGGTTCTTGGGGCCTTTCGTTCGGAGGACCAGAACGAAGCGGCTCAGGAACGCGGCTCGCAGCGGCACGGGATGGCGCCGCACTTGGGGCACCCCGACGCGTAGCGAGCCGCCGCAACGTCGAGCGACAACCCGAGCTGGTCCGCGAGAGACGCAAGCCAGGCCAGGACGTCGCCGAGCTCGCGCAGCTGGTCCTCGGGTGTCCCCTTGCGGACGGCCTGCGCCAGCTCGCCGAGCTCCTCGGTGAGCCACGCCACGGTGGCCGGTACGCCACGAGCTCGGTCCTGGTCGCCGTAGGTGTCCGCCATCAAGCGCTGCAGGTCTGACAGATCCACGTGCCGACGTTAGGGTCCGCCTGGTAGGCTAACATTGTTAGCCTCCCTTCTGCCGCGACGGAGCACCCATGAGCGAGTCCCTTCACTACCGCCGACCCGGCTGGTTCACGCGAACCGTCTTCAACCCGTTCGTCGCCCTCCTCACCCGCCTTGGTCTGAGCGTCTGGGGCAGCCGCGTGCTCGAGGTTCCGGGGCGCCGAACGGGCATGCCGAGGCGAGTCCCCGTCAACCTCCTCGTGGTGGGCGATCGGCGCTACCTCGTGTCGCCACGCGGGAACGGCGAGTGGGTGCGCAACACCCGCGCGAACGGGGGGCGGCTCGATCTGCTCCTCGGCCGACATCGCACGGCCTTCGTGGGCGAGGAGCTCGTCGATGGCGACAAGGTCGACGTGCTGCGTGCGTACCTGCGACGGTGGAAGGCCGAGGTCGGGGTGTTCTTCGACGGCGTCGACGCCGACTCGAGCGACGCAGAGCTGTTGGCGATCGCACCGAAGCACCCGGTGTTCGAGCTCCACGCGCCGTGAGGTCGGCCGGCGCACAGCCGCCCCCGCCTGAGCCCGCCCGGTCGGCGCGGGGCCGCGACGCGATCGAGGCGGCGTGGCGGATCGTGGAGGAAGACGGGGTCGAGGCCATCACGATGCGGCGGCTCGCCGATGACCTCGGCATCCGCGCGCCGTCCCTCTACAAGCACTTCCCGGACAAGTCGGCGCTCGAAGCAGTGCTGATCGCCCGCGCGCTGCGCGAGATGGGCGTGGCACTGCACGCCGCGATTCGCAGCCGCGCGCGCTCGGGACCCAACCGCGCCACTGCGCTGCTGCGCGCCTATCGCCGCGAAGCCACGGCGCACCCCAACGTCTACCGACTCGCGACCTCCGGTCCCCTCCCCCGCGACGCTCTCCCCCACGGCCTCGAGGCGTGGGCCGGCCAGCCCTTCTTCCTCGTCACAGGGGACGAACGTCGCGCGCAGGCGCTCTGGTCGTTCGCCCACGGCATGGCGATCCTCGAGATCGACGACCGGTTCCCACCCGGGTCGAACCTCGATCGCACCTGGCGAGCGGGAGCGGACGCGTTCGCCGACGCGGGGTGAGGATCGCCGACCGTCGCGCGCTAGGAAGGTCGGATGCGCATCCTCGTGACCAACGACGACGGCGTCGACGCAGTCGGCCTCCACGTCCTCGCGCGACGACTCACCTCGCTCGGCGACGTCGTCATCGCCGCACCGGACCGGGAGTACTCCGGAGCCGGCGCAGCCTTGGGCACGCTGCACCTGATCCGCCCCGAGGTGCGCCGCGTGGACATCGACGGCGTCGCCGAGGCGTGGTCAGTCACGGGTCCCCCGGCCCTGTGCGTGATGTTCGCCCGCCTCGGCGTGTTCGGCGAACCGTTCGACCTGGTGGTGTCCGGCATCAACCCGGGAGCGAACTCAGGGCGAGCGATCTACCACTCGGGAACGGTCGGCGCCGCGCTCACCGCCCGCAACGGCGGCGTGTCCGGGCTCGCGGTGTGCCAAGCGGTCGACGACTTCGGGGTGGAGGGGCAGGGGTGGGACGAGATGCTCGTCCATCAGCAGTGGGACACGGCGGCCGACGTCGGCGCGCAGGTCGCCAAGGCGATCCTCGCCGACCTGCCTGCCGACCCGATCGTCGTCAACGTCAACGTGCCCAACCGTCGCCTCGAGGACATCGCCGGGTGGCGACGCACCGAGGTCGCGCTGCTGCCGCCGAGGACGCTCGCCAGTGCAGAGCTCATCCCGAAGGCCGGTCACGACGGTGCGTTCGACGTGCAGATGGCATGGGGCGATCCGATCGTGCTGCCCGCCGACACCGACAGCGGCGCGCTCGAGGCCGGATTCGTGTCGATCACGGCGCTGAGCCGCATCCTCGACGACACGACCATCGACCTCGAGCGCCTCGCTCCCGCCATCCACGATCGCCGCTGACACGACCGGAGGGACCGGCCGTCGATCAGCCAGCGGTGAAGACGACGTCGACCCAGTAGTTGCGGGCCTTGCTGGCGCCGACCGAGGGGAACCCGGGGGTGCTCCGGTAGGCGTACACGCCGTTGCTGCCGTCGAAGCCGCTCTTCAGCGCTGTGAGGTTGCCGCTCTTGCGCGCCTGGTTGAAGTACCGCTCGTCCTCGCCGTAGCCGCCGTAGTCCATGTGGTACGACGCGATGTACGTGGTACCTGCGCTGACCCGCACCGGCGTGGCGAAGAGCACCTCTTGCCAACCGGCGGCGGTCTCGGCGGTGAAGGTGGCACGCGCGAGCAGCGTGCCGTTCTTCGCCCACAAGCTCGCGACATGGGTACCGAGGTTCGTCGGCGACTTGTAGAACCGGATCCCGTGGATCCTGCCGGCGGTGTCCGTGCGGAACTTCACACCGACCTCGATCGCCTTGACGTCGAGTGAGAACGCTGCCGGGATCGCGGTCGGGCCCCAGATCGACTGCCTGGCGGAGGTGGTGGGCGGCACAGTCGTGGTCGTGCTCGGCGGTGCCGTCGTCGTCGTCGTGCTCGGCGGTGCCGTCGTCGTGGTCGTGCTCGGCGGTGCCGTCGTCGTGGTCGTGCTCGGCGGTGCCGTCGTCGTGGTCGTGCTCGGCGGTGCCGTCGTCGTGGTCGTGCTCGCGTTGGAGACGAGGCGCCGGAACTCGGCGCTGGCGTTCGGGAACTGCGTCGTCATGAGGCGATGCGAAGCGTCGCTCGCGTCGTACTCGAAGTAGTTCGCGTAGACGTAGTTGTGGGTTCCGATCCAGTCCCACATCTTCGTGATGTAGCTCGGGTTGTCGCCTCCGCCGAGGTTGTCGTTCGGACGGACGGTGAGGCCCCACTCGGGAAGCGACATCGGCTTGCCGTGCGCGGCGGCGAAGTCGCGCTGCCACGCGAGGCCGTAGCTTCGGTTCACCTGGTCGTTCCAGCGGCCGGCGAGGTCCGCAGTCGACACGGTCGACGTGTCGTAGGCGTCCAAGCCGATGATGTCGACGTACGCGTCGCCTGGGTAGGCGGCCGCGACGTTGGCGTTCGTGTTGCCGGCCAGCGGCGTCCAGTCGAACCTGAACTGCTGGTTGGGCACGGCGCGCAACGTGGTCACGATGCGGCGCCAGTAGGCCACGAAGTCGGCCTCCTTGCCGCCGGCGGCCCACGGGTAGAACTTCCCGTTGAACTCCCAACCGAGCCGCAGGACCGTGTCCGCGCAGCCCCGGGCCACCAGCGACCTGCCGAAGCTCGTCCAGTGCGCGTCGTACTCCCCTCGTGCACCAGCCGCGAGCGTGAAGTTCGTGTTGGGGAGCATCGCGGTGGACAAGGTCAGCTGCGACGAGCGCGCCACCCACTTGTCGCACCACCAGGAGGGGTCGTCGATCTTGGCCCACGGCGCTGTCGACGTGGTGGGTTCACGGCCCACGAAGTCGAGCGTGTAGGCGACGGGCCGACCGAGCCAGGATTCGTACTCCGTGACGAGATCGGCACGGCCCGATCCGCGGAACACGCCGAGCCGGCTCAGTGGTGAGGTCGCGGCTTCGCTGGAGCCGACAGGGATCAGAACCAAGACGCCGAGGAGCGTCGGAAGCACGAGGATCGCCAGCAAGGCGCGGCGGGAGAACGTCACGTCGGGGTCCCTTCACGGAACGAGAGGCCGAGTCGGTGTCACTGGTCCCGATTCGTCACCTGAGTGGTGGGATCGGGTCCCCGGCTGATGACGGGTCGCCCTGTCGGCCTGCGCGGGTTGGTACGTCAGTGGTACGGCAGACCGACTGACCCACTTGAGGGGACAAGCAGGGCTGTTCTGCTCAAAGCACTCACATCTCTCTGCCTATTTCAGCGAGAACCGCGAAATCGGCACAACCATCCACCCCAAACGAGCCATGACTGTCCATGACCTGCCACCGGCGCGAAGCGCGTGTGCGCCGGTCGAAGGGCGGATCGGATCGCCAGGCCTCCATCCCGACGGTGTCGACCGGGTCAACGAGCTCTCCGCGAACCTCGCTGGTCTCAGCACCGCGCCGCTGGGGAAGAAGGACCTTGTCCGCCCACCCACGGAGGCACCCGATGAACGCCCTCGACCTGCTGATCGCCGACCACAACCGAATCCGCGGGCTCTTCGCCCGGTTCAACGCCGCCAAGGACGCAGACGACACGCGGACGATGGTGACCCTTGCGGGGAAGATCTTCGATGAGCTGGCGGTCCACACCACCATCGAAGAGGAGATCTTCTACCCAGAGGTCCGCGACGCCACAGAGGCGGTCGCCGAGACGGTCGACGAGGGTCTACAGGAGCACCACGTCGTCGAGGTCCTCGTGCACGAGCTCGGGCAGATCTACGGCGGCTCCGACGAATGGGTCGCCAAGATGGCGGTGCTCATCGAGAACGTGGAGCACCACGCCGAGGAAGAGGAACGGGAGCTGTTCCCCGCCCTGCGCCGCCGGCTCGCCGTCGAGCTCGACGAGATGGCCGCCGCCCTCGACGCGCGCAAGGCCGAGCTCGGTGCCCCGATCCTCGCCGACAAGATCGACCTCTCCAAAGACCAGCTGCTCGACCTCGCCAGAGATCAGCAGATCCCGGGCCGCTCGAGCATGAGTCACGAAGAGCTCGCCGCTACCGTGGCCCCAGCGTGACCTCCGGAGGATCGACGCGCGAGCTCGCGATGAGCACCGGGCCGCGTGCGGTCCGCGGTGCAACGGCGCACCTCGCGCAGCCGGTGGGCGGTCACGGATGGTGGGCTCTCACGGGCGCAACCAAGCCCCGCCACCAGCAAGCGACCTGGGAGGTCGACCGATGAGTGGGATCGCCGTGATCACCGAAGCGTGCATCGACGTCAAGGACCGAGCGTGTGTGGACGTCTGTCCGGTGCAGTGCATCTACGAGTTCGATGCCGCCAAGGGCGTCCTGTTCTCTGAAGAGGAGCACGGGAGCGGAGTCATCGAGAACACGCACACCCCAAGCCCAGACGTGGCCGTGTTCGGGGACAGCCTCCTCTACGTCAACCCGGACGAGTGCACCTCATGCACCGCCTGCTACCAGCCCGACGTCTGTCCGGTCGGCGCGATCTACCCCGAAGAACAGCTTCCGGATGGATCGCCGACCAGTGCGAGGTACAACGCGCCGGACCCCAACAAGGGCCACGACCACCGGTTCTTCCTGCAGCACAGCCGCGACGTCTTCGCGGACTAGACCCGCGGGATCGCTGCGCGATCGGCGCGCAGCGGGGCGCGCAGCGGTGAGCGACAGGCTTCCCACTGGGACGGTGGTGGTGGTCGGCACCGTGGTGGACACGGTCCAGACAACGAGGTGGTGCAGGGGCTCTTTCCCCACTGCCCGCGGAGGAACGAGTCGTCTACAGGCCCGTGACCGTCACGGGAACGTTCGAATCGGTTGTGGTCCCGTTGCCGAGCTGCCCATCGCTGTTGGCGCCCCAGCACTTGCGCTGCCAGTCCGGGAGGGCTGCGCAGGTGTGGTTCCACGAGGTGTCGATGTAGGTGGCGCCGGTGATCCCGACGACCGTCACGGGCACGTCTGAATCGGCGCTGGTTCCGTCTCCGAGCTGGCCGCGGGTGTTGCTCCCCCAGCACGTGACGCCGCCGCCGAGGCGGCGTGCGCAGGAATGGCCGTAGCCAGCCACCACCGCAGCGGCATCCGTGAGGCCGGAGACGGACACAGGGGTCGAGGAAGCGATGGCCGTGCCGTCGCCGAGCTGCCCGGACGCGTTGGACCCCCAGCACCTGACCTCGCCGCTGGCCAGGCGGGCACAGGTGTGCTCACGGCCTGCTGCGACCGCGGTGGCATCGGTGATGCCGACGACAGGCACGGGAATCGACGAGCCGGACGTGGTGCCGTCGCCAAGCTCGCCATGGGTGTTGGCCCCCCAGCAACGGATGGTCCCGGCTGCGAGCACTGCGCACGAGTGCGATCCTCCGGCACTGATCGCGACCGCTTCTGTGATGCCGAGGACCGTTGCGTTGACTCCGGACGTCCCCGTGGTCCCGTTGCCGAGCTGCCCGACATCATTGGCGCCCCAGCACTTGACCGACCCACTCGCGAGAACGGCACACGAGTGCGCGTCCCCGGAGTCGACCGCCAAGGCACCGATGGTGCCGATGGCACTGACCGGGCTCGACGAGTCGTTCGGGGAGTTGCCGTTCTGTCCTTGATCCCCGGCGCCCCAGCACTGGACGAACCCGCCGCTCGCTGTCCGCACATCGCAGGAGAACAGACCAGAAGCAGCCAATGCCGCCACGCTGAACGTCTGCCGCACCGTGACTGGCGCCAGCGAGTCGGTCAGCGTTCCGTTGCCGAGCTGCCCTCGACTGTTGTCACCCCAGCACTTCGCTTGCCCGCTGCTGATGATGCTGCACGAATGCGTCGACCCCGCGGAGACGGCCGCACCCGTCGCGGTGACGGTGTTCGACATGGCAGAGCTCGCCGTCTCGAAGCCGGAGGCGTTGATGCCTCTCACCACGAACGTGTACGCCGCACCAGGGACGACCGGGATGACCTGCGTCGTGGCCGTGGCATCGAACAGCAAGACCGGCTGCTTCACTCCTTCGTAGTAGGGCGTGACCACGTAGGTGACCAGGTCCCCCGCGTTGTCGCCTGGCGGCGGCGACCACGACAGGGTCACTCGCCCCTCGCCCGCGACCGCCGAACCCATCACCGGAGCAGGATCCGCCACACAGGCGGCGACCCCGACGCAGATCGCGAGTACCGCAAGCAGGGCGACCGAGCGCCTACCGACTCTGCCGCTACCAGTTCGCACCGCCCTCCCCCCTCACAGCCCACCGTATCTCGGGGTCGTGCGTCCGGCCGCCGCTCATGTGGTGCGGGATGGGCGCCGGATCGAAGCGAACGGCGGGATCGCCGCGGGACGCGAGCGAACCGGGGCCGCCGACACAGAAGAAGCCGCAGGCGGATGACCTGCGGCCTCACTGGTCGGGTGGGGGAGATTTGAACTCCCGACCTCTGCGTCCCGAACGCAGCGCTCTGCCAAGCTGAGCCACCACCCGGATGGGAGCGGTCAGGCTACCGCATCGTCCGAAGGGGTCCCCAAGCCGAGATCAGGCGGGTCGACGGACCTCGTGCGCGGTCTCGCCGGCGATCACAGCGGTCGCCGCGCGGCGCAACCGGAACGCATCGAGCGGCTTCACGACCCAGCCCTCGGCTCCGGAACGACGGGCGAGCTGGATGTCCGCTTGGCGGTCGAGCAGGAGCAGCACCGGCACCTCGGGGAGACGGCCCTCGCCTGCCTCGGCGCGCAGATGCAGGCAGACCGCGATCCCGCCCATGTTGCCGATCTGGAGGTCGAGCACCACGAGATCCGGTGCCGAGGTGGCCACGAGCGGGCCGACCGCAGCGCCAGAACGCACCCGCACCACGGACGTCGTCTCGTCGGCGAGAGCAGCTTCGACCTCGTCGAACACGGCGTCGGCGTCGGTGGCGATGAGGATCTCCGTCACGGCGGGCACGCTAGTGGGCGGCGCCGAACGCGCTCCATCCTCCACGCGGATGCGTGGCTACCATCGGAACCACGCCGCCAACGCTCCAGGAGGATGCGTGCTCGACATCGAGGTTGAACAGGCCCGCGACTACACGCTGTGCAGGCCCGTCGGCGAGCTCGACGCCTACACCGTGAGCGAGTTCCGCGATGCGCTCGGCAGCCTCGCCGACACTCCCCATCTCGTGATCGACCTGTCCGGTGTGCCGTTCATGGACTCGGCCGGACTGGGCGCGCTGATCGGCGGCATCCGCCGTGCGCGCGAGGCGGGCGGTGACGTCGCCGTCGCCTGCAGTCGCCCGACGCTCACGCGGCTCCTCCACACCACCGGCTTCGATCGCATCGTGAGCGTCACCGAGACCGTCGACGAGGCTGCCGCCGCGCTCGCCGACGCCCGCCCCGTCTGAACCAACCAACGTCTGTGAACCCATATGGCCGCATGGCGGACCTGGGGGTTCACAGACGTTGGTTGCTGGGCTCTTCGAGGTACGCAGCGACTCGGGCCAGGCCCTCGAGGTCGTGCACATCGGTGCTGAGGAACGGGACGCGCACGACCGGAGCTGGCGTCACCGCCTCTGCGAGACCTGCGAGGTGCTCCTCCTCGCGCGACGCGACGAGCTGGAAGTCGGCGAGGTTGGCGTAGAGCCCGCCGAGATCTGTGCCCTCGAGGGTTCGGGCGCGCTCACGGGTGGCCTCCGCGAGCCCGTCGTCGAAGCGGGGATGCATCCGGTTGACGACGAGCGCCCGCACGGTGATCCCCGCGTCGTGGAGTCGGTCGGCGAAGTACCGCGCCTCATCGATCGTGTCGCGACGCGGCGACGCGACGAGGACGAACGCCGTGTCGTCGTCGGAGAGGAGTCCGAGCACGGCGTCGGCCCGATCTCGGAAGCCCTCCTCCATCCCCTCGAACGCCTGGAAGAACGCGATCGCATCGTCGATCACCTCGGAGCCGACCACCTTCGCGACCGTGCGCAAGAACGCCTGGGCAGCGACGTTCACGGCCTTCGCGAGGCCGCGACCGGGCGACGTGATCATGCGGAACAGCCGGTGGTCGAGGAAGCGCGACAGCCGACGCGGGGCGTCGATGAAGTCGAGCGCGTTGCGCGTCGGCGGCGTGTCGACCACCACGAGGTCGAAGTCGGTCCGCTGGTGGAGCTCGTAGAGCTTCTCCATCGCCATGTACTCCTGCGTGCCCGACAGGGCACCGGAGATGTTGCGATAGAAGCGGTTCTGGAGGATGCGCTCGCCCTGCTCGGGTGACGACGCGTTCGCCACCACGAGGTCGTCGAAGGTGCTCTTCGTGTCGAGCATCAGCGCCCACAGCTCACCCGACCAGGCACCGTCGATCCGCGTGGGCGTCCCCGTGAGCCCTTCGAGGCCGAGCGCATCTGCGAGGCGCTTCGCCGGGTCGATCGTGACGACCACCGCGCGCCGTCCGGCTTCCGCTGCCTGCAGCGCGAGCACCGCGGCGGTTGTCGTCTTGCCGACGCCGCCCGACCCGCAGCACACCAAGATGCGTCGCTGCAGCACGAGGTCGTGGAGCGAGGGTGCGCTCACGGTCGTGGGCGCCATCACACGGCCTCCGGCAGGCGCTCGACCTCGGCGAGGAGACGATCCGCGAGCAGATCCAGCTCCCGTGGACCGATCTCGGTCGTGAACACGAACGGCAGACGGATCTGCTCGAGCGGCAGCTGCTCGGCGAGGCGCGCCACCTGCTCGGACTGCAGCAGCGTGCGATCGGCCCGGAACGCTGCGGCAGCTCGCAGGACGTCGCCTTCCCCGGCACGCAGCGTGGTGCCCGCGGCGAGGGCGGCCGCCTCCGCGTCAGCGTCGAGCCCGGGCACGTCGTCGTACATCCCGTTGACCACCACCGGGCCGAGGCCGACACCCACCCGATCCTCCAGGCTGAAGGCGGTGTCGACGAGCTCGTTGACCGGTGTCTCCTCCGGCAGCGTCACGAGGATCACCCGACAGCGCTCGTGGTCGGTGAGCATGTCGAGCACCTCGCGCGCCTGCGCGTTGATCGGGCCGACCCGCACGGTGTCGAGCAGGGCGCGTGCGGCCTGGAGGAAGGTGATGGCGTGCCCTGCGGCCGGCGCGTCGAGGATCACGAGGTCGCTCGCGCGCGACCGCTCCAGCTGCTTCACCTTGCCGAGCACGAGGATGTCGCGGATCCCCGGAGCGGCTGTGGCCACCACATCGAGCGCCCCCGACTGCACGAGGCGCTTCGAGATCCGTGAGAGACCGTGATCGCGGAGATAGTCGAGCAGCGCCTCGTCGGGGGTCAACGTCCGAGCGCGCACGTCGCCGGCACCGCCCGGACCGCCTCCCGCGGCGAGCGTGACCTCCTCGTAGTCGAGCTCGGTCTGGCCGTACATCGCCGCGAGGCCGCTCTTGCCCTCCACCTCGACCACGAGCACGGACAGGCCCGCGCGCGATGCAGCGCGGGCCAGCGTGGCGCTGACCACGGTTTTGCCCACGCCACCCTTCCCGGCAACGATGACCAGCCGAGATGCAGCAAAGAAGCGCGCGGGATCCAGCAGCAACCTTTCCGGCCGGGGCCGCCCCGGCCACACCGACCCGTGGTCGGACCCGCACGAGGCTACCCAGGGGGACCCGGCTGCTCGCGCTCCTGGCCACGCTCGTCGCCGTCCTCGGCACGCTGAGCGGCGGTGCGCCCGCGGAGGCGCGCACACTGCAGGGAACGGAACCAGGCACTGCGGGCGGCCACGTGTCGGTCATCGAGGTCAGCGGCCTGCTCGACCGGGTCCTGGTCGACTTCGTCGAGACCCAGATCCGCACCGCCGAGCGTGACGGCGCCGTCGCGCTGGTCCTGCAGCTGAACAGCTCCGGAGCGGTCGTCGCGCAGGACCGTCTCGACGACCTCGCGGCTCGGGTCCGTCGCGCCCGAGTCCCCGTCGACGTGTGGGTGGGACCCCCCGGGAGCGCCGCAACCGGCGAGACGACGGAGCTCCTCGCCGCCGCGCGCACGGTGGGCGTGGCACCCAAGAGCCGTGTCGAGATCACCAGCGCACTCCTCGGCGAGCGCACGCTCAGCGGTCGCGCATCGGTGGGCGATCAGGTCGGCGCACGCACCGCGGTCGAGCTCGGGCTGGTCGACAACGATGCGCCCACGATCGGGGAGTTCATCCTCGGCCTCGACGGCGTCGGCAGCAAGGTCGTCGGCTCCGGCAGCCAGCGTCATCGGGAACCCGTCACCCAGGCCCGGTTCGCACAGCTCCCCCTCGCTGGACAGCTCATGCACACCGTGGCCAGCCCGCCCGTGGCCTACCTGCTGTTCGTGATCGGACTCGCCCTGATCCTCTTCGAGCTGTTCACCGCCGGTGTCGGCGTTGCCGGCATGGTCGGCGCGGGTTCGCTCGTGCTCGGCGCGTACGGGCTCGCTGCGCTGCCCACGAACCCAGCTGGTGTCGCGCTCTTGCTGTTCGCGCTGTTCGGGTACGGCATCGATGTGCAGACAGGCGTCCCACGTGCCTGGAGCGCCATCGCCACCGCCTCGTTCGTGGTCGGCACCCTCGTTCTGTACGACGGGATCACGCTGTCGTGGATCACACTGCTGGTGGCGATCGCGGGAATGGCGCTCGCGATGGTCGCGGGGATGCCTGCGATGGTGCGGACGCGGTTCTCGACACCCACGATCGGTCGCGAGTGGATGGTCGGCGAGCTCGGCGTGGCGGTGGGAGCCGTGTCACCGGAGGGCGTCGTGACCGTCCGCGATGCACCGTGGCGCGCGCGCACGAACCGCGCGACGCCGATCGCTGCCGGCGAAGCGATCCGCGTCGTGTCGATCGATGGGTTGCTGCTCGAGGTCGAGCCCACGCAGGGTGCGGCCGCGGACTACCGGGAGGCGCGCAAGCCGCATTGAGCGGCGAGCTCCTTTGAGGAGATTGCCGAAGCTCCGTCGGCCGTCATGCACGCCGCGTCGACAGGATCACCTCCGTCGCACCCCCTCTGACCTGCGGGTGTTCGCGGAATCCGCCAAAGTGCTCGCGGAAGTTGACCCTTGTTTCTCCGAAAGAGCGAGTTGTAGGGTCGCCGCCGAAAGGGGGCCGTCCGTGAGCGCACAGCGTGTCGACGAGGCATGGCAGATGAAGGCTGCGTGCAGGGGTCCCCAGGCAGAGGTCTTCTTCCCGCCGTCGCACTTCGAGCGCAAAGAAGAGAAGCTCGACCGCGAGGAGCGCGCCAAGGCGATCTGTGCCACTTGTCCGGTTCGTCAGCCCTGTCTGCGCTACGCGATCCGGATCCGCGAGCCCCACGGCATCTGGGGCGGCCTCAACGAGGCCGAGCGCAAGCAGCTCGGCGTCCGCGCCAACTGACCCTGTAGGGCCCGCGGGCAGGGGAGCTCCCGCAGGGGCGAGAATGCCCTCAACATGCGCGAGGCACTCAAGGTGGTCACCGCCGTGGTGCTGGTGGCCGTGGTCACCCCCGTCGCGTCTGTGGGCGTCGTGCTGGCCGCCAACCTCTTCCTCCCGCTGCCCGCCAACCTGCCCGAACGGACGCCACCAGCGCCGAGCCAGATCAGCCGCATCTACGACCTCGCGGGCAACGAGATCGGCACCTTCAAGCAGTTCGAGACGAGCATCCCGGTTCGTCCCGAGGACATCCCAGCGACGCTCAAGCAGGCCGTCGTGGCGGCGGAGGACCGCCGCTTCTACTCCCACGGCGGCGTCGACCTCCAGGGCACGCTCCGCGCACTGCTCGCTGACCTGCGCAACCGGTCCACGGACCAGGGCGGGTCGACCATCACCCAACAGCTCGTCAAGAACACCCTGACGGGCAGCCAGCGGTCCATCAGCCGCAAGATCCGCGAGGCCGTGCTCGCCAGCCAGCTCGACCGCCAGATGGCCAAGGACGACATCCTCTTCGAGTACCTGTCGATCATCTACCTCGGCGAAGGCGCCTACGGCGTCGGCGCCGCCGCGGAGACCTACTTCCGCAAGCCGGTCAACGAGCTCACGCTCTCCGAGGCAGCCATCCTCGCCGGGCTGATCCCCGCGCCGAGTCGCTACAGCCCTCGCGTCGACCCGGGCACCGCGGAGATCCGCCGGGTGAGCGTGCTCGACCGGATGCTCGAACAGGGCATGATCGACAAGCCAAACCACGACCTCGCGCTCGCGCAGCCGGTGTGGCTCGCCGCGAACGGGCCCGCGCCCGGTCCGGCAACGATCGTCTTCCCCCCCGAGACGCAGCAGTCGAGCGACCCCTACTTCACGGACTACGTGTTCCGCTGGCTCGAGACCCACCTCCCCGGGGGAACGGACCAGATCTTCCGCGGCGGACTGCGCATCGAGACCACGCTCGACCCCGACGCGCAGGCCGCGGCGCGCAAGCAGGTCGCCGAGTTCCTCGATGGCACCGACCCCGATCTGCGGACCTCGCTCGTCGCCGTGGAGCCCCCCACCGGCTACGTGCGCGCGTTCGTCTCGGGGCGCGACTTCGCCACCGACCGGGTGAACTACGCCCTCGGGAGGACGAGCGCCGGCGGCGTGCGGGGCGGCGGTTCGGGCCGTCAGCCGGGGTCCGCGTTCAAGCCGTTCGTTCTCGCCGAGGCGCTCGCCTCCGGCATCACCCCCGACGCGACGTACTCCGGACGTCCGCACGACGTGTCCGAGGCATGCCACTCCCCCGGCAAGGTGCTCGAGAACTACGAGGGCGCGGGATATGGCACCGTCAACCTCCGCACCGCCACGTGGAAGTCGATCAACACGGTGTTCACCCGACTGATCCTCGACGTGGGCGTCGACAAGACGATGGCGCTGGCGCGGTCGATGGGACTGACGAGCGTCTCCGAATACGACCCCGCCAAGCACTGCGCGAGCGTGGCGCTCGGCGCCGAGTCGGTCTCCCCCCTCGACATGGCGTCGGCCTACGGCGTGTTCGCGGCACGCGGCGAGCGGGCCGAGCCGACCCCCGTGCTGCGCGTCACCGACAAGGACGGCACCGTCATCATCGACAACTCGAAGCCCGGCACGACGCGGGTGCTCGAGCGGGACGTGGCCGACAACGTCACCGACATCCTCCGTGGCGTCCTGACGAGCGGGACGGCTGCTGGGCGCGGGATCGAGCGCCCGGCGGCCGGCAAGACGGGAACCACCCAGAACAACCGAGACGCCTGGTTCGTCGGCTACACGCCCACGCTGTCGACTGCGGTCTGGATCGGCTACGAGAACAAGACGAAGGAGACGACCAAGGAGCTCGTCGGGATCAAGGGGGTCCGAAAGGTCACGGGAGGGACGCACCCGGCGCGCCTCTGGCAGGCGTTCATGCGTGTGGCGCTGAAGGGCGTGCCCGTGACCGACTTCAGCGACCCTGTGCCGATCCAGTCGGTGCCCGACGCGGCGAGGCTCCGCGAGCGGCACGGCTTCGAGCCGGGCCGGCGTCGGTTCCCCGGCGGCGACCCTGAGGGCGGCACCTACGTCGAGGAGCCGGCCCCGCCGCAGGCCGACGCGCCGCGCACCACGACGACGACCTCACCGTCGACCACCTCGACGACCAGCCCTGACAGCACGACGTCCACCACCTCGGGCGGGATCATCAACTGATCGTCGGGTGTCAGCGCGGCTGGGTGTTCGGATCGGGGCAGCGGATGACCTCCGAGCACGACATCCGGATCGGCACCCCGAAGAACACCGCCCCGGGCGAGAAGCCGAGCGGCGAGTAGGCGCGGCTCGCGACGCCGAGCACCTCGCCGGAGGAGTTGAGGAGCGGGCCACCTTGGAACGCTGCGCCGACGGGCGAGTCGTGCTGGATGCCGTTCGCCGACACGTCGGCGACGAAGCCCTGGCTGATCGCCCCGCCCGCCGCCCCCAGTCCCGACACCACGAACACCCGGTCCCCCACCTGCAAGGGCGGGTCGGTCGGCGCCCAGGTGAGCGCCGGCAGGCTCGGGCGGTCGAGGGTGAGCAGCGCGAGGTCGCGCGCCGGGTCCCACGACGTGAGCGCGGCGGCGACCTCCTCGTCGCCCTTGCGGAGCGTGATCTTCGGGCCGGGCTTCTGCGTCGCCGCCTGCACGGTGGTGTACGACGCGAGCAGGAAGGACTGCTTGCTGTCTGAGAACACGACGAAGGCGCTGCCGACCGAGGGCTGTCCGGCCTCGTCGAGCGTCGACACGAACCACACCGACGGCGCGGCCTTCTCGAGCAGGCCGCTGAGCGTCTCGCCGCTCGCGGCGAACTTCTCGAGGTCGTCGAGCTGGTTCTGCACCGCTCCCACAGACGTGTCGCGCGCCGCGTCGATCTGCTTGATCGCCTCGGCCACCTTGTCCTCGAAGCTGGCCTTGAACTCGTCGACCTTGTCCTCTGTCTTGCCGAGGCGGTACTCGTAGAACGCGTAGAGGACGGCGCCCGTGAACGCAGACGCGACGCTCATGCAGAACAGCAGCCCGGCGAGGCCGAGCGCGGTGGTCGGAACCATGCGGCGCCAGCGGCCGGGAGGCTCGGCGCGCGTGCGGGCGTGCGCGGCGGCCCCAGCCGCCTCATCGGTCGCCATCGGCGGAACGGTAGCCCGCCGGTAGGCTGGCCCGATGATCGGTCCTCGAGCGGGCGACGCCAGATGACCGACGCCACAACCGACGATCCGGCGGCCACCGGGCCACGGCCGATCGTGCATGGGGTGGCGAGCGCGCTGAGCCCGCTCGTGCGTCGCATCGTCGCACCGAACCCGTCGATGATGACCGGACCCGGCACGAACACGTACCTCATCGGCATCGACGAGATCGTCGTCGTCGACCCGGGTCCCGACATCGAGTCGCACCTCGACGCGATCGCGGGCTGCGGCGGCGACCGGATCCGCTGGATCGTCTGCACGCACACCCACGAGGACCACTCGCCGGGCGTCGCAGGGCTCAAGGCACGAACCGGCGCTGAGGTGCTGGCTTTCGATGCGCGCGACGAGCTCGAGATCGACCGTCCCCTCGGCGACGGCGACGTGATCGAGGCCACCGAGTTCGTCCTGCGCGCGATCCACACGCCGGGGCACGCGTCGAACCACCTGTGCTTCCTGCTGGAGCAGGAGCGGATGCTCTTCTCGGGCGACCACATCATGGAGGGCTCGACCGTGGTGATCGCCCCGCCTGACGGCGACATGGGCGCCTACCTCCGGTCGCTCGATCGGCTCACCGCGCTGCGCCCACGCCTGCGCTCGATCGCGCCCGGACATGGGCACCTGATCGAGACGCCTGCTGCGAAGATCGAGGAGTACGTCACGCACCGCCTGGCGCGCGAGGCCCAGGTGCTCGGTGCGCTCGAGAAGGCCGGGACGACCACGATCGAGCCGATCGTGAAGGAGCTCTACGCGGACGTTCCCGTCGAGCTGCACGTGATGGCCGGCTACTCCGTGTGGGCGCACCTGCTCAAGCTCGCCGAGGACGGCCGGGCGGTGGGCGAGACGCTCGACGGGGAGTGGTCCTCGGCCTGACCCACACCCACGCCGCTTCTGTGGGCGGCTGAGCACGCATCCTGTGCCCTGGCGCCCACAGAAGGAGCTCAGTCGAGGGCGGCGACAGCGGCGTCGAGCATCCGGGCCGAACACCCGGCCATCTCGACCGGCGGGATCGCCTCGGTGAGCACCAGCTGCGCGATCGAGCGGAACGCCTCAGCGGCGGGGCCGGTCCCCAGCGCGACTGGCTCACCCTCGTCGCCGCCGGCGGCCACGGACGCCTCGAGCGGCACCTGGCCCAGCAGCGGCACGCCCGCGTCCTCGGCAAGCTGGGCGCCACCGCCCTCGCCGAAGAGGGCGTACTGCTCGCCGTGATCACACGTGAACGTGCTCATGTTCTCGATCACGCCCGCGACCCGGAGGAAGCTCTTCCGAGCCATCGACACGGCTCGGATCGCCACCTTCTGCGCCGCCTTGGCGGGCGTGGTGATCACGAGCACCTCGGCGCGCGGGAGCAGCTTCGCGACGCCCATCTGCACGTCGCCCGTGCCAGGCGGCATGTCGATGAAGAGGTAGTCGAGGTCGTCGCCCCACTCGACGTCCTGCAGGAAGTGCATCACGCCGCGGTTGAGCATGAGGCCGCGCCACATGAGGGCCGACTCCTCGTCGTCGACGAGGAAGCCCATCGACACGATGCGCAGCGTCCCGGCGCCGACGACGCGCTCGTGCGGCACCATCACCTTCTTGCCGGCGGCCTCACGACCCGACAGGCGGCCGCCCACCCCCAGCATGCGCGGCACGGAGAAGCCCCAGATGTCCGCGTCGAGGACGCCAACGGTCAGGCCGGTTGCGGCGATCGCGGCCGCGAGGTTCACCGTGACGGACGACTTCCCGACGCCGCCCTTCCCGGAGGCCACGAGGACCACCTTCGTCGTGGGCGCGAGCGCGGTGTCCTCCGGACGCTGCGAGATGTTCCACCGGGCCTTGGCCATCGCCGAGGACTTCTCGTCCTGGGTCATCTCGGTCCAGTCGAGCTTCACGTGGCGCACACCGGGAAGCGACCCGACGCGGGCCCGGACGTCTCGTTGGATCTGCGCGCGCAGCGGGCACCCGGAGGTGGTGAGCGCGATCGTGACCACCACGTTCCCCGCATCGTCGACCGTGGCGCCCTTGGCCATCCCGAGGTCCACGATGTCGCTGCCGAGCTCGGGATCGATGACGCCGCGGAGCACACCCATGACCTCGTCGGGAGTGGGGAGCGTCGGCGCGGGCACGGCCCAGATTCTACCGGTGCGAGCCGTGTAAACTCCACGGCGTGACCACGCCGCGGCTCGAGCTGTTGAAGGCCCTCGGCGACAACACGCGCTACGCGATCTACCTCGAGCTCGCTCGCGCACCCAAGCCGCTCGCGACCGCCGAGATCGCGGACACGCTCGACCTCCACCCCAACACGGTCCGCCCGCACCTCGAGCGCATGCGCGACGTCGGCCTGCTCGAGGTCAGCACCGACGCGCAGGGAAGCGTCGGGCGTCCGCAGCACCTGTACTCGCTCGCTCCCGACGCACCATCGCTCGGATTCGAGCCGCCTGCGTTCCCAGCGCTCGCACGGATGCTGCTCCGACTCGCGGCCTCTGCGGACCTGCCCGCGGCCGATGCGGTCGACGCCGGTCGGGACCACGGCGAGCGCGCCACCGAACGGCCCGACCGGAGCGGTACCTGCCAAGCCGCCCTCACCGCGGAGCTCGCCGAGCTCGGGTTCGACCCGGAGTCCGTTGCCGACGACGCCGTCCTGAGGGTTGCCTTCACGCGCTGTCCGTTCCGGGAGCTCGCCGAGTCGAACCCGGAGCTCGTCTGCAGCCTCCACCGAGGGCTCATCGAGGGGTTCGTCGACGCTCGCGGCGACGGTCACGTCGTCGCCTTCCACGACCTGGCGGCGCGCACACCGTGCCAGGTCGAGATCGCGCTCGCACCCCGGTAGCCTCTACCCAGTCGCTTCGTCCTGCAGGAGGACCCTGACGTGATCACGCTCACCGATTCCGCCACTGCGAAGGTCAAGGACCTCATCGCGGCCGAGGGCGAGCCGAACCTCGCGCTGCGGGTCGCGGTGCGCCCCGGCGGCTGCTCGGGGTTCAGCTACGAGATGTTCTTCGACACCGATGTCGCTGCCGACGACAACCTCGTCGACTACTCGGGGGTCCGCGTCGTGGTCGACGCGTCGAGCGCCGAGCTGCTCGAGGGCGCCACGCTCGACTACAAGGACGGGCTCCAAGGCGCAGGGTTCGCGATCGAGAACCCGAACGCGCAGCGCAGCTGCGGGTGCGGCAAGTCGTTCAGCTGAGGTCCTCGACCGCCTCGTCTGCTCCCATCAGAACCACGACGGCGGCGGCGGGCGCCACCTCCGCGAGCGCAGCGCCTCGCACCGCGGCGTCACCCACGAGCACGATCGGCCGAGTGGCGCGGGCTTCGAGCGCGCGCACCGCTTCCTCGCCGTCCTCGCCGGCCGGCGCTTCCAGACCGAGCGCGGCCCACGCGTCGACCCAGCGCTGCTCCGCCTGACGTGCGACGGCCTCCGCCGCGCGGACGCCCACGGTCTGCCCGACGAGCGTCGTCGAATCCTCGTGCTGCGGGTCATGGCGTCGGACCACCTCCTCCAGCGCGGACACGTCGACGCCGTCGCCCGCGAGCTGGCGCCAGCCCCGCTCCGCCACCCGCACGCGTTCGAGGGCGAGGTCGCGTCGAGCGGTGAGCAAGCTGCGCTCGTGGTCGCCATCGGGGTTCACGCTGCGCGCCAATCCGAACACCTCGTCGGTGGTGGCGCCGACGAGGGACAGCAACGTCGAGGCCTGCGCTCGGTCCTGCTGGTCCTCGGTGTCGGTGTCCGGTGGTCGCAGGTAGCGGATCGCCCACAAGCTCGTCACGAGCGCTGGCAGGAGCGCACCCCAGAGCGCCACCTTGACCGCCACCAGCAGCAGCCCGGCGCCGAACGAGGCCAGCAGCGCACCGATCGCGCGTGATCGCCGGACGCGCAGGGACGCTCGGCGGTATCGATCGCGCGCGGCAGCGACCGCCGATGCCTTCGCCGCCTCCGTGATCGACGCGGACGCGGTAGCGGCGGCCTCCTCGGCGCGCCGGCGCGCTTCGGTGAGCTCGACCGCGAGCTCCGCCTCCTTTTCTGCCAGGAGCGCCTCGGCCTCAGCCGCCTCGGCCCGTGCCTCCTCGACGGCCGACGCGCGCTCGCGGATCGTCGCCGGGTGCACGACCAGGCCCATGCCCGCGCCCGCGAGGCGATCACCGACGTCGGCCAAGGCGCGCGCTCGTGTGCGCCCCACGATGCGCTGCGCCCGGTCGAGGCGCCGAGCGAGCGCGTACAGCGTGGCGATGGTCGAGCCCTCGACGGGCGCAAGCGCGGAGCGCTCCGCGAGCAGCGCCGCCGCCTGCTGGTCGGTGGCGCAGAGGTCCCCGCGGAGCGTGACGGCGAGCGACCCGGCGCGACCGATCGGGTCCGCCTCGTGCAGGACGTGCAGACCCGGCCCGAGGTCATCGTGCGTCATGTGCGTACCCACGTCGGGGGGAGGTTATCGGTGGGTTCAGGGCAGCAGTGCGAGATGTTCTCGGAGCTCCGAGCGATCGAAGATCGTGTCGACCCGGTCGAGCACGCTCCCATCTGGGCCCACGAGGACCAGGCACGGCTCGAAGTGCAGCCCGAGCGCGTCGACGACCGGGGCGTAGGTCTCCAGGTCCTTCTCGGGGTTCGCGTACACCTCGGCGTGCAGGAAGCGCACCTTGGGGAACGCGTCGAGCACGTCGAGGAGGACGTCGAGCACGGGTCCGCAGATCTCGATCTGGCAGAACGCCGGGGACGCGACGAGGAGCGCCGTCGAGGAACCGGCCGCGAGCGCCTCGGCCACGGTGAGGTCGTGCAGCGGGCACGCCGGGTCTCGCGTGCAGATCGGGGTGACGCCCCGCGGATCCTTCACGGTGGGGCTCGCGAGGGCGGGCATGCGTGCGCCGGGTTGGATCACCTTCACGTCGGCGGCCGCGCTCACCTCGATCTGCATCTCGGCGGCGACGCCACGCACCTGGGTTCGGACCGTGTAGATCCCGGGATCATCGACCGTGGCTTGCAGCGGGAAGTACGCGCGGGGCAGGCCCTCGGCGTGGCGCGCCACCACGAGCGAGGCTCCGACCGTCTTGCCGTCCGGTCCGAGGACCTCTGCTTCGAGGCGCGCCGGTGTCTTCTCCGCAGCAAGGAGCCCATCTCTGTCGGCGACACCGAACGGGGCACGGAAGGGCTTGCCCGCGACGAAGGTCGGTCCACCGAAGAACTGCACGAGCGACACCGACCGTGCGGCGTCTGCCGTCGCGGGAGCGCCACCACCGCTGCCAGCGCTACCACCGCAGGCATTGAGCACTGCCACGCCGGCGGCGGCCGTGCCGGCCACGAGGAATCGTCGACGATCGAAGACCAACGGGGGGGTCGGGGTCACCGAGCGAACCTATCCTCCGGTGATGTCGGAACGCCGTCGCGCCGTGCTGCAGCTCACCGTGGACGGCGAGCAGGTCGAGGTGCCCGACCGCGGGCAGTCGCTGCTCGATCTCCTGCGTGAGGACCTCGGGAACCGCGCGCCAAAGGACGGTTGCAGCCCACAGGGGCAGTGCGGCTGCTGCACGGTTCTGGTCGACGGCAAGCCCCGTGTCGCTTGTGTCACGCCCGCGCGGCGCGTCGAGGGCCGTGCGGTCACGACCATCGACGGGCTCCCACACGACGATGCCGCGCGATGGGCCGGCGCGTTCGCCGCCACCGGTGCGAGCCAGTGCGGGTTCTGCACGCCCGGCATCATCTGCCGGCTCGAAGCGCTCCGGCTCGAGCGCCCCGACGCTCCCCACTCGGCCGTGGAGCAGTCGCTGCTCGCGCACCTGTGTCGCTGCACGGGCTGGCGCACGATGCTCGACGCATGGGATGTCGCGGCCGGCGACGCCCACCCCCGACCGGCCGTACGCACCGAAGCAGCGGGAGCGCGCGCCACGCTCGAGGGTGGCGCGCCACAGTCGGTCGGCCCCGACGTGGCCCTCGGGCGCGGGGGCTTCGCCGACGACACCGCCCCGCCAGACGCGCTCGTCGCGGTGCCGGACGGGGCCGGAGGATGGGTGACGGGGACCACGCTCGCAGAGGCACGCGCCAAGGCGGGCAAGGTGCAAGGCCGACGCACGACGCTCGATGCGCTGCCACCGCTCGAGGTGCCTCCAGGCAAGTGGGCAGCGACGTTGCGCACGAGCTGGGTGGAGCCCGCGTACCTCGAGCCGGACGCCTCGTGGTGCGTCCCCGGTGGCGAGCCGGCGCCCACGCTCGCGAACGGCGGCGCGTTCGGCGCCAAGGTGCGAACACCGGTGATGGACGTTGCTCGACGGCTCGCTGACGAGCTGGATCGACCCGTACGAGTCGTGCTGAGCCGCGAGGACGTGGTGCGCCTCGGGCCGAAGCGACCGCCGGTGGCGGGCGGCGCGAACGGTGACGGCACGGGCGTGCTGCGGGTGGCGCGCACGCCCGGCATCGCGAGCGCGATCACGTCCGTCGCGCCAGACCTTCACGTCGAGGAGGTCGACGTCCCCGGGCCGCCCACCTCCGCGGGGGCGCGCGCTGCGGGATGGGCAGAGGCGGTCGTGCTGCTTGCCGGTGCGCGAGGCGCGTCCGAGCGCGTGCACGATCCCGTGAGTGGCGCCGAGGCCGAAGCCTCGATCGTCGATGGCGTGATCAAGGTGCGTGTGCAGGCCGGTGAGGTGCTCGACGAGGTCGTGCTGCGCTCCTACTGCACCGGCGCCGCGCACATGGCGCTGTCGTGGTGCAGCTCGGAGGGCCTGGCCGTCGACGCCGACGGCGAAGTGCAGGACCTCACCATCCGCTCGTTCGGCGTGCTCCGCGCCGTGGACACGCCGCGGATCGAGATCGAGGTCGAGGCCGCCGACGGGCCGGCCCGCCGCGGATCTGACGCCGTCTTCGCGGCCGTCGCCGCGGCCGCGTGGATCAACCTCGACTGTCCGCCCGTCTGGCCCACCGGCGCCCGCTGGCGTTGAGGCGATGCGCCGGGCGGCACGGGGCGGCGCCGCACGCGAGACTCAACAGATGTCCACGCCCGTCGGCCCCTACACCCCGATCGTCCGCGCCGGCGACTGGCTCGTCGTGTCGGGCCAGATCGGCATCAAGGACGGCGCGCTCGTCAACGGTGGCCTCGACGGCGAGCTGCGTCAGGCGATCGCCAACCTCGAGGCGCTGCTCGCCACCGAGGGGGCGTCGTTGCGCGACGTCACGAAGACGACCGTGTTCCTCCGCCACCTCGGGGTGGACTACACCGCGATGAACGCGACCTACATCGAGCTGTTCGGCGACCACCGCCCTGCCCGATCAGCGATCGGGGTCGCGGACCTCCCGCTCGGCGCGCTCGTGGAGCTGGAAGCCTGGGCCCACGTCGGGGCAGGATGACCTGATGCTCGGCACCGTGATCTTCCTGGTGATCCTCGTGATCGCGATCCCCGTCTCGGTCGCCATGACCGGCGCGCTGGTGGCCGGGGTCCTCGGCTGGAGCCTGCGAGACAACGGCGAGGTCACGCACGAAGGCTCGGAGCTGATCGAGCTCTCCTGAGCAGCCCGGCCCTTGCGCCGCTGCGGCGGGGTCTGACCGACACAGCGACACAAGAGCCTGGCATCGGGCTGCGCTCCGGGGGGAGGGGGAGGCGCGACCCAGAGCCTCACGTCAGCCGTGGCGGGCCCAGAGCTCCCGTGCAGATGCGGGCGAGGCGCCACGTGCCGACACGGCCACTGCCGCTCCCACCACAAGAGCCACCATCCGGAACCCGGATCGCCTCGCCCACCTCTGCATGATCTGGTCGCCCTCCACGTCGCGCGACTCGCTCGTCCCAGATGGTGGAGCACGCGACCACGAACGTGAATGGCCTAGAGGGATGGTTGTCGTCGCTCTGACGGTCTAGTCAGATTCGACCGCGCTGCGTGGTCGTCGCTCAGACACCCCAGCGCGACTGGCCGAAGCGGTAGCCGACGCTGCGCACCGTCTGGATGAGGTTGGCGTGCTCCTCCCCGAGCTTGGCGCGCAGGCGACGGATGTGGACGTCGACCGTGCGCGCGCCGCCGTAGTACTCGTAGCCCCACACCCGCGACAGCAGCGTCTCGCGCGTGAACACCTTGCCCGGGTGCGACGCGAGGAACTTGAGCAGCTCGTACTCCATGTACGTGAGGTCGAGCGGCTTGCCCGCGATGGCAGCCTGGTACGTCTCGAGGTTGAGCACGAGCTCCGCGTACTCGACGAGCTCGGGCCGGGTGCCGGTGCCGGTGCGCCAGAAGAGGTGCTTCATGCGTGCTTCGAGCTCGCGGGGCTGGAACGGGTAGAGGCAGAAGTCGTCGAAGAGGTCGTCACGAAGCTCGAGGTCGGCGAGCTGCGACCCCGCCACGAGCAGCAGCAGCGGCTCGAGGGGGACGTCGCGCTTGCGCAGCGCACGGCACAGCGCGAACGCGCCGTCGGGATCCGACGCGGCGACGACGACCGCCCCCGACCAGCCATCCTCCGGCTCTCCGGTCGCCGCGGCCGACTCGTCGGTGACGCCCTTCCACGGGTACCCCGCGAGGTCGAGCGACTGCGCGAGCTCCGGCGGCACCGGGTCGGGATAGACGAGAAGGGGTTCCACGGTCAGCGTCCCAGCTCACAGCCTGGGCAGGTACCGATCGAGCTCGAACTGGGTGACCTGGGTCTTGTAGTCCTGCCACTCGGCGCGCTTGTTGCGGATGAACCACTCGAAGACGTGCTCGCCGAGCGCCTCGGCCACGAGCTCGGATCGCTCCATCTCGTCGAGCGCCTCCGCCAGCGAGCCGGGCAGCACGCCGATCCCCTCCGCGAGGCGCTCCTCCTCCGTGAGCTGGTAGAGGTTGGCGGAGGTCTCCGAGGGCAGGTCGTAGCCCTCCTCGATCCCCCGGAGGCCCGCCGCCAGCACCACCGAGAACGCGAGGTACGGGTTGCACGAGGGATCGGGCGCGCGGAACTCGATGCGAGCCGAGTCGGCCTTGCCGAGCTTGATGGGTGGCACGTTCACCACGACCGAACGGTTGTTGCGCGCCCACGACACGTAGACGGGCGCCTCGAACCCGACGACGAGGCGCTTGTAGGAGTTGACCCACTGGTTCGTGACCGCGGCGATCTCGCGTGAGTGGGCGAGCACGCCCGCGATGAACCCGCGCGCCACCTTCGACAGGTTGCGATCGTCGCCCGGGTCGTAGAACGCGTTGGTGTCGCCCTCGAACAGCGAGAAGTGCGTGTGCATGCCGGAGCCCTGCACCGACGCGAGTGGCTTGGGCATGAACGTGGCGTGCACACCGGCTTCGAGCGCCACCTCGCGGACGACCAACCGGAAGGTCATCACGTTGTCGGCCATCGTGAGCGCGTCGGTGTAGCGAAGATCGATCTCGTGCTGGCTCGGCGCGTCCTCGTGGTGGCTGTACTCCACCGGGATGCCCATTGCCTCCAGCGTGTGGATCGTGCGCTGCCGCAGGTCCGACGCCACATCTGCAGTGGTGAGGTCGAAGTACGAGGCCTGGTCGAGCGGCTGCGGGGGCTTCGACGGATCGCCGTCTGCGAAGTAGAAGAACTCCATCTCCGGCGCCGCGTAGAAGCTGAAGCCGCGCTCGCGCGCCTTGTCGAGGTTGCGGCGCAGGACCTGGCGGGGGTCGCCCTCGAAGGGGGTGCCGTCGATGTTCTTGATGTCGCAGAACATCCGAGCCGACGTGCCGTACGAGTCGGCCCATGGCAGCAGCTCGAAGCTGTTCGGGTCGGGGCGGGCGAGCACGTCGCTCTCCTGCACGCGACTGAAGCCGTCGATCGCCGATCCGTCGAAGCGCATGCCCTCGTCGAACGCGCCCTCCAGCTCGGCGGGCGAGATGGCGAACGACTTGAGCTGGCCGAGCACGTCGGTGAACCAGAGCCGGATCAGCCGGACCCCTCGCTCCTCGACGGTGCGCAGCACGTAGTCCCGCTGGCGTTCCATGGTGCGCTCAATGATGGCAGGCTCCCTGCGCGGGCGACACCTGGCTTGCGCCCCCGTTCACATAGCGTTCACACTCGAGAAAACGCTGGGTAACTGCTCACTGCGAGCGTGTCTCCCAGGATCCCCGGCGCACGTTCGGGCGAACACGTCCCACCCATGCTCCGCTCAGGAGGAAAGGACCCCCAGATGGCGTACAAGGCTGAGTACATCTGGGTCGACGGCACCGCGCCGACGGCCAAGCTGCGCTCGAAGACGAAGATCATCGCGGACGGCACCACGGACCTGCCGATCTGGGGCTTCGACGGCTCGTCGACGAACCAGGCGCCCGGCGACAAGTCCGACTGCGTGCTGCAGCCCGTGTTCAGCTGCCCGGATCCGATCCGCGGCGGCCACAACGTGCTCGTGATGTGCGAGGTCCTCTACATCGACATGACGCCGCACGAGACGAACACCCGAGCGAAGTGCACCAAGGTCGCCACGAAGTACGCCGACCAGGAGGCGATCTTCGGGATCGAGCAGGAGTACACGTTCTTCAAGGACGGTCGCCCCTACGGCTTCCCGTTCGGCGGCTTCCCCGCACCCCAGGGCGGCTACTACTGCGGCGTCGGTGACGACGAGGTCTACGGCCGTGACATCGTCGAGGCGCACATGGACGCGTGCCTCGCGGCCGGCCTGCACCTGTCGGGCATCAACGCCGAGGTCATGCCGGGTCAGTGGGAGTTCCAGATCGGACCGGTCGGTGCACCCCAGGTCGCGGACGAGCTGTGGATCGCGCGCTGGCTGCTCTACCGCATCGCCGAGGACTTCGGCGTGTCCGCCACGCTCGACCCCAAGCCCGTGAAGGGCGACTGGAACGGCGCCGGCGCCCACACGAACTTCTCCACCAAGGCGATGCGCGAGGGCTACGACCCGATCATCGCGGCGTGCGAGTCGCTCGCCGGCAAGGTGAGCGAGCACATCGCGCTGTACGGCCACGGCATCGAGGACCGCCTCACCGGTCAGCACGAGACGGCCCCGTACAACGAGTACAGCTACGGCGTGTCGAACCGAGGTGCGTCCGTGCGCATCCCGTGGCAGGTCGAGGTGGACAAGAAGGGCTACATCGAGGATCGGCGCCCGAACGCCAACTGCGACCCCTACGAGGTCACGATGATCCTCATCGACACGATCTGCGGCGCGCTGGCGTAGGGAGATGCGCGGATAGGGGCGGGGCCGGACGGGGTACCGCTGGAACAGCGGCACTGCGCACATGGTCGCCTCGCCTTTCGGCTCGGCTCCTACGATCGTCGGTTCGAGTGACCGAGGGCGCCCCGAGAAGGGGCGCCCTCGTCGCGTTAGCGTGCCGCCGACAGCCGTCACGACGTCGGGAGGGACCGTGGAAGATCGCACGCCGAACGAGGTGCTGGAGCTGGTCGCGTCGGAGGGGGTGGAGTTCGTCGACCTCCGGTTCTGCGACCTGCCAGGCGTGATGCAGCACGTGTCGATCCCGGCGAACGTGCTCGACGAGGGGCAGTTCGAGGACGGCCACGCGTTCGACGGCTCCTCGGTGCGCGGGTTCAAGGAGATCCAGGAGTCGGACATGGTCCTCATCGCGGACCCGACCACGGCCTACCTCGATCCGTTCCGCACGCGGAAGACGCTCGTGATGCACTGCTACGTCGCCGATCCGGTCACCGGCGAGCGGTACAGCCGCGACCCGCGCTACGTCGCGCAGAAGGCGCAGGAGCACCTCTACTCCACCGGCGTCGCGGACACGGCGTACTTCGGTCCCGAGCCGGAGTTCTTCATCTTCGACGACGTGCGCTTCGAGACCGCGCCGAACGGCAGCTTCTACCAGGTCGACTCCGTCGAGGGGCAGTGGAACACGGGCCGCGACGAGAACCCGAACCTCGCGTACAAACCGCGCACGAAGGAGGGGTACTTCCCCACCCCGCCGATGGACCACTACCAGGACCTGCGCTCCGACATGGCGTCCGCGCTGCACGAGGTGGGCATCCCGACCGAGCTCCACCACCACGAGGTGGCCTCGGGCGGCCAAGGCGAGATCGGCATCCGATTCGACACGCTGCTCGCGATGGCCGACAAGCTCATGACGTTCAAGTACGTGCTGAAGAACGTCGCGTGGCAGGCGGGAAAGAGCCTCACGTTCATGCCGAAGCCGATCTTCGAGGACAACGGCTCGGGCATGCACACGCACCAGTCGCTCTGGAAGGGCGGCGAGCCGCTCTTCTACGACGAGGCCGGCTACGCGGGGCTCTCCGATCTCGCGCGCTGGTACATCGGCGGCCTGCTGCACCACGCGCACGCGGTCATCGCGTTCACGAACCCCACGACGAACAGCTTCAAGCGGCTCGTTCCCGGCTACGAGGCGCCGGTCAACCTCGTGTACTCGCAGCGCAACCGGTCCGCCGCGTGTCGCATCCCGCTCGGGCAGCGCAGCCCGAAGGCGAAGCGCGTCGAGTTCCGCTGCCCCGACTCCACGTCGAACCCATACCTCGCGTTCTCCGCGATGATGCTCGCCGGCCTCGACGGCATCGCGAACCGCATCGAGCCGCCGACCCCGATGGACAAGGACCTCTACGACCTCCCGCCCGAGGAGCTCGCACAGGTGCCGCAGGTGCCCGGCTCGCTCGAGCAGGCGCTCGACGCGCTCGAGGCCGACAACGACTTCCTGCGCGTCGGCGGTGTGTTCACCGACGACCTCATCGAGACGTGGGTCGCCTACAAGCGCTCCGCCGAGGTCGACGCGCTCCGCCTGCGCCCGCACCCCTACGAGTTCACGCTGTACTACGACATCTGACGAGCAGGTCGCCTGACCTGGGCAGACGTACTCGATGAGGACGCTCGGTCCGTCCCTGGTCCGTGAGAGTGACGGACAATGGTGGCCACTCATGGCTGACGACGACGACCCCGATATCGCGGAGCTCGTTCTGGCCGCCGAGCGCGCCCTCGCCCCGGTGCTCGAGGACCTCGCGCGGACCTGCGAGATCCCTGCGTCGATCTGGGTGACATGGGAGGACGGCTATCCGCGGGTCTGGGTGAGCAACGGAGACTCGTACGGCTACTCGAGCGCGCCCATCCATCAGGATCACGAGATGACGAAGGCCGAGATGGCCGACTACGTGCAAGAGCAGCTGATGGACATCGGCGTGGAGCGCTTCTGGCCGACCTGCCACGAGCACAACCGCGGACTCCATGCCGAGGTGCGCGACGGCACCGCCGTGTGGTTCTGCCGCGGCGGGGACCACACGATCGCCGCCCTTGGGCTCCTCGGCGAAGGCTGACCCCGCGGTCGCTGTTCCGCTACGAACCCAGCTTCGGTACGGACCTCGGTCCCGAGAGTGGTCCCAACTCAGGTCCCAACTCAGGTCCCCCCTTCGGTCCCCCCAGGACGTCACCAACCACTCGGCGGGCTCGGTCCTCGGACGCCGGGAGCAGGTGGGCGTACACGCGAAGCGTGAACCCAGGGTCGGTGTGGCCCAGGAAGTCGGCGACGGCTCGAACAGACTCGCCGGCATCGATCAGCACGGACGCGTAGAAGTGGCGGAGCGCGTGCATGCCGTTGCCGCGGCCCTCGTCGACCCCCGCCTGGGCGAGCGCCGGCCGCCAGACGTACCGATTGAAGTGGTTGCGGTTGATCGGCTTGTGCTCGCGGCTCGTGAACACCAAGCCGTCGTCGCCCGGCGGGTAGCGACGGAGGTGCTCCGAGATCTCCTCGGCCACCGAGTCAGGCAGTGGCACGGTGCGGACCTTGCCGCCCTTGGGGCGATCGAGCTCAACGCGGGAGCGGACGATCTTGAC
>JBQTHC010000060.1:0-4738 GCA_052390255.1 Microthrixaceae bacterium
TTGTAGATCAGTGAGAAGTCCTGGCGGATCCGCTCCTCGTGCTCGTTCTCGGCGGGCTTGCCCGACGTGAGCGCGCCCACGAGGCGATCGAGGTCGGCACCGGCCGAGAAGTTGCCGTCGGCGCCGGTCATGATCGCCACGCGCAGATCAGGGTCCGAGTCGAGGAGGTCCCATGCGTCGCACAGCAGGCACAACACCTCGGCGTTGAAGGCGTTGCGCTTCTCCGGGCGGTTCAGCGTGATGGTGAGGACGTGCGCGTCGCGTTCGACGAGCACCGCGGGGTCGGTCATGCGCTGTGGTCTAGCGGCCGAGCGCCTGTCAGCGGAACTCGGGGATGACGTGCTCGCCCATCATCTGGATCGTCTGCATCACGGCGTCGTGCGAGATCTTGTACGGGTTCACCAGGCAGAGGAGCTGGTCGACCCCGGCCGCCTCGTAGCGCTTGCAGGTCTCGATGCACTGGTCCGGCGTGCCGAGCACGCAGGCGCCTGAGTCGACGAGGTACTCGAGGCTCAGCAGGTCGAGCGACCCGTCGTCGGCCACCGTCTTGAGGTCGGCTGCGTAGCCGTACGTGCCGAGGTCCTCACCGCGGTCGGCTTGCATCTCGGCCACCGACGCGATCAGCCGGGCGCCGTGCCGCGGGTACCACTCGAAGCTCTCGCGGGCCGACGCCCATGCCTCGTCGGTGGTCGGCGCGCACAGCGCCATCGTGAAGGTCGACGCCTGGTCGTGCACGTACGCGCCGATGGGCTCGGTGCATCCGGCGATCGCGGTCCGGTAGATGTCGATCTTGCCCTTCACCTCCTCGGGCGGCACACCCACGGCGAACGAGCACAACCCGAGCCCGAGCTCGCCCACCTGACGGTGCCCGTCCTCGGAGCTCGTGGCACCCCAGATCGGCGGGTGCGGCGACTGGATCGGCTTCGGGAGGACGCGACGCTTCGGCATCGACCAGTGCTCGCCGCTGAACTCGTACTCATCGTTGGTCCAACACCCGACGACGTGGCCGATCGCCTCCTGCCACATGCCGCGGGTGTGCGCGGGGTCGATGCCGAAGCCCTCGAGCTCGGCGCGCGTCGACGAGCGGCCGGTGCCGAGGTCGACCCTGCCGTTGGAGATCAGGTCGAGCACCGCCGCGGACTCAGCGGTGCGCACCGGGTGGTTGTACGGCTTGGGCATGAGGCGCACGCCGAAGCCGAGACGCATGCGCTCCGTGAGCGCGGCGATCGCGCCGTAGAGCACCTCCGGGTTGGAGCAGTGCGAGTACTCCTCGAGGAAGTGGTGCTCGACCGTCCAGAACGCGTCCCAGCCGTACCGCTCGCCGGCCACCGCCTGCTCGATCGTGTGCTGGTAGGCGAGCCGTTCGCTGTCGGCGTGCCAGGGTCGGGCCACCGGGATCTCGTAGAACAGGGCGAAGCGCATGGCGCATGTTGTACCGGAACCGACACCAGGGGGATCGATGGGCAGGCTGGACGGCAAGGTCGTGATCGTGACAGGGGCGGCGTCGGGCATCGGTCTCGCGACCTCCCGGCGCCTGCTGGCCGACGGCGCAGCAGTGGTCGGGGCCGACCTCGGGGCGTCCGCCGAGGACCTCGGCGCCGGCTGGACCTACCTGCGCACCGACGTCACCGACGAGGCCGCGGTGCAGGCGCTCGTCGCCGCCGCTGTGGCGTCCGGCGGACGAATCGACGGCGCGGTGACCGCCGCAGGGGTCACCGGCGGTGGCCTCGCGCACCAGGTCGACGCCGACGAGTGGAACCGCGTGATCGGCGTCAACCTCACCGGCACCTTCTTCGTCGCGAAGCACGTCATCAACCAGCTCCTCGCGCAGGAGCGGGTCGACGGCGAGCGCGGCTCGGTGGTCACGCTCGCGAGCATCGAAGGGCTCGAGGGCACCGCCGGCGGCAGCGCCTACAACGCGTCGAAGGGTGGGGTCGTGCTGCTCACGAAGAACCTCGCGATCGACTACGGGCCCTCGGGGATCCGGGTCAATGCGATCTGTCCCGGCTTCATCGAGACGCCGATGACCGCCATGCTCTTCGGCATGGAGGGGATGGAGGAGGTGGCCGACGGGTATCGGCTCGAGCACGCGCTGCGCCGCTACGGCCAGCCCGAGGAGATCGCCGCGGCCGCCGCCTTCCTGCTGTCGAGCGACGCGTCGTTCGTCACCGGTCACGCGATGGCCGTCGACGGCGGCTACACGGCCGGGCGCGACCACGGCATCACCAAGATGCTCGGCCTGAGCTGACGTGGGAGCATCCCCCGAATGACTGCACTCGGGTTCGAATCGACCGCTGTCGGCGCGCTCGACCCGGCCCGCGCCGACGCGCTGTGGGCGCTGTCGGAGCAGCTCGTGTCGGCGAGCGCATGAGGTTCACCTACGCGGAGGCGATGACCGACCCCGCGCACTATCTGCCGCTTGCGCAGGCCGCGGAGGCAGCTGGCTTCGATGGGTTCCTCGTCCCCGACAGCATCTGCTACCCGGCGGAGTCCGACGCCGTGTACCCGTACACCGCGGATGGCGACCGCAGCTTCATCGAGGACAAGGCGTTCCTCGAGCCGTTCTCGATCATCCCGGCCATGGGTGCGGTGACCGAGCGGATCCGCTTTGTGGTCTCGGTGCTGAAGCTCACCGTGCGCCATCCGGTGCTCGTCGCCAAGCAGGCGGCGTCCACCGCTGTGCTCACGCACGATCGCCTGGTGCTCGGCGTCGGCACGAGCCCGTGGCCCGAGGACTACGAGGTGTGCGGCGTGCCGTTCGAGCGGCGCGGCCGGCGCGCCGACGAGAGCATCGCCGTGATCCGCGGTCTGCTCACCGGTGACTGGTTCGAGCACCACGGCGAGATCTACGACGTGCCCCGCATCAAGCAGTGCCCGGTTCCCGCTGCGGCCCTCCCGATCCTCATCGGCGGTCACGCGGAGCCTGCGCTGCGACGCGCGGCCGTGCTCGGCGACGGCTGGATCCACGGCGGCGGCGACCCCGACGAGCTCCCTCGCCTCGTGGCGCGCCTGCACGAGCTGCGTGCGGAGCACGGCACGACCCGCGACCCGTTCGAGATCCATGTGATCTCGATGGACGCCTACTCCCCCGCCGGCATCGAGCGACTCGAGGCGCTCGGTGTCACCGACGTGATCGTCGGCTTCCGCTGGGCCTACCAACGCGGACCCGACACCGAGCCGCTCCAGACGAAGGTCGACAACCTCGACCGCTACGCGCAGGACGTGATCGCCGCCTGCCGATGAGCGGGCTGGTCTTCAGGAGCGGACGAACGTCTCGCTCATCGTCGTGCTGCGCAAGCGCGACAGATCGAGGCACGCCTCGACGTTCTCGAGCATCCGCGCCACGTTCGCCTGCAAGCGCTCGCGGTCGCCGTCGGCGTTGAAGAAGAGCATCGGATCAGCCACGTGCGCGGCACTTGGCCACGCCTCCTCGACGATGCCGTGGAGCTCCGGGGAAGACGGCGTGAGCGGCCGCACGACCTCGTTGCGGACGTAGCGCGTGCGCGGTTGGAGCACCGCGGACTCCGGCGACTGGGTTCCATGCCAGCGCTCGATCCACTCGTCGTAGGCCAGACCAGCAGGGCGGTGGATCAACGCCACGGTGAGCACCCCGGGCGACATCTCCCCGTCCGGCCACGACCGCGGTGGCGCGTGCGGCGTGGTGCCGTAGTCGTCGTAGAGCGACTCGAGCACGAGGTACGCGGACGTGTCTGGCCCTGACGACGCAACCACGGCGTCCATCTCTCCGCGGCGGTCGTAGCTGTCGACCCACACCGACACCTGCGCGATGTGCACCGGCTCGTCGGGCGGCCCCGGGGCAGGGCTCGGCGCCTCGGCAGCACGGCTGTCGTGCACGTTCACGGTCAACGCCCGCGCACCCATCGCGAGCAGGCGCAGCGCCACGTCATCGACGAGTCGAGCGCGCAGGGCGTCGCCCTCGGCTGGATCCGGCTGACCCCACAGCAGGTAGACGACCTTCTCCACGGCTACGCGGGCAGCGGGCCGTGGACCACGGACGCGATGGCCACGAAGTGGCACACCACCGCGGCGACCACCAGCAGGTGCCACACCTCGTGGTACCCGAAGACTCGTGGGAACGGGTCGGGCCAACGGGTGGCGAGGAAGATCGCCCCCACCGTGAACAAGATCCCGCCCGTCGCGATGAGGACGAGCTCGGCGACGCTGAGCTGGCGGAGCAGCTCGGGCCCCGCGAGCAGGGAGACCCAGCCGAGCACGATGTACAACGTCCCGCGCACGATCCGTGTCACCCGACCCGTGCGGAACGAGAGCACGAACCCTGCCACCGCTCCGGCCCATGCGATCACGAGCATCGTGGGACCCACCCAGCCGCGCAGCACGAGCAGGCACAACGGCGTGTAGCTGCCCGCAATCATCACGAAGATCGTGCCGTGGTCGAGGCGCTGCATCAGCCGACGCCGAGCGTCACTCCAGCGGCCCCGATGATATGAGCCGCTCACCCCGAACAGAGCGACGAGGCCCGTTGCGTACACGATCGCGGCGATCCGGCCCTCCAGAGAGGTGGCCAGCCCCACGACGAGCCCGGCCGCGGGGATCGCCAGGTAGAAGCAGACGACGTGGAGCCAGCCGCGCAGGAGGGGCTTCGCGACGAGGTCGCCCTCCAACACGCCCGACTGCACTGACATCGCCACCAGGGTAGGGCGTTGCCGCGAACCGCGGACGGGGGTCGCGGCCGTAACCGGCATGATGCAGGCCAAGT
>JBQTHC010000061.1:0-12044 GCA_052390255.1 Microthrixaceae bacterium
CGCCCGAGAACGAACATCAGGCCTCGGTGATCGCGCCGCGCTCCGCGCCCGACGCGAGGCGCGCGTACTTGGCGAGGACGCCGCTCGTGTAGCGCGGCTCGGGCAGCTTCCACCGAGTGCGGCGCTCGGCGAGCGTGGCGTCGTCCACCATGAGGTCGATCGAGTGGCTCACGGTGTCGATCACGATCCGGTCGCCCTCTTCCACGAACGCGATCGGGCCGCCGTCGACCGCCTCCGGCGCGACGTGGCCGATGCAGAAGCCGTGGGTCCCACCCGAGAAGCGGCCGTCGGTGACGAGCGCCGCGTCGCCCCCGCGACCCACCCCCTTCATCGCGCCGGTGATCGCAAGCATCTCGCGCATGCCGGGGCCGCCCTTGGGGCCCTCGTAGCGGATGACGACGATGTCGCCGGCGTTGATCTGGCCACCGAGGACCGCGGCCATCGCCGCGTCCTCGCCGTCGAACACGCGGGCGGGGCCCTCGAAGCGCTCGTGGTCGATGCCGGCCACCTTCACCACCGCGCCGTTGGGTGCGAGCGAGCCGCGAAGCACGGCGATGCCGCCCACTGCATGGATCGGCGCGGACAGCGGGTGGATGATCTCGCCGTCAGGCTCGGGCGCATCGATCGCGGCGAGGTTCTCCGCCATCGTCCTTCCGGTGACCGTGAGGCAGTCGCCGTGCAGCAGGCCAGCGTCGAGCAGGTGCCGCATCACGACCGGGATGCCGCCGATCCGATCGATGTCGATCATGTGGTACTTGCCGTGCGGCTTCGTGTCGGCGATGTGGGGCACGCGGGCCGCCACCTTGTTGAAGTCGTCGAGCTCGAGGTCGACCCGCGCCTCCGCGGCGATGGCCAGCAGGTGCAGCACGGCGTTGGTGGAACCACCGAGCGCCATCACGATCGCGATGGCGTTCTCGAAGGCCTCCTTCGTCATGATGTGGCGCGGCCGGATGCCCTGCTCGAGGAGGCGCACGACAGCCTGACCCGACGCGTAGGCGAAGTCGTCCCGCCGACTGTCGGGCGCCGGCGGCGTGGACGACCCGGGCAGCGACATGCCGATGGCCTCGGCGACCGAGGCCATCGGGTTGGCGGTGAACATCCCCGCGCAGCTGCCCTCACTCGGACACGCGCCGCGCTCGATGGCGTCGAGCTCGGCGTCGTCGATCGTTCCCGCGGCATGCGCGCCGACCGCCTCGAACACCGAGACGATGTCGGTCGCCTGTCCCTTGTGCGAGCCGGGCAGGATGGAACCGCCGTAGAGGAACACCGAGGGCAGGTTCAGTCGAGCCGCTGCCATGAGCATGCCGGGGAGGCTCTTGTCGCAGCCGGCAAAGGTGACGAGGCCGTCGAAGCGCTCCGCGTGCATCATCGTCTCGACGGAGTCGGCGATCACCTCGCGGCTCACCAGAGAGGCGCGCATCCCCTCGTGGCCCATCGAGATGCCGTCGGACACGGCGATGGTCGTGAACTCGATCGGAAAGCCGCCGGCATCGCGGACGCCCACCTTCGAGCGCTTCGCCAGCCGGTCGAGCGGCAGGTTGCACGGCGTGACCTCGTTCCACGACGACGCCACCGCCACCTGCGGCTTGCCCCAGTCATCGTCGGTCATGCCGATCGCGCGCAACATCGCCCTCGCCGGCGCGCGGTTCGGTCCGTCGGTGACCTCACGGCTGCGCGGCTTGATGTCGACCGGCGTCTCGCCCTGCTCACTCGTCATGGTCCGGAGGCTACCGGCGCGCCCAGCCGAGGCCCCAAGTGCTTCTCGGGCCGTGCGAGTACCGATGCGGTTCACGAAACGCCCGCGTTCGTGGTGGGCCGCCCGGGCTGCGCCGTGAGCCTCAGCCCAGGCCCGCCCTCGAGCGCAGGAGCGCGGTGGCGGCCTTGCCGTCGGCCTGGCCCTTCGAGGCCTGCATCACCTTGCCCATGAAGAAGCCGGTGAGCTTGCCGCGCGCCTTGTCGTCTCCGTCGCAGAACTGGGTCCACTCCGCCGGGTGGGCGGCGATGACGTCGTCGACGATGCCCTCGAGCGCGCTGGTGTCGAGCGCTTCATAGCCCTTCGCCTTGGCGATCGACGCGGGATCGGCGCCCGAGGCCACCATCTCGGCGAGCACGGTCTTCGCCTGCGTTGCGGTGAGCTCACCAGCGGTCTCCATCGTGACGAGCGCGGCGAAGTGCTCGACCGAAAGGGACTCCGCGCCCTCCACGGCGAGGTTGTGCTCGATGTGCGTGAGCACGCGACGCGGCTCCGCGCCGGCCTGGATCGCGCGGAGAGCAAGGTCGTCGAGGCCGCGCTGCACGGCGATCACGACCGCGTCTGCGCTCGGGTGGAGATCGGCGGAGCTCGCCAGCACGGCACGTCGCGCCGCGGGGAGCGCGGGCAGCGACGCGTCGATGGCCGCGATGTCCGCGTCCGTGGGCTCGAGCGGCACGAGGTCGGGCTCAGGGAAGTACCGGTAGTCCTCGGCATCCTCCTTGACGCGCAAGGTCCCCGTGCGGCCGGTCGACTCGTCCCAGTGGCGGGTCTCCTGTCGGACGCGCTCCCCTGCCTCGAGCAGGTCGATCTGACGGCGAGCCTCGTGGTCGATGGCGCGACGGAGCGACCGCAGCGAGTTGAGGTTCTTGATCTCACAGCGCGTGCCCCACGGCTCGCCGACGCGGTTGACCGAGACGTTGGCGTCGACCCGCATCGACCCCTCCTCCATCCTCGCGTCGGACACGCCCGTCGCAAGGAGGATCGACTGCAGCTCTGCCGCGTACTCCCGCGCCTGCCCGCTCGATCGCATGTCGGCCTCGGACACGATCTCCACGAGCGGGACGCCGGAGCGGTTGTAGTCGACGAGGCTGTGACCGGCGTCGTGGATGCGCCCTCCCCCACCGACGTGGTTGAGCTTGCCCGTGTCCTCCTCGATGTGCGCGCGCGTGATGCCGACCCGCAAGCCCGACGGCAGATCGAGGTGACCGTGCTCGTTCGTCGGGAGGTCGTACTGCGTGACCTGGTAGTCCTTCGGCTGATCCGGGTAGAAGTAGTTCTTCCTCGCGAACACCGACCGATGCACGTCGCACGCAAGCGCACGACCAAGGCGCATCGCGAGCTCGACGGCACGCTCGTTGAGCACAGGGAGCGACCCCGGAAGACCGAGGCAGGTCGGGCAGGTGTTGGCGTTCGGCTCGTCGCCGAAGCGGTTGCGGCACGAGCAGAACAGCTTCGTCTCGGTGTGGAGCTCGCAGTGGACCTCGAGCCCGATCACCATCTCCCAGCCCTGCGGAATGCCCGCTTCCGGCGTCGCTTCGCTCACGCCATCGCTCCTTCGAGGGCGGCGGCGACTCGGAACATCGTGACCTCGTCGAGCGCGTTCGCCATCACCTGCACGCCGACCGGTAGGCCGTCGACGCCCACACCGAACGGGACCGACATCGCAGGGTGACCCGCCAGGTTGGACGGGATCGTGCACACGTCGTTGAGGTACATGGCGAGCGGGTCGGCCTTCGCGCCGAGGTCGAACGCGGTGGTGGGAGAGGTGGGCGACAGCAGCACGTCGCAGCGCTCATAGGCGGCCTGGAAGTCACGGATGATGAGCGTGCGCACCTTCTGGGCCTTGCCGTAGAACGCGTCGTAGTACCCGGCCGACAGCGCGTAGGTGCCGAGCATGATGCGGCGCATCACCTCTGGGCCGAAGCCCGCCGTGCGGGTGCGGTCGTACATCTCGCCCGTGGTCGGCCCGTCGACGCGGAGCCCGTACCGGACACCGTCGTAGCGCGCGAGGTTGCTCGAGGCCTCAGCCGGCGCGATCAGGTAGTACGCCGACAGCCCGTAGATCACCGCGGGCACCGACACCTCCTCCACCTTGGCGCCGGATGCCTCGAGCGCCTCCGCGGCCGCCGTGGCGCGCGCGGCCACGTCGGGGGCGATGCCCTCGATGTCGAGCAGCTCCTTCACGACGCCGACGCGCAACCCCTCGACACCGTCCCCCAGGCGCGCGCTCACGGGCGCGAGCGGCTCCGGGATCGACGTGGAGTCGGCCGGGTCGTGTCCGGCGAGGACCTCGTAGAGCGCCGCTGCGTCGGCGACGGTGGCCGCGAACGGTCCGATCTGGTCGAGGCTCGAGGCGAACGCGACCAGCCCGTAGCGCGAGACGCGCCCGTAGGTGGGCTTCATCCCGACGACGCCGCACAGTGCGGCCGGCTGACGGATCGAGCCGCCGGTGTCGGAGCCGAGCGCGAGCGCCGCGAAGCCCGCGGCCACCGCGACCGCGCTCCCGCCCGAGGAGCCGCCGGGGACCTTGGTGGGGTCGTGCGGGTTCTTGGTGGGCCCGAACGCCGAGTTCTCAGTGGACGAGCCCATCGCGAACTCATCGAGGTTCGTCTTGCCGATGGCGATCGCGCCGGCGGCGCGGAGGCGCTGGACCACCGTGGCGTCATACGGGGGCTTCCATCCCTCGAGGATCCGCGATGAGCAGGTGGTGGGCACGCCCCTCGTGCAGAGGTTGTCCTTCAGGGCGACCGGGACGCCGGCGAGCGGTCCTGGATCCGCTCCCGCGGCGACCATCGCGTCGATCTCGTCGGCCCGCGCGAGCGCGTCCTCGATCGTGACGAGGTTGAACGCATGCAGCTCCGGCTCGCGCGCGGCAATCCGCTCGTGGTGCTCCTCCACCACCGAGCGAGCGGACCGCTCGCCACTCCGAACTGCTTCAGCGATCTCGAGCGCGGTGCTCACGGGGCCTCCCCGAGCACGGGCGGGACGCGGAACATGCGGTCTTCCACCGCCGGCGCCTGGGCGAGCACGGCGTCGCGCACGCCGCCGTCGCGCGCCACGTCGGCCCGCATCACGTTCGCGAGCGGGTACGGATGCGCCGTGGGCTCGACCTCGTCCAGCTCGAGGCCCTCGACATCCGCGGCGTGGTCGAGGATCGCCGCGAGCTGCGGGGTGAAGACGTCGATCTGCTCGTCGGTCAGCTGCAGCCGTGCCAGCCGGGCGACATGGACGACCTCGTCCCGCGACAGCGATGTCATAGGCGGGCCATCGTAGGGGCGCCGCGACGGCGTGCCCCACCAGATCCGGATTGCCGAGCCGGGACTGGCGCAACCGAGTTGCCCGACCCGACCCGACACATGAGGATGACCTCGACCGACTCGAGGGCGGGGCTACGTGCAGGCACAGCGGATTGCGGACGACCGATGAGCGACGCCGCTCCGACAAGGGCCACACACGCGGAGGCAGTCACCACCTCCGCACTCGGCGCGATGACGCTGGCGGTCGTCCTGTGGGCATCGAACGTGCTCTTCGTGCGGCGAGCCGGTGACCTGCTCCTGTTCACGACGTGGCGGATGCTGCTCGCGATCCCCGTGCTCGCAGCGACCGCGGGCGTGCTGCGCGCTCGACCCACCGGACCCCCACGGGTCATGGCCGAGCCGCTGCGGCTCGAGGTGCGCCTCGGGCTCGTCGGCATCGGTGCGCTGTTCGGCGTCAGCGCGCTCGTGAACTTCAGCGCGATCAACGAGACCACGATCGTGAACGTGGGCGTGATCCACGCGCTGCAGCCAGCGGTGGTGGCCCTGCTCGCCGGACGGCTCCTCGGCGAGGTCGCCGACTGGCGCCTCGTCACGATGATCGGCGTCGCGATCGCCGGCGCGTCGCTCGTCGCAGCCGCCTCCACCGGCGAGGGAACGTGGAGCCTCCACGGGGACCTCCTCGCAGTGCTGGGCCTGGGCCTGAACTCGATCTGGTTCCTGGCGGGACGCTGGGTGCGGACCCGGACGCACCTCGATGCCACGACGTACATGTCGGTCGTGTTCACCGCGGGCGCGGCAACGCTCGTGGTCATGGCGCTCGTCGCCGGTCGTTCCCTCGCCGTCGATCACTCGACGCTCGTGCTCGCTGCCCTGACCGCCGTCTTCGGCACCATCGCCCACATCCTCGTGGCCTGGGCACACCGGTTCCTCCCGGTGGCGCTGTCCTCGTTGTTCGTGCTCAGCCAACCAGCGCTCATCGCGGTGCTGGCGTGGGTTGCCTTCGATGAGGCGCTCAGCCCGCTCCACGTCCTCGGCGGCGCGATCGTCCTCGGTAGCCTCGTGAGGATCGTGATGTCGACCGACCCGGAGCCACCCCTCGCCGCCGCAGGTTCGCTGCCCGACGTGCTCGACGACGAGGAGAGCCGCAATGGGTGAGCTCGACGGCAAGGTGGCGATCGTGACGGGATCGTCGAGCGGGATCGGCGAGGCCACCGTGCGGCGTCTTGCCGCGCTCGGCGCGAGGGTCGTCGTGAACTCCTCGTCGTCGGTGGAGGCGGGCGCGGCGGTCGCGGCGTCGTTGCCGACCGAGTCCCTCTACGTGCAGGCGGACATCGCCGACCAGGCGCAGGGCCAGGGGCTCATCGATCGGACGATCGAGCACTTCGGGCAGCTGGACATCCTCGTCAACAACGCCGGCTGGACCACGGTGGTGCCACACGCCGACCTCGACTCGCTCACCGATGAGATCTTCCGCCGGACCTTCGAGGTGAACGTGTTCGGCACGTGGTGGCTCACCAAGGCAGCGATGCCGCACCTGCGCGGCTCGTCAGACCCCAACGTGGTCATGATCACCTCGGTCGCCGGGCTGCGACCGGTCGGGTCCTCGATCGCCTATGCGATGACCAAGGCCGCGCTCAACCACCTCACCGTGCTGCTCGCGAAGGCGCACGCACCGGTTCGCGTCAACGCGGTTGCGCCGGGCCTCGTCGCGACGCCCTGGACCGCTGACTGGGACGCGCAGCACGCCGCAGTCGCAGCGATGGCGCCGCTGCACCGCTCGGCGTCAGCGGAGGACTGCGCGGAGGCCGTGCTCAGCCTTCTGCGCAACGTGCACGTCACCGGACACGTGCTCGTCGTCGACGGTGGCATGACGTTGGTGATGTGAGCCCTGGCCCCGAGCGGGGCCGAGCTGCTCAGCCGCTCAGGCGCTCGTGACCCGCCGAGCGAACTCCACCGAGCGGTGCTCGACCTCGGCACGGTCGTAGTCGAGCGTGGCGACGTGGAAGCTCTTCTCGAGCCACACGCGCTCGACGGGCCCGCTGAGGCTCGACGCGATCACGTCGGAGTCCTCCGGGTTGACCACATGGTCCTGGCGGCTCGTGATGATGAGGGCCGGCTGGGCGATCTCCGGCAGTCGCGCCCGAACGTCCTCTCCGGCGGCCAGCATCGTGACGAGCGGCCGGAGCGGCGTGGCGTCGTAGGAGGCCTCGTCGGCGTCGGGATCGGCGATGTCGCCGCCGATGGAGTCGATCACCTCCGTGCCGCCGGCCAGCATCTCCTCGAGGCCTGCCGCGAGCTCGGGTGGTGCCGCGACGGGCGTGTTGATGACCACGATCCCCGCCAGCTCGGGATGGCCCTGCGCGAGCGCGAGGGTGAGGGCGCCGCCCATCGACAGCCCTGCGACGACGACGCGCCCTTCCGGCGTGCGCGCCTGCAGCGCGCCGAGTGCTCGCTCGGCCTCGGTGAGCCAGTCGTCCCAGCCCGTCTCGACCATGTCCTCGACGGACGTGCCGTGCCCCGGCAGCCGCGGCATCTCCACCGCGAACCCGGCCTCCGCGAGCTCCTCGGCGAGCGGCCGCATCGACACCGGGCTCCCGGTGAAGCCGTGCAGCACGAGCGCACCGTGGGGGCCGCCGGCCGGCGAGGACCACGGCTCGCAGCCGGGCAGCACCGGGTGGACGTCGTCGGCTGGAGTGCGAGGCATCCGTGCAAACTACCGGGCGACCTGCCTGCCGCGCCCGCGCCTACTCGGCATAGATGTTGATCGGCGCCGGAACCGACAGCGAGCTCGCGTCCCCGCGGCCCGTCGCGGCAAGGATGAAGGCCATCGGGTCGGGCCCGATCTCGCCGGTCCAGCCGCGCTTGTCGAGCTCGAAGACGACGTGCGAGATGCCGGCTTTGAGGCTTTCGCCCGGCTCCGACGCGCGGCCGGTGGCGGCACGGATGTCGTCGGCGTGCAGCCAGAAGTCGTACCAGAGCGCTTCGACGCCGTCCCCGAGGGTGCCGTCGTACCCGCCGGGCGCCTCGGCGACCCAGGCGGCGTCGTCGAACACCGCGAGCAGCGCGACCGAAGCAGTGGCCACCTCGCTGAGCTCGTCGGCGATCTCCGCCGCGGAGCGCCCCTGGCGCTCCTCCACCTCGCGCGCCGTCACCTCGGGCGTCCCCAGGCCGTCGAGGTTGCCGGCCACCACATCAGCCATCGAGCCGACCACGTGGCGGGCGACGTCGCCCACGGTCCAGCCCACACAGCGGCTCGGCTGCTCCCACTCAGCGCCGTCGAGCGAGCGGAGCAGGTCTTCGAACACCTTCATCTCGGCGACGATCCCCTCCGCCACCACGTCCCTCGGAAGCGCCATGCTGTTCCCCTCTCGGCAGGTCCGCACACTTGCGTGCAGGCTGCCTGCATGTATCTCATGGAGCCCGATGCCGGTCAAGGGTGAAGATGGTCACAGGCGGAGCCAGGCCGAGCGGCGCGCCAGCACCCGCGGCGCGCTCGTGGCCGCAGCCCGGCAGCTGTTCGCGGAGAAGGGCTTCGCGGCGACGGGGCGCGAGGAGATCGTCGCCCTCGCCGGTGTGACGCGGGGCGCGATGTACCACCACTTCGCCTCCAAGGAGGCGCTGTTCCAGGCCGTCTGGGAGGAGCTCGAGCAGGAGCTGAACGAAGCAATCGTGGTGGCCGCGATGGCCACACCCGACCCGGTCGAACAGCTCCGGCTCGGGTCGCTCGCCTTCCTGGACGCGGCCGCGTCACCGGCCGTGAGCCGCGTGGTGCTGCTCGACGCACCGTCGGTCCTCGCACCGGACGTGCGGCGTGCGCTCTCGGAGCGGTACGGCCTTGGCCTCGTGCGCGACGCGCTGCAGGCGCTCATGGACGCGGGCGCGATCGACCCGCAGCCCGTCGATCCGCTCGCCCACGTGGTGCTCGCCGCCCTCCACGAGGCGGCCACGCTCGTCGCCGATGGTGCTGATCGCGTCGAGGTCGGCCGCGTGGTCGAGCGGTTCCTCGCGCGCCTGTAGAGACCCGATGCCCTCAGCGATACGGGTCGTCGCTCGCCTGCTCCTGCCACCACGCGTCGGGTGCGGGCGTCCACTCAGGGTCGGGATAGATGCAGTCGACAGGGCACGGATCCAGGCACTTGTCGCAGCCTGAGCAGAGCTCGGGGATGATCACGACGTCCATGCCGTGGTTGAAGATCGCACCGAACTGCGGTGGGCAATGACGGATGCAGGTGTCGCAGTTGATGCAGATCGACATGTCGATGAGCATCGGCGGGTTCTGCCACTTCGGGTTCCGCTCGCGCGCCTCGATCCGCTCAGCTCTGGTGGCAGCCGCCATCGCGGGGACCGTACCACCGCACCTGCGTGATTGACCCACGGGTCAAGTGCGGGGCACCCTCTTGTCGTGGAACCAGACCGGCGGCTCACCGCGCAGGGCCTCGAGCGCAAGCAGCAGCTGCTCGATCACGCCGCCGCCCTCTTCGCGGAGCGCGGCTACACGGAGACGCGCGTGATCGACATCGTGCGCGCGGCGGGGGTGGCGAAGGGCCTCTTCTACTGGTACTTCGACAACAAGGAGGCGCTCTTCCGCGAGCTCGAGGAGAGCATCCGCCTCCGACTCCGCCGGGAGCAGGGCCAGGCCCTCGACCCTGACGCGCTCCCGCTCGTGAACATCTACCGCGGCACCCAGGCATCGGTGCTGTTCATGGCGGCGCACGCCAACTTCTTCTCGCTGCTCGACGTCGAGGGGCGCAACTTCGCCGACGTCATCCGCCGCGGCACTCGCCAGCACATCGAGGACATGGTCCGCATCATCGAGGCCGGCCACGCGGACGGCTCGATCCGCGAGGACGACAGCGAGCTGCTCGCGTTCGGCGTCGTGGCATGCGTGGGGTACTACGCGCACTTCCACCGCACGGGTCGCATCACGATGGCGCTGCCCGATCTGGCGGCGTTCGTCGCGCGCTACGTCGTGCACTCTGTCGCCGCCGACGAGGAGGCGATCCGGGCGGCGCTGCATGCCGCCGGGGCCACGGCGACCACCTGAGCGCACTTCCTGCACGCGCAGTGCAACTGTCGAGATCACGCGCTAGGTTCGCCAGCGCTCGAATCGTCCGATCTGGAGGTGTCCCCCGTGGCGCAGTACCCGTTCCTGTCCGATGAGTGGCTCGAGGCCGCGAAGAAGATCCGCGAGGACGCCCCGGGCGGCGGCGCCCCGCCGCACGTGGTGAAGATGAACCAGGTCATCACCGACGTGCCCTTCGGCGACGGCACCATCAACGCACACATGGACACCTCCGGCGGCGAGCTGAAGATGGACGTCGGCCACCTCGACGCCCCCGACCTCACCGTCACGCTCGACTACGCCACTGCCAAGGCGATCCTCGTCGACGGCAACCCGCAGGCCGGGATGCAGGCCTTCATGGCCGGCAAGATCAAGGTGCAGGGCGACATGACCAAGCTGATGGCGATGCAACAGGGCACCCCCGACCCGGCGCAGGCCGAGATCGCCGCGAAGATCAAGGAGATCACCGCGGATTGAGTCATTGCCTGGCGGCTCAGGTCGCCAGTGCCGCTTCCTGTTGACGATCGAGGGCGCCCTGCGGGGCGCCCTCGACGCGTCGCTGGCTGGAGCGCACGAAGGTGGACGTGATCAGGCCGAGCAGAGCGACGAAGCCGCCCACGAGGTAGGCCTCGCCATAGGCGCCCACCGCCCCCGACGACGCCACGCGGACTACCGAGACCGTCTGCATGACTTGAATGCCGATGACCACGCCGAGCTGCGTCATCATCTGCTGGAAGGCGCCGGCCACCCCGAGATCACCCTCGTCGACCGCGTTCGCGATGCTCGCCGAGAGCGCCGGCGATGAGCAGCCGAGACCGATCCCCGACAGCGCGAGCGCGGCCACGATCATGAGGTCTGACGTGCCAGGTGCGACCGCGGACAGCGCGCCCATCGAGGCGACCACGCAGGCTGACCCCACGATCGCCGAGGTGCGCTCACCGATGCGCACCGCGACGTAGCCCGCGAGCGGCCCTGCGATCGCGAACGCGAGGGGCCGGGCGATCATCAGGCCGCCGACGCGCGTCTCGGGGTACCCGAAGACCGACTCGAGGAAGATCGGCGTGATCACGAAGCCGCCCATGTACGCGAAGTTGGTGAAGCACTGCGTGGCGATCGCGAACGTGAAGTTCCGCTGACGGAGGTAGCTGAGCGGCAGGAGCGGGTTGAGGACCCGCCGCTCGACGAGCACGAATCCCGCGAGCGCGATCGGCGCGATCGCGAAGCCGGCCACGATGAGTGGACTCGACCACCCCCACAGCGGTCCGCGGTTGATCGCGAACAGCAACGAGGTGGCCCCGAGCGCGAGCACCAGCGCGCCGACGTAGTCGAAGCTCGCACGCTCGCGGCGTGTCGTCTCCGGCAGCACCAAGAGCGCGAGCAGCAGGCCGATCAGGGTGAGTGGCACCTGCGCCACGAAGATCCACCGCCAACCGAAGGTCTCCACGATCGGGCCACCGGCGACCACGCCGATCACGGGACCGCCCGCACCCACCATCGACCAGTACCCCATCGCCTGCACGCGCCGCTCCGGCGGGAACAGGCGGTTGATGATCGCGATCGACGCGGGACCGACCGCCGCACCGGTGGCGGCGCCGAGGACGCGGAACGCGATCAGCGCACCCGCGCTCCACGCTGCCGCGGTGAGCGCTGCGAAGAACGCCACGCACAGCATCGAGAAGCCGTAGATGCGGCGGTGGCCGTAGAGATCACCGAGCTTGCCCATCGCGGGGCCCACCACGGCGAACGCGAGCAGCGGCCCGGTGACGACCCAGGTGACGGTGCTCGTGTCGCTGCCGAGATCGCCGGCGATGCGCGGGATCGACACGGACAGGATCGTGATCGTGAAGCCGACCGAGAAGAGGCCGAAGAGCGCCACCGACAGGACGAGCCATGGGTAGCTGGGGTTCGAGCCGACGCGCGCGGGCCACCGAGCGCGGAACAAGGTCGGCCCTGGACCGACGGCGGCCTCGTC
>JBQTHC010000062.1:0-7123 GCA_052390255.1 Microthrixaceae bacterium
TCGGTGGCCGCTTCCACCTCGCCCGCCGCTCGAAGCTGCTCGAGGGGGGAGCCGTTCGGAAGGGGGGTCAGCAACGCCACGGGTCGTCCTCGGTCGGTGATCTCGATGGTCTCACCGGCTTCGACGAGTCGCAGGAGCTCGCTCGCCCGCTGCCGCAGCTCCCGCACCCCGACTCGCGCCATGTGCTACTTGTAGCAGATACTGGATGCGCGACGATAGACGGAACGACGAGGCGACCCCTCTTGCTGCGCACGGCGCTCTCCCGGTCTGGTCTGCGGGGTTGGGCGCTCCGAAGCGCCGAGGCGAGCCGGGGCTCGTGATCGCAACCTACCGACGCGGTGCGACAGCCCGGATCACGCCAACCCGACCCGCGCCGCGAGCGCCTGCGGGCCGACCAGCACGAGTTGGGAGACGGCGCGGCTGATACCGACATAGAGGAGCGCGTCGGCGACGTCTGCGACGGGGGAGGCGAGGATCAAGCAGTCGGCTTCGAGGCCTTTGATGCGGTGGACGTTCTCGCAGGCCACCTGTGTGGCGTCTCGGTCTTCCCACGGCACGAGGTGGAGCTCGGCTCGTAGGGCGTCGCGCACGGAGGTGGTGCAGGTGGCGACGACGATGCTCAACGGGTCGCGCTCGTCGATCTCGAGGAGGTCGACGAGGCGGTCGTTCACGGCGTCGATCACGGCGGGCAGGTCGTCGGCCGGCAGCCATTCCACGCCGAGCGATTCGGGGCCGCTCGCGGGTGAGCGCGCACCGTCGAGGTGGCGGCGCAGGAGGCGGGCGATCTGGTGGACGTTGCGGCAGTTGGTGACGAGCTCGGCCACGGCCCAGCCGTCGTCGGGTGACGGCGCGAGGAAGCCGCGGTCGTAGAGGTCTTGTGCGTCATCCGCGACGACGAGCATGCGGCGGGGGCCGTCGGGGTCGAGGAGCTGTTCGAGGAGGGCCATCCAGGTGGGGCTGAAGTCTTGGCCTTCGTCGACGATGATCGTGTCGAAGCGCGCGGTGATGTGGTGCCAGTTGTCCTGCAGGTGGGCGATGGCGTCGGTGGTCCACCACTCGTGGTCGGCGTCGGGCGGGATCGGCAGTGGGGGCATGCCGTCGAGCTCGAAGGCCACGCGCAGGAACCCGCCGATCACGAGGCGCTCGTCGTCGGCCCGCAGCCCGACGTCGGGAAGGATCAGCCACCCGTCGGTCAACCCGTCACGAAACGCCTCCACCACCCGCCGCTCCGCATCGTTGCGCAGCGACGACAACGGGAAGTCATCAGGTACGAGCCGCCCCATGGATTGGATCTTGACGCAGTTCCGGACGGTGGGTGGGGGCGATGGAACGGGAACGAGGCAGAGGGGAGGGGTGCGGTATCGCTCGACGTGCGCTGTCGGCTCGGAGGGGCTCAGCCCCGGCACGATTACTCGACCCGCGGGCCAGGTTGAGGACCCGCGGCGCTCGCTACCGGATCGGAAGGTCTCGGATTGCGACGCGGGTTGGGCTCATCGACACGATCGCACCCCGCTGCAGGGCGTCCTGGATGGCCGGAAGGTTCGCGATGAGCAGTGCAGCGTGGACGTCGGGGGTGAGCTCGGCGACATCGCGGAGGTGGATCACCGATGGGTTGGACGCTCGTCGGAGGGCCAGCAGCATCGGGAAGTCGCTGTCGGCGGTGACGACTACGAGTCCGCGGTCACCTGCGTGGTCGAAGATGGCTGCGTCGGAGGCGCCGAGCAGACCTTCGCTGTCGACGTGGGCCGTCTCATACCCGGCGCTCGCCAGCACCGGTACGAGGCGGGGTGAGAGGTTCGCGTCGAGCAGCAGCTTCATGCAGTGCGGGACACCGGCACCTCACGCTCGTTGACGCGGGCGGCGGCGTACTCGAGGGCGGCGAGGACGTCTTCGCGCTCGAGGTAGGGGTAGTCCTCCAGCACCTGCTCGGTGGTTCGGCCGGTGGCGAGCTGGCCGAGCACCATGCCGACGGTCACCCGAAGGTCGCGGATGCAGGGCACGCCACCCATGCGCTCCGGATCGACGGTGATTCGGTCGAAGGCCACGCGCCGATGCTACGGGACTGCGGCCGCAAGGCCCAGGGTCGATTCGCCGTCGGTTCAGGCCGGCCCGACCCACCCTGCGAGCTCCTCCGGGCCCACGGGCCCGAGTTGGGCGCCGGCGCGCGTGATGCCCGAGGCGACCCTCGACACGCGCCGGTGCGCGCGGCGACGCGCCGTCGGCCGAACCGCGTGCGTCAGGCGGCGATCGGTCCGGCCCGACTTCGGAGGGTGCGCCCGTGCGGGCTGGTGACGACGATCTCGCCGTCGGCGTCGCCGCTGGCGTCCCACCCGCCTTCGTGGAGGAGGTGGTGATGGTGCCAGCACACGCCAAGGAGATTGGCCGCGTCGGTGGGGCCGCCGCGGGTCCAGTGGATCATGTGGTGGAGGTGACGGAGCGGTCTGCCGCATCCTGGCCAGCGGCAACGGCCGTGGTCTCGCCCGATCACCCGGCGGCGGAGCCAGGCGGGCGGGTTGCGGGTGGCACGGCCGACGCCGACGGTGCGACCGTCGGGCGTGTCGAAGCTCACCTCGATGCGGGTGTCGCACAGGAGTCGGCGCAGCACGGCGTCGGTGATCGGGTGGCCGTTGATGGTGGCGTTGCCCGCCGCGTCGCGCTCGGGCTCGCTGAGGCGCTCGAGCAGCGCGGCGGGGGCGTGGATGACGACCATCGCGGCGTCGGGCTCGGAGCCCTCGGCCGCGGTTCGGGCGAGGTCCTCGGCGCAGAGGTCACGCAGGGCGCCGGCCGTGCGTCGCTCATGCGGCGCCCACAGGCCGGTCTCGGGATCGGGCCCAGTGGCCTGGGCTCGGCGGTTCAGGGCGGACTCGACGATGGCGGCGTCGTCGTTGGCGAAGAAGCCCGACACGCGGGTGCCCAGGCCGGAGCGGTCGCGTCGGAAGCGCAGATGGGTGAGCCGGCGGGCCTCGTCGTGCTCGCTCTGGCGGGCCCGTCGCCGCTGCTTGGCCAGCACCTCGACCTCGGCGCAGCTCAGCGACGGCAGGAGCTCGGCGAGGTGCTCGTCGTCGGCGGGCGTGGCGAAGCTGAGGGCGAGGCGGAGCTGCTCGAAGCTGAGGTGGCCCGACACGAAGCGCGCCCGGATGCGAGGCAGGTTCTCCAGCGCGGTAGCGGCTCGCACCCACTGACCGGCCGTGGTTCGGGAGATGTTGCAGCGGTAGGCGAGCCAGTCGGCCATCGTGAGGGAACCGTCGGCGCGGAAGTCCTCGAGGTGATTGGCGGCGAGGAGGACGCGGAGGGCCTCGTCGAGCAGCGCGTTGCGCTGCGTGAGGAGGTGGTCGAGCAGGACCTCACGCTCGTCGGGCGTGCACTGCTCGTAGTCGAGCGGCTGGTCGGGCACGGTTCACCTCCGGGACGCATGTCATGGTTCGACTGCTGGGGACCCCGAGAATCGACCCGGGTCCCGAAGGGGAAGACCCCCAGATTACAGCCGTGTAGTTCGGCGTGCAACAGGCTTCTTCCTCGATGAGCCCCCGCCGCCACGCGATGCGGACGACGGAGAGCACCAGCCCGACGAGGGTGGCGATGCCGGCGATCGTCGACTCAAGACAGCCGTTACCTCGACGTTGACGACGCCCCGGTCCTCATGCACGAGGAGGACATCGAGCTGGTGGTCCGCAGTCCTCCCGTCTGAACGGACGAGTCCACGCGCCCGGATTCATCAACCTTGACAGGGAGGTCACCCTCGGCAATAGATATGTGTATGGCTAGAACGAAGGGCTGGACGGAAGACGATCTTCGAGGCGCGCTCGATCGCTATGAAGCCGAGTTGCGTGCTGCCGGAAAGGCTCGCAACACCATCACCACCTACGTGCAGCACCCCGAGCGCTTCATCAACTGGCTCGTTGGCTCGTACACCCCGCGCACGGTGGCCCAGGCACCCGATCGCAGAAGTTCGACCTACGCGCCGCTGCGCGAGTACCTCGAGAATCGGACGGAGTCAGTCGTGCGGCTGAGCTTCGGTGAAGTTGAGCGAATCCTTCAGCGGCCGCTGCCAGCGTCAGCACGGAAGTACCGGCCATGGTGGGCGAACGAGCGCAGTGGGACGCACGTGCACGCTAGGGCTTGGCTAGACGCCGCTCGGAGTACAACAAACGTCGACTTGAACGCCGAAACCGTGGACTTCGTCCTCTAGGTGTCGACCACGAGAGCAACCGCACGTCATCGCGGATCAAGCGTTGCGTGCAGGTGCCGCGCCCTGAGCAGTGGACCCCGCTCCGAACCGCCACGCTCGTCTCGCGTGGCGTGCCGTGAGGTGATCGGTCGGGGGTGGCTGGGCGCTTCGGAACGCGGCAGCGGGTGCGTGAGGTTCAGTCTCCGCGACGGATGGCTCTAACCACTTCCACGAAACGATCTCGCGCGTCGGCGAACGCTGCCTCCAATTCGTCCCACTCCGCGCTCGGCACGTCTGCCGTGCCCGCCTGAAGGGCTGCTCGAACGCTCGCCTGCGTGCGCCGTACCTCCGTCAGGAGAACTTCGGCCGCAGCGGCAACCTCCGACGACGCGCTGATTCGAACCATTGCTGCCAGCTTCTGCAGCTCGCGGTAGTGGTCCTCCCTGTCGTCATCAGCGGCTCGCAGAGTGGCTTCGTCTATAGGTCTGCCCATGATGCCGAGCCACGATCCGACCACCTGGGTCGCTGCGGCTATGAAACCTGCATACAGCTCTCGTCGCCGTTGCACCGCCTCCCTTCGGCGATCGGCCTCTTGAGTATCGCGGGAAGCACGAATCTGCTGACGGGCCACGCCGTACGTAACAGAGCCGCCGATGGCAGCACCGATCAGCCCGCTCGCGGCGGCGACGACCGAGGGAGCAAGGTCAGCCACGTGGGAACGCTATCCCTGCTGGACTCGTCGGCCGGCTAGGTCTCGTCCAACGGAAGGTTCCTTGCTGCGGCCCGGCGTACGGACCAACACACGTCAGCCTTCAACTCAAGGGTCTCGAGGGCGGCGACCTGGTTGGCGCACAGGTCGTCGAGGCGCTCCCGAACGGCCCGGGCGCGGGCGTCGGGGTCGTAGGTGAGCTCGACATCGGGGCGCAGCGTGGCGATGATGGTCCACCGTCGCCGCGCTCAGGGCCTGCCCGCCGCGGCGGTCGTTGACTACGTAAGGAGTTCCTTCGGCCATTCCTTCGGCTTGAGGCCCTGCTTGGCCGCAAAGTCGGCCCAGGTGCGAACGGTGTCATTGTCCGGCCCGGGCTTGAGTGCCCAGCCGTGAAGTGTTCCGTTGTAGGACCAGAATCCCGTGGCCTTCGTGTCGACGCGCGTCAGGAGTCCGTCACGGTGGTAGAGGCGGCCGAGTGCGCCACCGATGAACGCCGACGCGGAGTACTCGAGTCCCTCACCACGGTCGAGGGCGGCTTGCGTGTGGTCGTAGAGCTTGACGAGGTGCTTGTACTCGCCCGGGTTGGCGACGGCGTACCGATACTCCACGATGCCGTACTCGATGTATGTCTCGCCGGGAGTGAGGCACCGGAGCAGGGCGTCGTAGATACCAAGCTCCTCGGAGAGGCCGTCATGGCCGGCCCCGTCGAGGGGGCTACGGCCCGTGCTGAGCCACGAGTAACCGGACTCGCCATGCACGGGGCTCGCGCATGAATACCGCCAAAGGCCGGGGCCTTCGACCTCCCAGGTGACGAAGTCGTCGCCGTCGCGACACGTCTGGCACACCTGGCGCATCGGTCCGCGCGCCACTAGGAGGCAATCTTCGCTCGAGCCGCGTTGAACACGTCGGCGACGGAACACTTGACGGCGTAGCGGCTCGGCGTGCCCGCCCACCAATAGAAGGGGTTGCGGCGGCCGGACGCCTTATGGGCCTTGCGGAGCCCGTTGATGGCACCCGCGATGCTTAAGCTGCTGGTGAACGCACCGCCAGACGCAGCGATCAGATCGTCGACCGTGAGCTGCTGGCCGGGAGCTTCGAGGAGTAGATCGAAGAAGAGCTTCCCCTTGCCGCTGAGCAGGGCGTAGAAGGCCTCGGCGAGCGTCTCGTCGCCCGAAGACCACTCGGGACCCGTGTGGCCAGTTCGTCCGGAGTGCCGCTCCCACAGGGGATGGTTGTCGTCGAGGCTGAGTGCGTCGGTTGCCCACAAATCGCGGCCGTCGAAGTGCTCGTGCATTCTGAGGTACAGGCGGCGGGCGACTGGCTCCTCGAGCTCGAGGTTCACGTCGGGGGTTAGTGCGAAAGTGGGCATGGGTCCAAACCCTTCCATGGCTTTGTGATCGCTTAGATGGATTAGACCACAGCCATCGAAGCCATGCAAGAGGCATGTCATGGATTCTGTCTGTGTCGGAGTTGGCCCTACTGCCCTGTTCCTGGCTGCTTACAGCTGACCCGATCAGTCATGGGCTGTCCCGAGGTCGTTGCGCGGCCATGACACAGCCCAGGCCACCAGCCGCGTGAGATCGTCCTCGGGGTCGACCTCCGGCGTGCGGCGCAGCCGCAGGAGCGCGTCGAGCACGGCGGGCTCGGGTGCGTCGAGTGCCGTCGCGACGTTCGCGGCCAAGGTAGACAGCTCGTCGTCACCTACAGATCGCAGGTCGTCCGCGAGGCGGCCTGTACTCCACGGAGCGCCGCCGTTCGCCTCACCCGCTCGACGGACGGCCAACCTCGAGTCGGTGTCGTAGGCCTCGCCCAAGGACACCTCATCGACGCCAACGCTCATGAACCAGTCGTCGATGAGTCGGCGGAGCATGCGCTCCCGGCCTGCGGTGTCGGACACGTCGTACTCGAACCGAAGCTCATACGGGCCAGAGTCGGGCTCGGTGTGAAAGGAGTACACGCGTCCGCCGAAGCGGAGTGAGTACACGTCGACGCCGGAGCTGGAGAAGTCGGGGGAGCCGAACGCCACCGAGCCGAGCCACTCGACCTCGTCGGCGGCACCTTGGAACAGGTCGAGGACCTCATCCGCGCCCTCGCTCATCGCTTCGTCGAGCTCGTCGACGTCGATCTTGGCCCAGAATGCCTCCAGCGCTCCCTCGCCGGGCTCGTCTTCAGGGTTGGTCGTGCCGGCCACTGCATCCTCCATCGCGAGGCGGCAGCGGAGCACTCACGGCGTCGACGTCCAAACT
>JBQTHC010000063.1:0-3218 GCA_052390255.1 Microthrixaceae bacterium
CACGGCGACGGACGCGATGCCCATCTCCTTGCAGGCGCGGATGACCCGGACGGCGATCTCGCCCCGGTTGGCGATGAGGACCTTGGTGAGCACGCCATATGGTTACTGCCGTGCCGGGTGGACGTGCCAGATCAGCGCTCACCTCGGGCTCCGGCGCCCGCTTCGCCGATGTGCGCTGGGTCGCGGAGACCGGCTCGACCAACGCCGACGCCATGGACCTGGCCCGCCAGGGCGAGCGCGAGGGCATCCGCGTTCGTCGAGCCGGTCTCGGCCACCCAACGGACGTCCGCGAACCTCGACCCCGGACCAGCCGCGAGCGTTGATCTGGCACGTCCACCCGGCACCCCACTAACCATATGGCGTGCTCACCAAGGTCCTGATCGCCAACCGGGGCGAGATCGCCGTCCGGGTCATCCGCGCTTGCAAGGAGATGGGCATCGCCAGCGTCGCGGTGTACTCCGAGCTCGACCGTGACGCGCTGCACGTGCGGCTCGCCGACGAGGCGTACGCGCTCGGCGGCCAGACTGCGGCCGAGAGCTATCTGAACACCGAGCGCATCCTCGAGGTCATCGAGCAGTCGGGTGCCGACGCCGTGCACCCTGGGTACGGGTTCTTCTCGGAGAACACCGACTTCGCTCGCGCGATCACGCAGCGCGGCGTCACGTTCATCGGCCCACCGCCCGAGGCGATCGAGGTGATGGGCGACAAGGTGTCGAGCCGCATCGCGGCAGAGGCTGCGGGCGTGGCAGGGGTGCCTGGGACCACCGAGTTCCTGACCTCGGCCGCCGAGGTCATCGCGTTCGGCGACGAGCACGGGTGGCCGGTGGCGATCAAGGCCGCCTACGGCGGTGGCGGTCGCGGCATGCGCGTGGTTGCGTCGGCCGAGGAGGCGCCCGGTGCACTCGAGTCGGCGCAGTCCGAGGCGCTCAAGGGCTTCGGACGCGCGGAGTGCTACGTCGAGCGCTACCTCAGCTGGCCGCGCCACGTCGAGATGCAGGTGATCGGCGACACCCACGGGAACATGGTGTGGGTCGGCGAGCGCGACTGCTCCGCGCAGCGTCGCCACCAGAAGCTGATCGAGGAGAGCCCCGCCCCCGCCTTCCCGGCCGAGACCCGTCAGGCGATGGGCGAGGCGGCCGTCAAGGTGGCGAAGGCCTGCGGCTACCACAACGCGGGCACGGTCGAGTTCCTGTACCAGGACGGCGAGTTCTGGTTCCTCGAGATGAACACGCGCCTGCAGGTGGAGCACCCGGTCACCGAGCTCGTGTCGGGCATCGACCTCGTGCGTGAGCAGATCCTCGTCGCGGCGGGTGAGCCGCTGTCGTTCACGCAGGACGACCTCGACCTCCGCGGCCACGCCATCGAGGTCCGCGTCAACGCAGAGGACCCGGCCGAAGGACGGTTCCTGCCCTCACCCGGCACGATCTCCGAGCTCTCGCCACCCGACGGGTTCGGCGTTCGCTGGGACGGCGGGTACGAGTCGGGCGACGAGGTGAGCCAGTTCTACGACAACCTCGTCGGCAAGCTCATCGTCTGGGGCCGCGATCGGGACACCGCTATCGCCCGCATGATCCGCGCGCTCGAGGAGATGCGCATCACGGGCATCGCCACCACGATCCCCGCGGACCTCGCCATCTTGCGCCACCCGGAGTTCGCCGCCGCGACCCACTCCACCAAGTGGGTGGAAGCGAAGCTCGACCTCACCGGCGTCTCGTCGAGCGCACGAGCGGGGGCCTCCGACGTGGAGGAGCCGCCCAAGGTGCAGCGCGACGTCGACGTCGAGATCAACGGCAAGCGGTTCTCCGTGAAGCTCTGGGTGCCGGACCTGCCCGTTGCAGTGCTCCCGGGCGGTTCGAACGCAGCGCCGCGCCCGAAGCGAGCCTCCACGGGCGGCGGCGGCGGAGCGGGCAGCGGCAAGGTGGCCGTGCCGATGCAGGGAACGATCGTGAAGGTGCTCGTGGAGGTCGGCCAAGAGGTCGCCGCGGGGCAGCCGGTGTGCGTCCTGGAGGCGATGAAGATGGAGAACAACATCGCCGCCGACAAGGCGGGGACCGTCTCGGAGATCAAGGTGGAGCCGGGTCAGTCGGTGGGCGCAGGCGACATCGTGGTGATCATCACCTGAGACCCCCACGGGCTCGTCGACCGTTCGACAGCGTGCGGGGGAGATCGACGAACGCTGCGTAGGTCAGCACGAGGCCGAGCGCGGCGAGCGCCACGACGAGAGCACCGAACGCGGGACGATCACCCAGCGAGCTGAGCGTCACGTCGCCGCTCCCCGCCACCGAGAGGGCAACGCCTGCCAGCGCGACGTCGAGCACCACATGGATCCAGTGCGGCGGTGTGTCCTCGCGCCCGAAGCAGCCGCAGGACCCGATCATCGTCCCCTTGCGGATCGCCGCCACCACGACGAGAGCAAACGCCAGGTAGCTGACGGCGACGAGGACCCAGAGCGCGGGGTCGCCCGTGGACAGCGCCGACGCGCCCAGCACCATCTCGGTCGCGGCGCCGACCCGCACGAGCGCGGGTGCGGACGGCAGGCCGAGCGCGCGCAACGCCCCCACCGTCATCGCCGGGTCGAGGACCTTCTGCGCACCAGCGAGCACGAGGAGCCCCGCCGCCACGAGCGCCGGAGCCGTCAGGGCGGACACGACTACTCGGCGGCCTCGGCGAGCGTCTCCGACAACGACGGGTGCACGAGCAGGCTGTCGACGATGTCGGTGACCGTGAGGCGGTTGGTGACCGCCACGGCGAGCACGGAGATGAGCTCCGCGGCGTGGCGACCCACCACTGACCCGCCGAGCACGACGCCCGTGGCAGGGTCGCTCACGATCTTGACGAAGCCACGATGGTGGCTCTCGATCAGCGCCTTCGGCGAGAGCGAGAACGGCACCTTGGTGACGCGGACCTTGCGTCCCTCGGCGAACGCGTCGGCCTCGGCCAGACCGACGTCGGCGATCTCGGGGATCGTGAAGATCGCGGAGGCGGCCTTCTCGTAGTCGAGCGCGCGGCGCCCCCGTGACTCGAGCCCCATGACGTGCGCGGCGATCCGTCGCCCTTGCATCGCGGCGACCGACGACAGCGGGAGCTTTCCCGACAGGTCGCCCGCCGCGTAGATGTGATCGACGTTGGTCTGGCAGTCGGCGTTGATCGGGACGTACCCCGCGTCGTCGCCCGCGACCCCCCCACCGGCGCGGTGGGGGCCCACGCAGGTGGGGGCC
>JBQTHC010000064.1:0-14759 GCA_052390255.1 Microthrixaceae bacterium
GGGATCCCTTGCTCGAACTCGCTTCGTCCTGCCTCCGCGCCCTTGTCACCGGAGCGCACGATCACCGGTTGCGGCTGGTCGCTCTCCTTCCACGTGGGGTCACCGCCGTCACATGCCTCGCTCGCGAGCGTCACGCCGATCACCCCGAGGTTGATCGCGCGCGACTGGCCCGTGGCGGCGGTGTTCTGATGGCCGGCGATCGACTCGCCGACCGTGACGCCGAAGCTGAGGTTGCCGTTGGTCGGGTTGACCTTGTAGCCGAGCGCGACGGCTGAGCCGGTCCCGCTGCGGAAGGGGGTGGCGGCGGGCGACGCCGCACCGGGGTCGGTCGTGATGGCCACGAGCAGCGCGATCGCCCCGAGGGCAACAGCCGTTCGCTTCGTGCGTCGGTAGGTGGAGCGTGGTGCGTGCATGGGGCCCCCTGGTGCGTCGAGCTTCTGCAATCGCCTTCGTTGCACGATGTGTGCCCGAACGTCCCGACCGTACACAACGCGGCTTGCGATGTGGCATCGGTCACGTCCCGACGACACCGTTTTCGACGCCGCGCCGGCGTTCTCCCCCCGCCCGCTGCACGGTGTGGCGGTTGGGCCCTCCGGAACGCCCCTGCTATCGTCCCGGGCTCACGCGGACGTGGCTCAGCTGGTAGAGCACAACCTTGCCAAGGTTGGGGTCGCGGGTTCGAATCCCGTCGTCCGCTCCAACGGGGGCCTCAGCCCGAGCAGGCCTGCACGAGCGCGGCATGGTGCGGGACCCCGAGCACATCCTCCTTGGGGATGCACGCGAGGATGCCCGCCCCCCGGGCGCTCTCCTCCGTGGCGTCGTCGATGAACGCGCTCAGGAGGATGATCGCCTGGTCTGGATCCTCAGCCCGGATCATGGCGGCCACCTCGATGCCGTACAGGCCGGGCATTCGCTGGTCGAGGATGACCGCACACACGCCCTCGCCACGTTCCTCGCGCCAGAGCCGCAGGGCCTCCTCGCCGTCGGCAGCAGCACCGACGACCGTGTAGTCAGCGGTGCTGAGCACGACTCCGAGGAGCTCGCGCATGTCCTCGTCGTCGTCGGCGATGAGCACGCGCTTGGCGCCGGGCGTGGTGGCCATGAACGAGCGATCGTACCTTCTGATCCGCCGCGCTAGCCGCGGTCGACCCCGGGCAGCGTGACCTCGAACCGCGCGCCGCCGCCGTCTGGTGCCGACACCTCCACGCCGCCACCGGCTCGCTCGGCGAGCTCGCTGACCACCGCGAGCCCGATCCCGGTGCCGGGGACGCGCGACGCGAGCGCGGTGGCACCGCGGAAGAAGCGCTCGAAGATGTGCGCACGCTCGTCGGCGGGGATCCCCGGGCCCTCGTCGGTCACCGACAGGACGGCTTCCCCGGCGCGCTGCTCGACGGCCACCGTGACGGTCGTGCCCTCCGGCGCATAGCGGGCGGCGTTGGTGACGAGGTTCGTGAGGATCCGCGTCAGCGCCTCACGGTCGATGATCGTGCGGGCGGGTCCGTGAAGCTCCGTGGCCACCGAGAAGCCCTGGAGGAGCGGCGCGAGCTGATCCAGGACGAGCGGCACCTCCTCGGCGAGATCGAGCTCGACGGGGTTCATCGCCGCGTCGCCGCGGTCGAGACGGGCGAACGCGAGCACGTCGCTGATGAGCGTGCTCAAGCTGTTCGCGTTGCGCCGGACGCGGTGGAGGTAGTCGGTGCGCTGTTCCTCCGTGAGCGGCGCCCCCAAGAGGAGGTCTGTGAAGCCGGCGATGGCGGTGAGCGGCGTGCGCAGCTCGTGGCTGATGGTGTTCAGGAACGCCGTCTTGAGCTCGTTCGCTTCGCGCAGGTGCTCGGCCGCAGCTCGCTCGTGGTCATACGCATCCTGGAGTGCGGCTTGCGCCGCGCGCCGGTCTGACACGTCTCGCACGGCCGCGATCACCTCGAGCGCGCCATCGCTCGTGAGCAGCGGGCTCAGGCTCACCTCGACGGGGAAGGTCTCGCCGTAGCGCGTCCTGCCGAGGAGCTCGAGATCCGCGCCCATCTCACGACGGCGGGGCGCGGTTGCGTAGCCAGCGCGGTGCTGCCGGTGGATCTCACCGAGGTCCTCCGGGAGCAGCACCTCGATGGGCTTCCCCTCGAGGTCGGCGGCCGAGTAGTCGAACAGCGCCTCGGTGGCGAGGTTGGCGGTGACGATGCGTCCGTCTGCGTCGACCACGAGCATCGCGTCGGGGGCGCCTTGGATGATCGAGCGGGTCCGCTCCTCGGCGGAGCGAAGGTCGGCAGTCATCGCAAGCGCCCGACGCTCCGCACGCCTTCGCGCGCTGGCCGAGGTGTGCACGATCGCGGCGAGCAGCAGCGTGATGAGCGTGCCGAGCAGCGCGACAACCCATGGCAGCTGCTCACTTCCCTTCGAGAACCCAGCGGCCGGGGTCAGCACCATGCGCCACCGCCGGTCCCCGATGTTCAGATCGAGATCGCGATAGGTCCCAGGGACGGTGCCGTCGGCCCTCACCACCACGTTCGGCTTGGTGTTGAGCAGTCGGGTCGACTCGTCGTAGCGCATCTCGGGGGGATCGACGGTGGGGCCGACGTCGTACATCTCCGCGTCGACCTCGGGGTCCTCGCCGAGAACTCCCGTGAACATGTCCCCGACCCGCAGGACCATGCTCGCGATGCCGATGAAGTGTCGGCGTCGGGCCGGGCCGGTCGCCGGCACGTCCTGGGTGTCGTAGATCGGCGAGATCAGGACGAACCCGGTCTGGTCTCCGGTCTCCTGGCGCAGACGGACGGGTCCGGTGCCGACCGCGCCGCCACGGTCCCTCGCGGTCTCGATCGTCTCGAGGCGCACGGGATCGCTGGCAAGGTCGAACCCGAGGGCAGCTTCGTTGCCGGCGATCGGTTCGATGTAGGTGACCGGGTAGGAGGTGTCGCCCGTGGTCTCGGGAGTGATGACGAACGGGGGGAAGCCGGTCTGGCCGGCCAGCTCCGCCCGGATGTCGGCGAGGAAGCGATCGCGGTCGTCGCGCGCCACGCGTGGCACCATCGACAGCGCCTGCACCCTCGGGTACAGGCCTTCCTCGAGGCCGAGCGTCGTGAACTGGTGGAAGTCGGCTCGAGACGCTCCGGGGTTCAGGAGGAGCCAGTTGCGGAGGTGCGCGAGGTCCTCGGTGTGCAGACGCAACCGCTCGCTCACGGCGCCGCGTGCCCGGGCGGCGGCCGCGTCGAGGCGTCGATCACGGTCGCGTTGGATGCTCTGCGCGAACCCAGCCGACGATCCGATGGTGGCGGTCATTCCGATGAGCACCACCGCGGCCGTGAGCCACCAGTGACGGCGGCTCGGGCGGGACGACATGGCGGCCATCGTAGGATCACCCCGATGAGGCGGGTCGTACCACTCGCAGTCGCGCTGGCGCTCGTGGCGTCAGCGTGCGTCGGAGCGACCGCCGCCAGGCACGACCGGTTGGTCATCGGGTTCATCTTCGTGGGGAGCCACGACGACCTCGGCTACAACCAGGCCGCCTGGGAGGGGAGCGAGGCGCTGGCTCGCGCCTTCCCCGACGCAGAGGTGCGCCGCGTCGAGAACGTCCCGGAGGACGCGGACGCCGTCGCCGCGTTGGAGGATCTCGTCGACCAGGGCGCGACGATCCTCTTCGCCACGTCCTTCGGGCACCTTGCGGCGGCCTACGAGGTGGCACGACGTCACCCGGAGGTCACCGTGCTGCACCAAGGCGGTGTCGAACCGACCCCACACCTCCCGAACTTCGGGACCTACTTCGGCGCCCACAGCGAGGCCCTCTACCTCGCGGGGATCACGGCAGGTGCGGCGACACGCTCCGGTCGCCTCGGGTTCGTGGTGGCCTTCCCGATCCCGGCCACGTTCAACAACGTGAACGCCTTCACCCTCGGCGCGCGATCGGTGAACCCGACGGTCACCACTCGGGTCGTGTTCACCGAGGCCTGGTGCGACCCGAAGGCGCAGTCGACGGCGGCGAGCACGCTCATCGCGGCGGGCGTGGATGTGATCGCGCAGCACCAGGACTGCACGAGAACGATCCTGCGCGCGGCGGAGTCCGCTGGCATCTACTCCGTCGGCTACCACGCCGACGGATCCGAGGTGGCCACAACGGGTTGGTTGGTCGGCGCGGTGTGGAGCTGGGACGCCCTCTACGCCCGCATCGTGCAGACGATCATCGACGGCACCTTCGAGACGAGCCCGTACGAAGGCGACTTCCGAGGCAGCCTCGCCAGCGGCGACAACCCGTTCCTGTTGACCGAGCCCGGTCCGAGCGTGACACAACAGACGCGCGATCGGCTCGCGTCGGCAACGGCCGCGCTCATCGCCGGTGGCTCGCCGTTCACCGGACCGATCCTCGACCAGTTGGGCCGGGTCCGTGTGCCGGCCGGATCCGTGCTCGGAGGTGGCGATCTCGACGCGATGGACTGGTTCGCGCAGGGCGTGGAGGCCACGGTCCCGCGCTGAGGAGTCGCGCGGAGCCGCGTGGTCAGGCGCCGATCACCGGCGGCAGACCGTGACCCTCCGCTTCGCACATCGCAAAGTAGAAGTCACGGATCCCGCCGGCGTCGATCACCGTGGTGACGTTGCCCTCGGAGTCGAGGTTGAGGTTCGCACCGTGGATCGCGAAGAAGACGTCGGTCACCTCGTCGTTGTCGGCGGGCACGTGGAGCGTGTGCACCGACCCTGCCGGTTCGAACAGGTAGCTGCCGGCACGGTTGACGGCGTCGGGGTACTCCAGGTACTTCCAGCTCCCCGACATCGTGAACGCGAGCACCGACCCGGTGTGCTTGTGGGTGTCGACGGTCATGCCCGGCGTGAAGCGCGTGCGGATGACCCAGAGGCCCTGGTCGATGTCGACCTGCAAGAGCTGCAAGGTCGAGCCGTCGCCGAGGGGGACGAACGGGAGCTCGGATTCGTGGCGCAGGATCGCGGTGGGAAGCTCGACGGCGGTCATGGGAGCAACGTAGTGCCGTCGGTCGGCACCGCCCACGTGTCGCGGGTCGCCGGCATCCCGCTGGTGCCGTTCGCCCAGGGCGCGACACCGAGGACGTGGTGGATCGAGATCCCGCCGTCTTCGAAGCCGACGGCTGACCCTGCCATGTAGAGCCGCCACACACGCGCTCGGGCCTCTCCGACGAGGGCCACGGCAGCATCCCAGCTCGCCTCCAGGTTTGACACCCAGGCTCGAAGGGTGCGTGCGTAGTGCTCGCGCAGCGACTCGACGTCTCGCACCTCGAGTCCGACGCCTTCCATCGCGAGCACCACGTCGCCGACGTCGAGCAGCTCGCCGTCGGGGAACACGTAGCGTCCCGTGAAGGAGCGTCCCCGCAGCCGGGAGCCGGCGGTGCTCGAGATCGCGTGGTTCAGCAGGCGTCCGCCGCTGCTGAGATGGGTCGCGAGGGTCTGGAAGTACTCGCGCATGCGCACCTTGCCGACGTGCTCGAACATCCCGATCGAGGAGATCGCGTCGAACTCCTCGTCGCCGAGGTCTCGGTAGTCCTGGAGCCGGATCTCGACCCGGTCGCGCAATCCCGCACGATCGACGCGCGCTCGCGCATGGTCGGCCTGCTCGGGGCTGATCGTGATGCCGACCACGGAGGCACCGTGGTGCGCCGCGGCATGCATGGCCATCGAGCCCCAGCCGCAGCCGACGTCGAGGAGCCGTGCCGCGGGTCGATCCTGGAGGCCGAGCTTGCGGCAGACGAGCTCGTGCTTGGCGGCCTGCGCCTCGGCGAGGAGCGCCTCGGGGCGGTTGAAGTAGGCGCAGGAGTAGGTCATGGAGGGACCGAGCACGAGCTCGTAGAAGTCGTTGCCCACGTCGTAGTGGTGTCGGACGGCCTGCGCGTCGCGTCGCTTCGAGTGCCGCCGCCCACGGACCCTTGCCTCCTCCGGCGGCGGTGGAAGCGGACGTCCGAGCGCGCCGACGCGCCGCGCCGCGCGCAAGGCAACCGGCAGGATGCGCGGACCGAGGTGGTCGGGCTTCGCGTCGCGCAGTGCAGCGACGACGGCGATCACATCACCCTCGACGTCGAGCTCGCCGGCCACGTGCGCCCGCGCGAGCCCCAGCTCGCCAGGTGCCCAGATGATGCGCCGCAGCGCGTCGGCCGAGCGGATCGTCAGCGTGCCCGCGCCGTCGACACGACCGAAGGCGCTTCCGTCCCAGAGCTGGATCTGCACGTCGGGTTCGGGCCCGAGCAGGCGCTCGAGGAGCGGGCGCAGCGCATGGGCGGCCGTGCCGGGTTCGGGGACCGCGCGGATCCGGAGCTCGTCTCGCTCCGCAGCGGCGGGTTCGACCGATCGGGTGGTGAGGGTCATCGGGCCTCCCCAGGCACGGACGACCACGACACCGTTCGGGCCGTCTCCTCGGCCCGAAAACTACCGAACTGGTCCTCGGTGCGCCCGTAGGACCGCGTTCTTGGGTCGTTCTGTTCGGAAGACCCGAACAGTGGGACCCAAGAACGCGGGGGCTAGGGGAACACGATGGCTGCGAGCTCCTGGGCTCGCCGGCGCGCAGCGACAACGCTCACGTCGCCGAGTGCGAGGTGCTCGACCACGAGCGCGAACACCTGAGCCTGCACGAGACGGGCGAGCGACGCGGCGTCGCCGTGCAGCTCGGGGAACCCATCTGCCAGCCAGCGCTCGAGCGCGTCCGCGAGCGCGCCGACCACCCCTGCGGCGCTGGCTGCAGCGGTGCTCTCGCCGCGGATCGACTCGCCGATGAGGAGTCGCCACACCGCCTCCTCCTCGAGCGCGTTCGCCCAGAGCCACTCCACGAGCAACGCCAACCTCGCTCTGGGTGCGAGCGCGGGATCGATCCTCGGTGGATCGACGGCGAGCCTCTCGCCGTAGCGACGTTCGGCGAGGACGCTGTGGAGCAGGTCCTCCTTGGAGGGGAAGTAGTGGTAGATCGTGGCCACGTTGAGCTCGCAGGCGGCGGCGAGCTGTCGCATCGAGGCGCCAGCGGAGCCCTGCTCGCTCATCAGCGCCAGCGCTGCGTCGAGGATGCGAGTGCGCGGGTCGGTCGACTGCTGCGGGAGCGCCATCAGGAGCGCTCGGGGGTGAACGCCGCGGGGAGGTGGTCGAGGGAGAGGACGAGCGAGGACGCGCCGCGTCGCCGACTTGACGGGTCGGGCACGTGGATGTCGCCAAGGCGGCGGAAGAGCTCCTCGAACACGACACGCACCTCGGCGCGCGCCAGGTTCGCGCCCATGCAGTAGTGGGTGCCGATGCCGAACGCGAGGTGCGGGTTGGGGTTGCGGTCGACGCGCAGCTCGTCGGGCGCGTCGAACACCTCCTCGTCGCGGTTGGCGGACTGGTAGAGCATGAAGACCTTGTCGCCCGCCTTGAAGTCCACGCCGCCGTAGGTGTGGTCCCGAGTGACCGTGCGGCTGAACGTGAGGACAGGCGTCACGAAGCGGATGATCTCATCGACGGCGGTGTCCCAGAGCGAAGGATCCTCGAGCACGCGGCGCTTCTGGTCGGGAAACTCCGAGAACGCCATGAGCCCACCGGTGAGCGCGTTGCGAGTGGTCTCGTTGCCCGCGACCACGATGAGGACGAGGAACATGAACAGCTCGTCGTCGGTGAGCTCGCCGTGCAGGAGGTCGGCCGGGTCGACCGCGGCGCCTCCGCGGTCCTCTCGCGCGAGCGCCCCGTCGTCGAAGGCAGCGGTGAGGGTGCTGATGATGTCGTCGGAGGCGCCCGGGTTGGCGCGACGTTCGTCGATCAGCGCCTGGCACATCACGGCGTACTCGCCGAACGCTTCCGCCGCTGCGTGCAGGCGCGGATCGTCGGGCTCCACCGCGCTGTCGCCGGCCATCATCGCGTCGGACCAGTGGTAGAGCCGGTCGCGCTGGCTCGGGTCGAGTCCCATCATCTCGGCGATCACGATCAGTGGGACGTGGATCGCGAACTCGGAGACGAACTCGAGCTCGCCTCGGTCCGCCACCTCGTCGATGATCTGGTTCGAGATCTCACGGATGTGGTCGGTGAGCGCGCGCACCTTTGCCGGCGTGAAGCCACGGCTCACCAGTCGACGCTGCCGCGTGTGCTCCGGGTCGTCCATCGAGATGATCGACATCGGCGCGGCGACCCGTGGCCGCACGCCTCCCGCCGCCGAGTACAGCTCGGGGTTGCGGGAGATGTGCGACACGTCGGCGTGACGCGAGATCACCCACAGCTCGTTCTTCGCATCCCAGTGGATCGGGCTGTGGCGGCGCAGCCAGCGATACGCGTCCCACGGGTCGTCGTAGAACTGCGGGTCGAGCGAGTCGATCTCGCAGGGGGGCGGGGGAGCGGTCTCGCGGGTCGTCGCGGGCATCGCGCCACTCTCCATCAAACGATCGTTTGGGTCAAGGTGTGCGATGATCGGCGGGTGAGCAGTGGATACGAGGGCAGCCAGCGGCAGCTCCGCAACCGGCGGCGTGCCCGGGCCGTGGCTGTGGTGCTCGCCCTGTCGATGCTCCTGCCGATCCTCCTGGCGACCGTCGCCGCGATCGCCCGGTGAGCTCGGGATCCGGTCGAATCTCACCTCAGCCGTATCCTCGAGGGTCTCGCAGACGCTGTTGAAGGGCATGGACGCCAACGACCCGGGCGGGGCCGCGGATCCCACGGCAATCGCCGAGACCAGACCCTCGCGTGGCCTTGCCCACAAGGCGCGACTGGTCGGGGTGCTCCTCGTCGGCCTCGTGGCCGCGAGCACCGGTCTGGCGCGCGCGGACGCGCTGCCCGACTCCGTCCAGCACGTCGCGCACACCGCACTCGGTCAGGTCGGCGTCGACGTCCCTGACCCCGCGCGCTACCACGGACCCGAGTGCGGCGAAGAGGTCAAGCGGAACCACGGTGCCTACGTCAGCGAGGACCACTCCCTCGCGAAGACCGACTGCGGCAAGAAGATCAAGGCCGTGTCCGACGAGGATGGCACGGAGGACGAGAGCGGCGCGAAGGACAAGGACGGCACGAAGAACGACTCGAGCGACGAGCCTGCCGACAAGGGGCCGTGCCACGGCAAGCCCAGCTGGGCCAAGGACAAGTCCTCGACCGCCGAGGCGAAGGCGGCGGCCAAGGCCGCACGAGCCGCTGCGTGCGGGGACACGGACGAGCCCGACGCCGAGCCGGACGACGAAGCACCCGACGCAGGCTGATCCCGGCGCGGGCTCCCATCTGCTCGCCGCTAAGGTGACCGATCCCTGGTGGCGTGGCCGAGTGGCTTAGGCAAGGGCCTGCAAAGCCCTGTACGCGGGTTCGATTCCCGCCGCCACCTCTCCTCCATCCATCCATCCATCCATGGGGCCCGCACCCATCACTCCACCGGGATCCGCCCCAACCGGCCGGCGTTGAAGTCGTCGAAGGCCTGCTGGAGCTCGGCCCTGGTGTTCATCACGAACGGCCCGTACGCCGCGACGGGCTCGCGGATGGGCAGACCGCCGAGCACGAGCACGTCGAGTGCCGTGTCGGAGGCGTCGGTCGCTGCGGCCGCGGCCCGGAGCACGAGCACGTCGCCCGTGTCGAGCACTGCGAGCTGGCCGCGGTGGAACGGGCGCTGCTCGGCACCGATCGTCCCGCTGCCCGAGAACGCCCACACGAGCGCGTTGAAGTCGGGTCGCCACGGGAGGCGCAGCTGGGCACCGGGGGAGATGGTGGCGTGCAGGAGCGCGATCGGGGTGTGCGTGACCCCCGGGCCCTGGAAGCCGGCGACCTCACCCGCGATGACGCGCAGCAGCGCGCCGCCGTCACTCGAGGACAGGAGCTGGACCTCGCCGCTCGGGATGTCCTGGTACCTCGGTGGCGACATCTTGAGTCGTGCCGGCAGGTTCACCCACAGCTGGATCCCGTGGAACAGGCCACCGCGCGCCACGACGTCGGCAGGAGGTGCTTCCTTGTGCAGGATCCCGGCGCCCGCGGTCATCCACTGCGTGCCGCCATCGGTGATGACGCCGCCGCCACCGTTGGAGTCCTCGTGCTGGATGACGCCATCCAGCATGTAGGTGACGGTCTCGAAGCCGCGGTGCGGATGCCACGACGTGCCCCTCGCGGCACGCGGCTCCCAGTTGATCTCGCCCATCTGGTCCATGTGCACGAACGGATCGAGCGCGGAGACCTCGACGCCGGCGAACGCCCGGAGGACCGGGAACCCCTCGCCTTCGAGGCCGCTGGGGGCGGTCGTGATCGAGGTCACGCGCCGCGGCAGGGCGGTGGCCGGATCGGGCTCGGGCACGCGCGGAAGCACGAGGATGTCGTCGACAGTGATGGCGGGCATGGCGTCTCCAGTCTGGGCAGACCAGTCTCGGTGATGGTCGCCTGCCACAACAATGGTTGCGCACGCAAGTATTCCCGCGTCAGGTGTGCGCCCGCAACACCTCGGACATGTCCCGGATCGCACGCACCGTGCCCCGCACGGTTCCGGTGACCTTCGAGCGCCCGACCCGCGGGAGGTAGGGGACCGGGACCTCGATGATCCGCCAACCCGCCGCGCCGGCGCGGAGGACTTGCTCGAGGGGCCATCCGAAGCGCCGGTCCTGCACCTCGAGCGCCCGGAGGTCGTCGCGGCGCGCCGCCCGCATCGGTCCGAGGTCGCTGAGCGGAGCTCCGGTCGCCGTACGCAGCCGACGCGCGAGGTAGCGGTTCGCGACGCGCGCGTGGGCGGGCCACGCCGATCGAGTCGTGGCCTGCCGCGCTCCCAGCACCAGGTCGGCGCTCCCGTCGACGATCGGAGCGCACACGAACGGGAGGTCGGCCAGGTCGAGCGAGCCGTCCGCGTCACAGAACGCGACGATCTCGGCGGTCGCTGCTGCGAGACCAGCGGCACAGGCGGCGCCGAAGCCGCGACGGGGTTCGCGCACCAGGCGTGCCCCGAGGGAGACGGCGACCGCGGCGGTGTCATCGGTGGAGCCGTTGTCGACGACGATCGCCCGGTAGCCATCCGGCAACCGCGCGAGCACGGCCGGGAGCGCGGCGGCCTCGTCGAGCGCGGGAAGGACGACGTCGATCACCGGTGCATCGTCGCCCGAGGCGCGGTTACGAGGTGAGGAACATCCCGGCCTGCGCCGCGGGCTCGCCCCGTGGCGCGCCGTACCGTCCCCGAGATGCGCGCGACCGTCGTGACCAGTCGTCGCGACGCCATCTCGGGCCTCCTCGCAGTCCTCGCGTGGTCCTTGGTGGTGGCCCTCGGGGTCTGGTGGGGCCGTTCGGCGATCGCGGGGCGTTCGCTGGGGGTGGACGCGGCGCCGCTCGTCGGGCGCTGGATCTGGCATGCGGGACCGGCACTGCTGGCTCCCGTCCTGGTCGCGTCGGCCGTGGTCATCGGCGGGCCGTCGCTCGCGGCTCGTGCCCGATGGAGCGTCGTCGTCATCGCCGCTGCCGCGTCCACGTGCGCGTGGACGCTCAGCCTGGCGGCGAGCGACGGATGGTCGCGGGTCACGACGCCGCTCACGACGCGCCACGAGTACGAGCCCTACGCGGCCCGCGTCGACGGCGTCGGGGAGCTCCTCCGCCGCTTCGTGGAGCAGCTTCCTGGCGCACCGATCCACGTCCAGGGTCACCCCCCGGGTGCGCCAGTCGTCGCGTGGGCGCTCGACGCGATCGGTCTCGGCGGGGCTGGGTGGTTCGCCGCCTTGGTCATCCTCGGGTGGGGCGGCGCGGCGGCGTCGGTCCTGCTGGCGGCTCGGGCGGTCGCCGGTGAGGGCGCCGCGCGTCGGGCCGCGCCTGCGGTGGTGCTGCTGCCGGCAGCGGTGTGGGCTGGCACCTCGGCGGACGCGCTGTTCGCCGGCGTCCTGGCGGCCGGGGCCGCGCTCGCGTGCTCGCCCCGGGTTCGCACGTCGGCCGCCGGCGGCGTGCTGCTCGGGCTCGGCATGCTCCTGAGCTATGGCGGCGCGCTCGTGCTCGCCGTCCCCGGGGTCGTGCACCTCCGCGGGAGGCGCTGGGCACCGGCGTTCGCGGTCGCGGTCGGTGCCGCGGGCCTGCTGGCCCTCGTGGCGCTGACCTCTGGCTTCTCGTGGCTCGAGGGGCTGGGTGCGACGCGGCGCGCGTACGACGCCGGCATCGCGAGCCGTCGTCCGGGTGGCTACTTCACGATCGTCGGGAACCCCGCAGCGCTGGCCCTCGCGATGGGTCCCGCGACGGCCGTCGGGCTGGCGTGCGCCATGCGGCGGTGGCGAGATCCGACCGCTGTCTTGCCGCTCGCGGGGTTGCTCGTCGTGCTCCTGGCCGACCTCTCGATGCTCTCCAAGGGCGAGGTCGAGCGGATCTGGCTTCCCTTCGTGCCCTGGCTTGCACTGGCCGCGCCAGGACATCGCCGAGGTTGGCTCGCGCTTCAGGCAGCCTTGGCGGTGACGCTCCAGGCGTGGTTGCGCAGCCCCTGGTGACACTCCTTGCCGGACACGGAACTCTTGGCGCGAACGCGAGCGAGCCACACCTGGCGCGACCACGATGACCAGGTGCACCCCGATCCAGAGATGACGAACGCCAGAGTCGCCGTGATCGGCGGGTCGGGCTTCTACGAGCTCGGCGCAGCGGTCGAGCACATCGACGTCGACACCCCGTGGGGTCCCCCGTCCAGTCCGATCGCGATCGGCGAGGTCCGCGGCCGCGCGGTCGCCTTCCTGAGCCGTCACGGCACGAGCCATCACCTCCCGCCCCACGCCGTCGACCACCGGGCGAACCTCTACGCCCTTCGTTCGGTCGGTGTCCGAGCGGTCGTCGCCTCGTTTGCGTGTGGGTCCTTGGTCGAGCACCTACCGCCGGGCCAGCTCGTGGTTCCTGTTCAGCTCATCGACCGGACGACCGGCCGTGCCGACACCATCCACGATCGATTCGAGGAAGGTCCGCAGCACGCCTCGTTCGCCGACCCCTACGACGCGGCTGTTCGAGAGGCGGCGATCGCCGCGGCCGCAGCGCTGCACGAGCCCATCCACGACGGTGGCACCGTGGTGGTGATCAACGGGCCCCGGTTCGCGACGCGCGCCGAGTCCCGCTGGTATCGCTCGATGGGCGCAGACCTGATCAACATGACGCAGTACCCCGAGGCGGTGCTCGCGCGAGAGCTGGGGCTCGCGTACGCGGCGATCGGCCTCGTGACCGACTTCGACGCAGGTCTCGACGGGCGACGCGACGTCGGGCCTGTCGATCAGGAGACCGTCTTCGCTGAGTTCGCGCGGCACCTCCCACGTCTGCGCGAGCTCGTCCTCGCGACAGCGGTCTCGCTGCCATGAGGATCCTGGTGACAGGCGGGGCCGGCTTCATCGGCTCGCACATCGTCGACCAGCTCGCCGAGGCCGGCCACGAGGTGGTGGTGCTCGACTCGCTGCGCGCATCTGGGGGCGCTCCACCCCCGTGGTGGCGAGCCGACGTCGAGCGCCACATCGGCGACGTGCGCGACCCGGATGCCTGGATCGCCGCGGCGCGTGGGGTCGATGCCGTGTGCCACCAAGCGGCACGGGTCGGGCTCGGCGTGGACTTCGCCGACGTGCGCAGCTATGTGGACGACAACGGGGTGGGCACTGCCGCGGGGCTCTGGGCCCTTCATCAGATGGGCTTTCGCGGTCGGATCGTCCTGGCGTCGTCGATGGTCGTGTACGGGGAGGGCCACTACCGCTGCAGAGAGCACGGAGACATGAGGCCGGCGCCTCGGTCGAGCTCGGATCTCGTCGCCGGGCGCTTCGAGCCGCGCTGCGTTCAGTGCGGAGCCGACCTCGAGTGGGGTGAGGTCTCGGAAGACGCACGGCTGGATCCGCGCAACACCTACGCGGCCACCAAGGTCCACCAGGAGCACCTGTGCGCGGTCTTCGGGCGCGAGCACGGCGTCTCGGTCACGGCGTTGCGCTACCACAACGTGTACGGGCCACGCTGCCCGCTCGACACCCCCTACGCCGGGGTTGCCTCGCTCTTCCGCGCGGCCGTGTCCCGCGGCGAGGCCCCGCGAGTGTTCGAGGACGGCGGCCAGACGCGTGACTTCGTGCACGTGCGCGACGTTGCTCGAGCAAACGTGCTCGCGCTGACGGCGCAGGCGGCCCACGACGGGCCGCTGAACGTGGCGTCGGGGACCCCGCGCACGATCTTGGAGGTGGCACGAGCGATCTGCGACGGTTCCGGCCTCGCGCCCGTCGTGGTGGGAGGGGGGCGGCTCGGCGACGTGCGGCACATCGTCGCGAGCCCTGCACGCGCGAGCGCAGTGCTGGGGTTCACCGCGTGCGAGCCCTTCGACCTCGACGCGTAGCCGTCAAGCGAGTGGCAGGCGCACGGTGAACCGACAGCCAGGGCCCTCGTTTCGCACGGCGATCACACCACGGTGTGCCTCCACGAACCCGCGCGCGATGGCAAGTCCGAGCCCCGCACCGCCGTCCGAACCGGGGGTTCGAGCTGCGTCTCCCCGGTACGCGAGGTCGAACACGTGGTCCAGATCGCCCGCCGGGATCCCACCGCACCCGTCGATCACCGACACCTCGGCGTGGGCACGCTCCTGACCCACGTGCACCTCCACTGAGCCACCGGGCGGCGTGTGTCGGATCGCGTTGTCGAGGAGGTTCTGCACCACCCGCGTGAGCTCGCGGGACGACGCCGACACGAGCGGGGGCCGGTCGACGAGCTTCCCCTCCACCGTGACTCCCTTCGCGCGTGCCAGCACGGTCGCCGACGCAACGGCGTCGGACACCACCTCGCCGAGCGACACGTCCTCGAGCGTGAGGTCCAGCGCATCGGCCTCGATCCGCGAGAGCTCGAACAGATCATCCACGAGGCGCGAGAGGCGGGCGGCCTCATTGCAAAGG
>JBQTHC010000065.1:0-3367 GCA_052390255.1 Microthrixaceae bacterium
AGATCGCGAAGACGGAGACCTCGGGTCCGGTCATCGCTTCTTCGATCACCACCGATCGCCCGGCGTCGCCGAAGGCCACAACCGCCAGCAAGGCGCGAACGTCGGCCACGGCCGCGGCGAGGTCGTCGGTGTCGAGGACCCCCATGCCGGCCGCGAGGCCGTCGGTCTTGATCACGTACCCGCCGGGCAACGACTGCAGGAAGGCGACGGCCTCGTCGACGTCGTCGAAGCACCCGTAGCGCGCGGTGGGGACGCCGGCGGCGGCCACGAGGTCCTTCATCCACGACTTGGACCCTTCGAGCTGCGCGCCGTCGGCCCCAGGGCCGAACACGAGTCGGCCCGCCGCGCGGAGCCGGTCCGCGAGCCCGTCGACCAACGGCGCCTCGGGGCCGACCACGTAGAGATCCGCGTCGAGCTCCTCCGGCGGCGTCGCGACCGAGCCGGGGATGCCGGCGTTGCCGGGCGTCACCACGACGGAGGTCGCGGTGCGCGCGAGCACCTCGGCGAGGACGGCCTCGCGACCCCCGGATCCGACGACGACGACCCTCACGCCGCCGACCCACACGAGCTTGCGGCAGAACGTCGTGGCCAAGGCACAGACCTGCCGCACGTTCGCCGTGGGCGGAGCGAGCGGATCAGGTTCACGCGCTCAGCTGGACGTACTGGTCCCGGCCCGGGCCGACGCCGAGCAGGCGGATGGGGACGCCCACCTGCGACTCGAGGAAGGTGACGTAGTCGCGCGCTCGCGGGGGGAGGTGCCCGGGCTCGGTGGCCTCGGTCAGGTCACGACCCCAGCCGGGGAAGGTCTCGTAGATCGGTGTGACGTGGTGGAGCACCGACTGGTCGTCGGGAAGGTGGTCGAGACGCCGGCCGTCGAGGTCGTACGCGACGCAGACCTTCACCTCGTCGAACGCGTCGAGGACGTCGAGCTTCGTGATCGCGAGCTCCGACAGCGAGTTGAGGCGCACGGCGTGTCGCAGCATCACCGCGTCGATCCATCCGGGCCGGCGTCGTCGACCGGTGTTCGTGCCGAACTCGTGACCGCGCTCGACGATGGCGTCTCCGACCTCGTCGAAGAGCTCGGTGGGGAAGGGCCCCGCGCCCACGCGGGTGACGTACGCCTTCGCGACGCCCACCACGCGGTCGATGTGGCGCGGGCCCACGCCCGCGCCCGTGCAGGCGCCGCCCGCGATCGGGTTCGACGACGTCACGAACGGGTAGGTGCCGTGGTCGAGGTCGAGGAACGTGGCCTGCGCACCCTCGAACAGCACGAACTGGCCCGCCTCGAGCGCCTCGTGGATGAGGTTCACCGTGTCGGCCACGTACGGGCGCAGGCGGGGCGCGAGGTCGTCGAGGTAGACCGCCGCGATCTCCTCGACGGTGGGCGCGAGCTGGTTGTACACCTTGGCCAGGACGGCGGCCTTCTCCTTGAGGACGAGGGCGAGCTTCTCCCGGAAGATCTTGGGGTCGTAGAGGTCCTGCACCCGCAGCCCGACGCGGGAGGCCTTGTCGGCATACGCCGGGCCGATGCCGCGCCGGGTGGTGCCGAGCGCGTTCTTGCCGAGGTGGCGCTCGGTCACGCGGTCGAAGAGCTGGTGGTACGGCAGGATCAGATGCGCGTTGCCGGACACCCGCAGCCGCGAGCAGTCGATGCCGCGGCCCTCGAGCATCGCCACCTCGGCGAGCAGCACCGCAGGGTCGACGACGACGCCGTTGCCGATCACAGGGGTGATGTGCGGGTACAGGACGCCGCTGGGGATGAGCTGGAGTGCGAACGTCTCCCCGTCGACCACGAGGGTGTGGCCGGCGTTGTGGCCGCCCTGGTAGCGCACCACGAGGTGCATCTCCTTGGCGAACAGGTCGGTGAAGCGGCCCTTGCCCTCGTCACCCCATTGGGTTCCGACGATGATCGTTGCAGGCACGCGCCCGCCTCCCTCAGCCGTTCGCAGGACAGCGGACGAGCCTACCCGCGGGGCCCTCGCCGACCAGACGCGACGACGGGCCAAAGCGCTCAGCGCCTCGGCCCGTCATCCACGCCCTCCAAGCGATCAATGGTTCGATGGACTGTGGGCCGGGGCGTCCGCCTCCCCGGCCCACAGAAGCTGGCTGCCGCTGCGCCGAGTCAGCCCTCCCGGCTGAGCTCTGCATGGGCGAAGAGCATCACGCCGGCGCCGAGCAGCACCAGGCCGAGTCCGAGCGCCGCGGTCGGCAGCGTGTCGGAGCCGGTGCGAGGCAGCTCTGCGCTGCGCACGATCTGCACGCCGAGGACCTGGGTGGCGGTCGACTGCGCGACCACCTCAGCATCGACCTCGGTTCCGTCGCTCGGATCGTCCGCGGTCTCGGCCGGATCCGTGACCTCGGTCGGATCATCACCGTCTGCCGGGTCATCAGCGTCGGTGGGGTCATCAGCCTCGTCGGCCGGATCATCACCGTCGACCGGGTCATCGGACTCATCCGCCGGATCGTCAGACTCGTCGGCCGGATCATCACCGTCGACCGGATCATCACCGTCGACCGGGTCATCGGACTCGTCAGCCGGATCGTCGGCTTCATCCGCGGGGTCATCGCCGTCCGCCGGGTCATCGGACAGCTCGCCGGAGTCGTCCGCTTCGATCGGATCGACGACGGCGGTCAGAAGCTGGCACTCGTTGTTCCAGAGGGCCTGGCCCGCCTCGTTCCAGTTCAACCCGTTCGGGATGATGTCGCCCCACGGGATCTTGCTCGAGGTGTTGACCGTCGGATCGAAGACAGGACCCCCGTGCGAGGCGTGGTCCGGGCCATCGGTGGCGGACGGGGAGACCTCGATCGACTGGTAGGGGTTGGTCACCGAGCTGGTGCCGTGGCAGATCGAGACCTTGTCATCGGCCTGCTTGGCGCCGGCTGGCGTCATCGATGCGCTGGCGACGGTCACGAGAAGGCCGGCGCCCATCGCGGCGAGCGCACTGCGTCGCAGTGTGCTGCGTCGAGCAGGCTTGGGGCTGAAGTGCTTCGCGGGTGCTGCGGACACTGCGGGGCTCCTGTCGTCTACCGACGGAGCACCTGGAGGGCGGAACCGGCGGCATGGTGGATACCAAACGCAGGGCCGGGTTCGCTCTGGCTCCCCGACGACGCAGCGACCAGTTCAGCCGTCGGATCAATGCTTCCCTGCGTGCATGATAGATCACTCTCCGTGGTCGACCTACAGGCCAAACGACCCATTTCCCGGGCTGGGCCTGGGAGGCCGCCACCGTCCGTGCTGACACGGGCCGCCTCATCCCCGACACCGGTGTCGCGAACGACCTCGAGGCGGAGACCGTCTGGGCCTGCGACCCTCCGCATGCCGGTGAGCAGGCGGGCGGGCGCGATGCGGGCCTGGGTTGCCCCAGGC
>JBQTHC010000066.1:0-16927 GCA_052390255.1 Microthrixaceae bacterium
CCGGAGGGCACGGAGATGTGCATGCCGGGTGACAACACCGTGATGAAGGTCGAGCTGATCCACCCGATCGCGATGGACGAAGGTCTCCGGTTCGCGATCCGTGAGGGAGGCCGCACCGTCGGCGCCGCCCGCGTCACCAAGATAATCAAGTAGTCGTTTGCTAAGCGGAGCTTCGCAACCGAGCTTGTGCGGACCGCCTTCGGCGGACTGAACTGAATGTCTCGGCCGACCGGCGAAGCCGGATCGACCGAAACCGAAGGGGGAGCGAGGACGCTCCCCCCTCGGGCTCCCCCCGGGAGACCGGGCCGAACCTTGAAAAGCGAGTTGGACAGATGGCTGAGAAGCAGAAGATCCGCATTCGCCTGAAGGCGTACGACCATGAGGTCATCGACCAGTCGACGAAGAAGATCGTCGAGACCGTCCTGCGCACACAGGCCACCATCCGGGGACCGATCCCGCTTCCCACCGAGAAGCACCGCTACACGGTCATCCGCTCGCCTCACAAGGACAAGGACAGCCGGGAGCACTTCGAGATGCGCATCCACAAGCGCCTCATCGACATCCTCGAGCCGTCCTCGAAGACGGTCGACTCCCTGCAGCGCATCGAGCTGCCCGCAGGTGTCGACATCGAGATCAAGATCCAGCAGGTGTAGTCGCAGTCACGCAAGAGCAGCGCCGTCACGCAAGAGCAGAAGGCCGGCCGCGGGCCGGCCTTCGACGCGTCTGGTCCGCTGTCATGATGACGGCATCGCCGACCCGCCTCGTCACCTCGCCGCCTCTCCGACGACGACCCGCAGCCGCCTCCCGCTGCTGATCGTCGGCCTCCTCGCGGCGGCCGGATCGGTGATCGCGTACCTCGCCGTTCGGTCCGACGACGGAGCCGAACGGACCGCGACACGCGGCGGGGGGACAACCAACACGGCCGACCCCGGCGGGGCGCCGCCCCAGGCGCTGGTCACGACGACGACGATCGCTGGGTTGGGCAGCGGGCAACCCATCACCATCGCCTTCGTTGGCGACATGTACTTCGAAGGTGTGCTGCGAGCCCGTCTCGACGCCGATCCCACCTCGGCGGTTGGACCCTTCGCCGAGATCCTGCGCCGTGCAGACCTCACCATCGGCAACCTCGAGACGGCCGTCGCCGTCGGCGGCACCCGCGCCGACAAGCAGTTCGCGTTCCGAACGCCGCCAAGTGCCGTCGACGCGCTCCGCGCCGGCGGCTTCGACGCCGTCAGCATGGCCAACAACCACGGGCTCGATTACGGCCCCGAGGGGCTGGCCGAGAGCCTTGCGGTGAAGCGGGCGCAGGAGGATGGCTTCCTCATTGGGATCGGTGGCGATGAGGACGAGGCCTTCGCGCCGTTCACGACCACGGTGAAGGGGCAACGAGTGGCGGTGATCGCCGCCACCCAGGTGCTCGACAGCAGCCTGATCTCCGCCTGGACCGCAACCCCGACCCAGGCGGGCATCGCCTCGGCCAAGCGCGTCGAGCGGCTGGTGGAAGAGGTTCGGTCGGCGCGCGCGGTCAGCGACACCGTCGTGGTCTTCGTGCACTGGGGGGTCGAGAAGCAGACCTGCCCCAGCGGTGACCAGCGGTCGCTCGCGGCGAGCCTCGTGGATGCTGGGGCGGACGTCGTGGTCGGGGGCCACTCGCACCGGCTCCAGGGCGGCGGACGTATGGGGGACGCGGCCGTGCACTACGGGCTTGGGAACTTCCTCTTCAAGGAGAACAGTGCCGACGGCGCCCGCACGGGCGTGTTCGAGGTCACGGTGACCGGGCGCCGCATCGACTCGTACCGCTGGGTCCCCGGGCGGATCTCGGGAGGTGTGCCCCAGCCCGTCTCCGGCGCAGATGGCGCCGCCGAGCTCGCCTACTGGGAGGGTCTGCGCGAATGCTCCGGCCTGGCCTCCTGAGCGATGCCGGCTCCACTCCGGCGGGGGAGCGCATTTCCTTCCCGACCCTGGCATCCTCACTGGATGATCAAGGTCGGCATCCAGATCCCCAACTTCACCTACCCGGATACGAAGCCGGGCGAGCTGTTCGAGAAGGTGAGCGCCATCGCGGTCGCCGCCGAGGACGCAGGCGCCGACACCGTGACGGTGATGGACCACTTCTACCAGCTGCCTCTGCTGGGCCCGCCCGAGCACGAGATGTTCGAGGCGTACACGCTCCTCGGGGCGCTCGCGGCGCGCACCTCGAAGGTGAAGCTCGGCACGCTCGTCACCGGCGTCACGTATCGGAACCCCGCGATCCTCGCGAAGATCGTCACCTCGCTCGATGTCATCTCGAACGGTCGGGCCTTCCTCGGGATCGGCGCTGCGTGGCACGACGTGGAGCACCACGCGCTCGGTGTGCGCTTCCCGCCGGTGAAGGAGCGCTTCGAACGCCTCGAAGAGGCGCTCGAGATCTGCCGAGCCATGTTCCGCGGCGAGCGCCCCACGATCGAGGGCAAGCACTACACCGTCAAGGACGCGATCAACAGCCCCGCGCCGATCACCCCGGGCGGTCCACCGATCATGATCGGCGGACAGGGCGAGAAGAAGACGTTGCGCCTCATGGCCCAGCACGCCGAGATGGCCAACTTCACCTCCGGCTTCGACGAGCTCCCGCACAAGCTCGACGTGCTACGCAAGCACTGCGCCGACGTGGGTCGCGACTTCGACACCATCAACAAGACGCCGCTGTGCTCGGTCGTGGTCGGCGACACGATGGAGGACGCCGTCGCGATGCGCAACGCGTTCCTCCTGGCACGTGGGCTCGACTTCGACGCACTCGACGAAGCCACACAGGCCATGGTGAGCGCTCGCATCGTGATGGGCGACGCTGACGCAGCGGGCGAGCAGGTGCAGCGCCTGATGGCGCTCGGCCTCGACGGCATCACCGCCAACCTGCCCGCGAACGGCCACGATCCCGAGGCCGTCGCCCGCACCGTCGGCGTGCTGCGCGCAGCAGTCGGCTGAGCCGGACCCCCGGCACTGCCTGCCATGATGGGGCCATGACCGCGTCCCTGACTGAGCGCTTCGAGGTGCAACGCACCATCCCGGCGGATGCCGCGACGATCTTCGACGTGGTGCGCGACCCGCGGGGGCACGTGGCGATCGATGCTTCCGGCATGCTGCAATCCGCGACGGGTGAGCCCGCGGGCGCGGTTGGCGACACGTTCGTCATCCACATGGACCGTGAGGCGCTCGGCGACCTCCCCATGGGCAAGTACGACGTCACCGTGACGATCACCGGCTACGAGCAGGACCGCTTCATCACCTGGGAGGTCTCGGGCCAGGGGTTCCCCAGCATCGGCCACTACTACGGCTACCGACTCGAGCCGGTCGAGGGCGGCACCATCGTGACGTCGATCTACGACTGGTCGAACATCGGCGACAACTGGAAGGCCACGGGCGCCTGGCCGATCATCCCCGAGTCGGCCCTGAAGGCCACCCTCGGCATCCTCGAGCGAACGGTGCGCGGCGCCTCGTAGCGCGCAGGCCGCAGCGACCGAACCAAGTCAGGTCGCGGCGGTGCCGCGCCGGGCCGCGGGCTCGGACCCCGTCGTTGGGATGCCCATCTGGTCTGTCTCGGTCGGCCCAGGTGCTCTCACATCGACGGTTCGGTCTCAGGTGGGCCCGTGGCGCATGGATCTGGGTGGAGCGGATGCCGGGTGTCGCTCGGCGGGACCATCGCGCGCTTGCCGGTGCCCGCGACCAGCGCCCAGCCGAACCGCGTGTGCAGCCCGTGATGAGTACGGCAGACCGGATCGAGCTCGCTCAGCCGAGTGTGTCGGGTGTCCTTGAACTCGGCGCCCGTGCGATGGTCGTGCTCCACGATGGTGCGCGAGCACCCTTCCACGGTGCAGGTGGGTGAGCTCCACAACAGCGCGACGCGCATCGCTGCCGTGGGGCCACGGCCGAGGCTGGTGACGTTGCACACGTCGACACCGCGGGTGATCACCAGCTTGAGCGTGGCGTCGCCGAGGAGGTCGCGGGCCACTCGGACCGGCACCGGACCCACGCCCGTGATCTCACAGAGCTCCTCTCCTTCGACCTGCCCTCGGCGGAGCGCCTCGACGTCGATTCGGAGGAGTCCGAGGTGACGCGGGTTGCGCGTGCGCGATGAGCCGGACCCATCACGGCTGCGCTCAGCCATGCGCACCAGCGCGTCCCACACGTAGGCGTCGTGCGACTCGGCGATGCCTTCCTTGCGCCGTTCGCGGAAGATCTCGTCGGTGAGGCGGTCGAGCTCGCCCAGCACGACCGCGCCTTCGGGTGGCGTGCCCTGCGCATGGAGGTGGAGCATCCCCTCGGCGTCGGTGTGGCGTGACACGCGGCGCTGGCGGTGCAGGCGCGCGTAGGTGGCATCGGGGTTGGCGTCGGCGTTTGCCTTCACGCGACCCGCGGCCTCGCGCAGCTCGCGAAGGTTCGATCGCCTCGCTTCGGTGATCAGGCACTGCTCGGCGGCAGGGTCAGCGGTGGCTGCGTCGGCGATGACGTGCCCCTGCACGGCCGACACCGTGCCTCGAAGCATCTCGCGGCGAGTGGTGGGCAGGTCGCGGAGCCGGCGCGAGGTGTCGAGCTCGGTCCGGGCGGCGCTCAGCGACGTGCCAGCCGTGGCGGCGACCAGCTCCGCCGCCGAGGCGAAGCCCCGCCGCTTCCACTCGAGTGAGTCGTCGACCCGGCGGGCGAGAAGCGTGCGCGCCGCGGCTGCGCTGCGGGCGATCCGATCGAGGCGCTCGAACAGGCGGGGAGCGGCCGACGCCGGAACGGCATCGGGATCGAGCCGCTCGGCCACCGCGACCATGGAGGCCTCGACCGCCTCGATCTGCTGCTCGATCTCCGACATGAACATGGCTCAAACCATACGCAAGGGGTGTGACAGAGATGACTCGGCACAGAATCACTGATCGGTCGATCTCGGTCGCCAGTTCCCGGGTGACTCCCGGGGGTTCACGTCGGTCCCGCCCAGATCGGCCGGAAAGGGCGCCCGCACCTACATCGAGATGCCGTGGTGCTGGAGCGCCTCTACCGCGGCACCGGCGTCGCGGCGCCGCACCAGGATTCGCATCCGAGTCTGAGCTGAGCCGTGCAGAGCCTCGGTCGTCGCCTCAATTCCGTGGCCCTCGATCCCGGCATCGGACAGGAGTGCCACGAGACGGGGCCCGTCGAAGAGAGAGACGTTCGCGATCTCGACAGGGGCCTCAGGATCCCCGCTCGGGGGAACCTCACCACGATCGAGCCAACGGAGAACGGTTGCACAGACGCCCACGGTTGGAGTCTCGCGCTGCCGGCCGAGCCATGCCGGTAGCACCGTGCGGGTCCTCAGCGCGGTGAGGTGGCGATGCCGATCGGCCAACAGCCGCAGCACCGCGGCGTGGTCCTCGAGCCCGACCTGGCGGAGGTCGTCGTGACGGAGCCCCGCGATCGCGGTCGACAGCGCGTCGTTCGGATCGTTCTTCGACGCCTTCGTCGACCCCAGCAACCGCACCCTCGCGGCGAGCGTGGCCGGCACATCGACGACGTGTTCACCGGCTGCCACCAGCTGCTGCGACAACAAGTGACCGAGCCCGTTCGCGGACTCGACCGCCCACACCCGCTCGGACCCCAGCGGCGCCGCCCACGCCAGTAGCCGCGCGACCTCGTGACGATCCGACCGGACCGTTGACGTCGTGATCGGTGCCTCGGTCGCGTCGACCGCCACCGCGGTGTGGGTCGCCTTGTGGGGATCCACTCCGAGCACCATCGTTCATGAACCTCCTCGTGACGTGTTGGAACGTCACGACGGGCACTCCTGATGAAGGTTGTCTGCTCGCCTCTTTCGAGCCACGCCGCGACAGGACCCCGACCGGCTGACACTTCGATCGAAGGCCAACCCGAAGGCGGCAGGCAGTTGTCGAGCCAACCGACCAGAGCCCCCGGACGCTACGAGCAACAGCACAAACGCCCACCCCGAGCATCCATGAGGCAGAAATGGCGGTCTCATGTTGCGCCGTGGACCATCGGCCGAGCTACCGACCGCGTGGCCGCGAGGATCCTTGGTCGTGACCGGGGCATCTCGAGCGTTGGCGGCTGACCCGAGCGTCGCCCTCGGGGCTAGCCGACGACGAACCAGGCGACCTTGGTGCCCGCGGGGGCCTGCGCGGTGAAGTAGATCGTGACCTTGCCGATGGCGGGCTCGGGCACGGCTGCCCGCACGCCCACGGGGCTGTTCGACTGCACGGTGGCGAACGCCGTGGAAGACGCGGACAGCCCCCCCGCCACGCGCAGCGACACGGAGGCCGCGGTTCCCGGCAATGTGTAAGTGCCACTGCGGGACAGGGCAATCACGCCAGCGACGTTCAGTGCGGGACCGTGGCCCGGGGCGGCGACAGTCGTGCCGTTGACGCCCACGGCTTTTCCGGTCGCCGTCAAGGCAGGCTGCCCACTCCGAGCGACCACCGCCAGGGTCGGCGCGGCGGCGGCACTTGCCGCGTCCATCCGCGACGTACCCGCGACGACGAGCGCCGCTGCACTGGACGCGGTCCCGGAGCCGTCCGGCCTTGCGTACGCGGCGACCGCGGGCTGGGCGGGGTTGCCGGACGTGGCTGCGACGGCCGGGCCGCCTGCCACCGGGCTCGTCGTCTTCGCAACCACGCCGGGTCCCGTGTGTGACGAGGCAAAGAGGGCCCCACCGCTTGACGACGTCGTGATGAGCCCCCAGAGCCCACCGCTGATGCTCACGCCGTTCCCGGAGGGGCTCGACACAGAGATCCCGCTCCCTCCGTCGGGCTCGTTCTGAACGACGAGCGCTGTGTCGATGTCCGTGTGATGGAGGATGGTGGGGCTGAGCGCGGTGTTCGTGGTCCCGAGCACCATGGGGTCGAGGTCAGCGGCGCCCGCCGGGGACCCGTTCGCCACCATCGCGGCCGCCGAGGCGGCGCCGAGCCCCCCGAGGCGGAGCATCCGCCGCCGGTCGAGACGAGCCGGGACCGGCTCGTCGATCCCTTCCCGGTCCACCGCTGCCACGCGACGCACTGAGAACCGTCCGAGCATGTGACTCCCCCCTGAGTTCGTTTCGTCGGAGAGCCTCGCACAACGATCTGCGCGACGCCTTTGGGCGGGAACGATCACGCTTTGGTGATGGCTTGGTCGGCATTGGGCAGGGCGTCGGCGGTGGCCTTCAGGTCACCGCCGATGCGGCGACCCACGGAACTTGGGCAAGGACCCTGAGGAGATGCGTGGATAGGGAGGCCCGGCGGACTCCCTCGTGCCCGGATGGTGGCACCGTGCTGCCGGTCGCCTCGCCGATCGGCTCGGCTCCGAAGTCCGATCACCCCGCCCTGTCGTCGAAGCGAACAGCGGCGGTCTCCACGACTGCGGCGGTGCGGTCGGGTGCGTCCTGCCAGCTCCAGTACATGTTCGTGTGGGCGATCACCTTGTCCGCGGGCGGGAGCCCATAGCTCGAGAGGTCCTCGGTGGTGTGCGCATCGCTGACGAGGATGGTGTCGTAGCCGCGGGTGAACGCGCCGTGCATCGTCGAGCGGACGCACGCATCGGTCTGCGCGCCCGTGACGAAGAGTCGCCCCACGCCGCGCTCCGCGAGCTCCGACTCGAGCGCGGTGTCCTCGAAGGAGTCTCCGAAGGCCTTGTGGACGAGCGGCTCGGACTCGTCGCGCTTCAGCTCAGGCACGTAGGCCCAGCCATCGCTGTCAGGGACGAGCTGTGGGCTCGTGTGCTGGATCCAGATGACGGGAACCTGTTCGGCGCGGGCGCGGTCGACGAGCGTGCGGATGTTGGCGATGACCGCATCCCGCTCGTGGGCGTTGGCCACGACGTCGTTCTGCACGTCGATCACGAGCAGCGCCGTGTTGGGGCGCCCGGGGAGGCTGGTCATGCAACAGACATCGTCGCCGACGGGCGTTGGTGCGACAAGGCGCGGGTCGTGTCACGGATTCGGTCACGTCGTCCCCGATCTCGTGACACGACCGGTGCTGTCTCGGCGGCGTGTCACCGATTCGGCCACATCGTCCCCGATCTCGTGACACGACAGCAGCACTTTGGACGGGGCCGCCGGACGCCGCTATCCTGCTCACTCCGTGCCTGCGGGGCCCTGCCCCGCGAGCCGAGGATCGAAACCGAAGTCCGGGCAGGCCCGCACCTCGCTGGAACCACCTGGCACAACCCAATCACGCTCCGCCGGGTCCGCCCGTGCGGAGCGTTCGCGTGAACCGGGGCCCGATCCCGGTTCCTCCGCAGCGAAGAGAGAGACGCAGTCGTCATGGCGACAAAGGCAATCGTTGGCGAGAAGGTGGGGATGACCCAGGTGTGGGACGACGACAACCGCGTCGTTCCCGTCACCGTCCTCCGGGTCAAGCCGTGCCGCGTCGTGCAGGTGAAGACCGACGAGCGCGACGGCTACTCCGCCCTGCAGGTCACGTTCGGAACGAAGAAGGCCTCCAAGATCAGCAAGCCCCGGCTCGGCCAGTTCGAGAAGGCCGGGGTCGATCCGGGTCAGCGGCTCGTGGAGCTGCGCCTCGACGACGTGTCGGACTACGTGGTCGGCCAGGAGCTGAAGGCAGACGTGCTCGTCGACGGTGACAAGGTCGACGTCACCGCGGTCAGCAAGGGCAAGGGCTTCGCTGGCGGGATGAAGCGCCACGGCTTCGGCGGCATGCCGGCGTCGCACGGCGCGCACCGCGTACATCGAGCCCCCGGCTCCATCGGCGCGTGTGCCACGCCGTCGCGGGTGTTCCGCGGCACGAAGATGGCCGGTCGCATGGGTGCCGAGAAGGTCACCACCCAGAACCTCCTCGTCGTGTCGGCCGACGCCGAGCGCGACCTCGTCCTCGTACGTGGCTCGGTCCCCGGCCCCAAGGGTGGGCTCGTGCTCATCCGTGACGCCGTGAAGGCAGGTCTGTGATGGCCACCGTCGACACGAAGGACGCCAGCGGCGCGAAGGCGGGCTCGGTCGAGCTCGACGACGCGATGTTCGCGGTCCAGCCCAACGTGCCGGTGATGCACCAGGTGGTCACCGCTCAGCTCGCGGCCAAGCGCAGCGGCACCCAGTCGGTGAAGACGCGGGCCGAGGTCCGTGGTGGCGGCGCCAAGCCGTGGAAGCAGAAGGGCACCGGCCGGGCCCGTGCAGGTTCCAGCCGTGCGCCCCACTGGGTCGGGGGCGGCGTCACCCATGCGCCCAAGCCCCGGGACTACGCGCAGCGCACCCCCAAGAAGATGATCCGCCTCGCGCTCAAGTCGGCGCTGTCCGATCGTGCGAGCTCGGGGCGCGTCCTCGTGCTCGACTGGGGCCTCGACGCGCCGAGCACCAAGGGCGCCATCGCCGCGCTCGCCGCCAACGGCGTCGAGGGGCGCGTGCTCGCGGTGCTGCGACCCGAGGACCACGCGGTCTGGAAGAGCCTGCGCAACCTCGACCACGTCCACATCTGCGGCACCGGCGAGCTCAACGCGTACGACGTGCTCGTGTCGGACTGGGTCGTGTTCACGCCTGACACCCTTCCGATCGACCGGCCGATCACCCGCGGCGAGCACGCCGAGGCCGCCACCGAGGCCGAGGAGGCAACGTCGTGAAGGACCCTCGTGACGTCATCATCGCCCCGGTCGTGAGCGAGAAGTCCTACGCGCTCGCCGAGCGCGCGAAGGCTGCGTACACGTTCCGGGTGCACCCCGACGCGTCGAAGCCGGAGATCCACGATGCCGTCGAGGCCATCTTCAACGTGAAGGTCCTCAAGGTGAACACCCTGAACCGGAACGGGAAGCGCAAGCGCAACCGCCGCACCGGCACCTTCGGCAAGCGTCCCGACACCAAGCGGGCCATCGTCACCCTCGTCGAGGGCCAGACGATCGACCTCTTCCAGGCATAGGTCAGCACGACATGGCACTTCGCAAGCGCAAGCCCACCAGCCCCGGCCGACGGTTCCAGACGGTCTCCGACTTCAAGGAGATCACGAAGGACACGCCCGAGCGCTCGCTCCTCGCGCCCAAGCACAACACCGGTGGCCGCAACAGCTACGGCCGCAAGACCGCTCGGCACAAGGGCGGCGGTCACAAGCAGCGCTACCGCGTGATCGACTTCAAGCGGACGAAGGACGGCGTGCCCGCCAAGGTCGCCGCCGTCGAGTACGACCCGAACCGCAACTGCCGCATCCTCCTGCTGCACTACCTCGACGGTGAGAAGCGCTACATCCTCGCCCCCAAGGACGTCGCCGTCGGCGACATGCTGCAGTCCGGTCAGGGCTCCGAGATCCGCCCGGGCAACGCGCTCCCGCTGCGATACATCCCGGTCGGAACGACCGTGCACAACATCGAGCTGCAGCCTGGCGGCGGCGGCAAGATGGCCCGCTCAGCGGGCTCGTCCACGCAGCTCGTGGCCAAGGAGGGCGACTTCGCCACCCTGCGTCTGCCGAGCACCGAGATGCGCCGCGTGTCGATCGACTGCCGTGCAACCGTCGGCGAGGTCGGCAACTCCGAGGCCGAGCTGATCAAGATCGGCAAGGCGGGCCGCAACCGCTGGAAGGGCGTCAAGCCCCAGACGCGTGGCGTGGCCATGAACCCGGTCGACCACCCCCTCGGTGGTGGCGAGGGCAAGACCTCCGGTGGCCGGCACCCCGTGTCGCCCTGGGGCAAGCCCGAAGGCCGCACCCGAGACAAGACCAAGCCGTCCCAGAAGCTCATCGTTCGCCGGCGCCGTACGCGCGGCAGCCGGAGGTAGTGATGAGTCTCCTCGGGCAACGTCGCGACCTCGTATCGCCGGCCACGACCGCCGCTCGCGGCGTCCTCGTCCTCACCGCAGTTCCGGCTGCGCTTTCGTCCTGCGTCCTTGCGAGCAGCGCCCGTGGCTCGGCGCGCTCCGAGGGCAACGTCACCCGAGGAGACTCATGCCCCGCAGCCTGAAGAAGGGCCCGTTCGTCGACGACCACCTGCTGAAGAAGGTGGATGCGCTCAACGAGAAGGGCGAGAAGAAGGTCATCAAGACGTGGAGCCGACGCTCCACGATCATCCCCGAGATGGTCGGCCACACCATCGCCGTGCACGACGGGCGCAAGCACGTGCCGGTCTACGTCACCGAGGCGATGGTGGGCCACAAGCTCGGCGAGTTCTCGCCGACGCGCACCTTCAAGTTCCACGCAGGCATGGAGAAGCAAGCCCGAGGGCGGCGATAGATGTTTCGCACTCACAAGCAGAGCTTGCTCGGCGAGCTAGCGGCGCCTTCGCCTACACGGCGGAGCCTGATCGGCTACGGCACGGAGGGCGCAGTCTGATGGCCTTTGGCGCCAAGACCAACGAGCGACCGGGCACCCGTGCCCAGGTACGGCACCTGCGCGTGTCGGCCTACAAGGCCCGCGAGGTGCTCGACCTGATTCGCGGCCTCCACGTCGACGACGCCGACGGCGTGCTCGAGTTCACCGACCGCGCCGTCGCCGCGGAGATCCGCAAGGTGCTCAACGCGGCGGTCGCCAACGCGGAGCACAACGACGAGATCGATCCCAACGAGCTCTACGTGTCGGCCTGCTACGCCGACGAGGGGCCCACGCTCAAGCGCTGGCGGCCTCGCGCACGTGGGCGTGCCACCCGCATCCGCAAGCGCTCGTGCCACATCACGATCATCGTGAGCCGCATGGACCCGAAGAAGCTCGAGCAGCGACGTGCCCGCACCGAGGCCGCGGTCGGTCGCGGTGGCGTGCGGCGGGATGCGGCAGAGGCTCGCCGCGCCCGGGTCGCGAAGAGCAGAGCTGCTGCCGAGGCCCGCGCCGCGGCGCACGACCACGATCACGACGATCACGATCACGATCACGATCACGAGGATCACGATCACGAGGATCACGACCACGACGATCACGATCACGAGGATCACGACCACGACGATCACGACCACGACGATGCCGAGGTGAGCGAGGACGTCGCCGAGGCGCCGCAGGCTGAGGTCGCCGACGCCCCCGCGGAGTCCGAGGAGGCGGTCGAGGCCGCCGGCGATGCGCCTGCCACCGACGAGCCCGAGGCGTCAGCCTCGGACGAGGAGAAGAGCTGATGGGCCAGAAGGTCAACCCCTATGGGTTCCGGCTCGGTGTCACCACCGAGTGGAAGTCGCGCTGGTTCGCCGACCGCAAGGAGTACGGCAGCTTCGTCGTCGAGGACTGGAAGATCCGGAACTTCCTGATGACGCAGCTCCCGCACGCGGCGATCAGTCGCGTCGAGATCGAGCGCACGCGCGAACGGCTGCGCGTCGACGTCCACACCGCGCGCCCCGGGATCGTGATCGGCCGCCGCGGCGCGGAGGCAGACCGCCTGCGTGCGGGCCTCACTGCCATCTCCGGCAACAACAAGGTGCAGCTCAACATCCAGGAGATCAAGCAGCCCGAGCTCGACGCCGCGCTGATCGCCCAGGGCGTGGCGGACCAGCTCGCCGGGCGCGTGGCGTTCCGACGGGCGATGAAGCGTGCCGTCCAGAGCGCTCAAAAGGCCGGCGCCCTCGGCATCCGCGTGCAGTGCTCGGGCCGGTTGGGTGGCGCCGAGATGTCGCGCACCGAGTGGTACCGCGAGGGTCGCGTCCCGCTGCACACCCTCCGAGCCGACATCGACTACGGCTTCCGAGAGGCCCGCACCCCAGCGGGTCGCATCGGCGTGAAGGTGTGGCTCTACAAGGGCGACATCCTCCCGTACAAGTCCCAGAGCGACGACAAGATCGCCCGCGAGGCCGCGATGGCCGTCGGCGAGACGTCCGGTGCGAGCGAGCCTCGGCGCGTCGTGTCGAGCTCGGCCGCCGCGCGCCGCCGTCCCGACGCCGGGAGCGACGACGCGCCCGTCGAAGCCGAGCCGCTCGTGAAGGAAGCCGACCCGGAGCTCGAGCGCCTCCTCGCGGAGGAAGAGGAGATCGAGCGTCGCGTGCACGATCACCACGAGACCCCGAAGTTCCACCCGGGAGACGCGGACTGATGACTTCGACTCGCAACCAGGGCTCCCCCCGCGTCGTCACCGAGGTCCTCTCATGCTGATGCCGAAGAAGGTGAAGCACCGCAAGCAGCAGCGCGGTCGCATGAAGGGCCAGGCCAAGGGTGGCACCGAGGTGAGCTTCGGTGAGTACGGCATCCAGGCGCTCGAGCCGGGCTGGGTGACTGCCCGCCAGATCGAGGCCGCCCGCATCGCGATGACCCGCAGGACCCGTCGCGGCGGCAAGGTGTGGATCACGATCTTCCCGGACCGTCCCGTCACCGAGAAGCCGGCGGAGACGCGCATGGGCTCCGGCAAGGGCAATCCGGAGCGTTGGGTCGCGGTCGTGAAGCCCGGGCGCATCCTCTTCGAGCTCTCCTACCCCGACCCGGTGCTGGCGCGCGAGGCCATCGACCGGGCGATCCAGAAGCTGCCGATCAAGGCCCGCTTCGTCACTCGTGAGGAGGGCTTCTGATGGCGTCGAAGGCCGAAGGCTTCCGTGACATCGACGACGCCAGCCTCGTGCAGGCGCTCGCCGACGCGAAGGAGGCGCTGTTCAACCTGCGCTTCCAGAACGCCACGGGGCAGCTCGACAACCACGCCAGCATCGGCGAGACCCGCCGCAACGTGGCGCGCATCAACACCGAGCTCCGGGCCCGCGAGATCGCGGCCGCCGAGGCGCTCGAGACCCAGAGGGAGAACGCCTGATGGCCGACGAGACCACCACTCGGCCCAACGCCCGCAAGCTGCGAGAGGGGATCGTCACCTCCGCCGGCATGGACAAGACCGCGGTCGTCACGGTCACCACCCGAAAGCCGCACCCGCTCTACAAGAAGACGATGGTGCGAACGAAGAAGCTCTACGTCCACGACGAGAGCAACGACGCCAAGCTCGGTGACAAGGTTCGCGTCCAGGAGACCCGCCCCCTGTCCAAGCTGAAGCGCTGGCGCCTCGTCGAAGTCCTGGAGCGTGCCCGTTGATCCAGCAGGAGAGCCGCCTGCGGGTGGCAGACAACAGCGGGGCCAAGGAGGTCCTGTGCATCCGCGTGCTCGGCGGCACGAAGCGACGGTACGCCTCGATCGGCGACATCTTCGTCGCCACCGTCAAGGACGCCATCCCCGGTGCCGCCGTGAAGAAGGGCGAGGTCGTGAAGTGCGTCGTCGTCCGCGTGAAGAAGGAGAAGCGCCGTCCCGACGGCAGCTACATCCGCTTCGACGAGAACGCAGCGGTGCTCATCAACGACCAGATGAACCCGCGCGGCACGCGCATCTTCGGGCCGGTGGGTCGCGAGCTGCGCGACAAGAAGTTCATGAAGATCGTCTCTCTCGCCCCGGAGGTGCTGTGACCATGGCAGGCCTCAAGATCAAGAAGGGCGACCGGGTGCGCGTGCTCACCGGCAAAGACCGGGGCAAGGACGGCAACGTGACGCGCGTCATGCCGATGGCCGGCAAGGTGATCGTCGACGGCGTCAACGTCGCGAAGAAGCACCAGAAGGCCACCCGGGCCACGATGCAGGGCGGGATCATCGACAAGGACATGCCGATCCCGGTCGCGAACGTGGCGCTGATCTGCCCGTCGTGCGGGAAGACCACGCGCGTCGCCTACACGATCGACGGTGACGGCACAAAGGTCCGCACCTGCAAGAAGTGTGGAGGTGAGATGCCGTGAGCGCCGCCACGACCGACACGAGCCCCGCGCCGCGCCTCAAGGCGAAGTACGACGCCGAGATCCGCGCTGCTCTGAAGGAGTCGCTGGGTCTCGGGAACATCATGCAGGTCCCGCGCCTGGACAAGATCGTGATCAACATGGGTGTCGGCGATGCGGTGGGTCAGCCGTCGCTGCTCGAGGGAGCGGCGAAGGATCTCACCACGATCTCCGGCCAGAAGCCCATCATCACGAAGGCGAAGAAGTCGATCGCCAACTTCAAGCTCCGCGAGGGCAATGCGATCGGCGCCAAGGTCACCTTGCGCGGCGCTCGCATGTGGGAGTTCCTCGACCGCTTGATCAGCCTCGCGATCCCGCGGATCCGAGACTTCCGGGGCCTCAACCCCAACGCGTTCGATGGGCGAGGCAACTACACGTTCGGTGTCACCGAGCAGCTGATCTTCCCGGAGATCGAGTACGACGCGATCGATGCCCCCCGAGGGATGGACATCACCATCGTGACGACCGCCAAGACCAACGCCGAAGGCAAGGCCCTCCTCGACGCCTTCGGCTTCCCGTTCAAGCGTGAGGGACAGAGCTGATGGCCAAGAAGGCACTCATCGAGAAGCAGCAGCGCACCCCGAAGTTCAAGGTGCGCGCCTACACGCGGTGCAAGCGGTGCGGTCGTCCGCACTCCGTGTACCGCAAGTTCGGCCTGTGCCGCGTCTGCCTCCGCGAGCTCGTGCACGCGGGGGAGATCCCCGGCGTCACGAAGGCGAGCTGGTGACGGGAGCCGCACGATGACCATGACCGATCCCATCTCCGACATGCTCACCCGCATCCGCAACGCGAACATCGCGATGCACGACGACGTGCGCATGCCCAGCTCCAAGGTGAAGGAGGCGCTCGCTGCGATCCTCCTCAACGAGGGCTACATCGAGAGCTACGACGTGTCCGACAACGCTGAGCGTCCGGGCCGCACCCTCTCGATCAAGATGAAGTACTCGCCCGAGCGGGCCCGAGTGATCTCCGGTCTGCGCCGGGTGTCCAAGCCGGGCCTGCGCGTCTACAGCCAGTCCACCAAGGTCCCCCGGGTCCTCGGCGGGCTGGGCGTGGCCGTCCTGTCGACCAGCCAGGGACTCATGACCGACCGCGAGGCGCGCAAGCGCAACGTGGGCGGCGAGGTCCTCTGCTTCGTGTGGTGATGATCTGAGATGAGCGAGCTCGCGAGCGAATCCAACAGCGCAGTCTCGTCCGTCATCGAGGCGCGGTTGCACCGAGTGTCGGAGGCAGACCTTTGAGTCGCATCGGCAAGTCCCCAATCCAGGTCCCGAGTGGCGTCGACGTCACGATCGCGGACCGTCACATCTCCGTGAAGGGTCCCAAGGGGACCCTCGAGCGCGACCTGCCCGGCGAGATCGTCGTGCGCCAGGACGGCGATGTGCTCGTCGTCGAGCGCCCGAACGACGAGCGTCAGAACCGCGCGATGCACGGCCTCGTCCGCTCACTCGTCAACAACATGGTGGTCGGGGTCAACGAGGAGTTCACGAAGGAGCTCGAGATCATCGGCGTCGGCTACCGCGCCGCGGTGCAGGGTACGAACAAGCTCGACCTCGCGCTCGGCTTCAGCCATCCGGTGTCCGTCGAGGCACCCGACGGGATCACCTTCGAGGTGCCCACCCCGAACCGCATCGTCGTGCGCGGCATCGACAAGGAAGCGGTCGGCCAGGTCGCCGCAAACATTCGCAAGATCCGCAAGCCCGAGCCCTACAAGGGCAAGGGCGTCCGGTACCTCGGCGAGCACGTCGCCAAGAAGGCCGGGAAGACGGGCAAGTAGAGGACACACGATGACCGTCAGCGCACAAGACAAGCGGGAAGCCCGCCTCCGGCGTCACCGTCGGGTGCGGAAGAAGGTGCAGGGCAGCGCGGAGCGCCCGCGCCTCGCCGTCTTCCGCTCGAACAAGCACATCTCGGCGCAGCTGATCGACGACCGCACGGGTCGCACGATCGCGGCTGCCTCGACCACGGAGGTCGACCTCCGCGGCGGGGCCACGGGCAACAAGGCCGCGGCCGCGCAGGTCGGACGCCTCGTGGCCGAGCGCGCCAAGGCCGCCGGCATCACCAAGGTCGTCTTCGACCGGGGCGGGAACCTCTACCACGGACGAGTTGCCGCCGTCGCCGACGCTGCACGCGACGCAGGACTGGAGCTTTGACGATGTTTCGCACTCGCAAGCAGGGCTTGCTCGGCGAGCTGAAGGCGTCTGCGCCGACACGGCGAAGCCGGTTCGGCTCCTCCTCTGAGGGAAGAAGCTGATGGCTAACGGAACTGGACCCCGTCGAGCTCGCGAGCGCGCGCCGCGCGAGAACCCGCGCG
>JBQTHC010000067.1:0-41678 GCA_052390255.1 Microthrixaceae bacterium
GGCGCCGCCCCGCCCGAAACCGCGTCGACGGCCGCGTCCCACGCGGTGGTCACTGCCGCGGTTGGGGTGGGGGGGCAGGCGTCGGTCGTCCCGGGCGAAGCATGCCCCACCAACCAACGTCTGTGAACGCTCACGTCCGCCATGCGGCCGTCCGGGTTCACAGACGTTGGTTGCTGGCTCCTAGGATGATCCGCCCCCTCCGGAAGGACCTTCGTGGAGCTCCGCTCTGACCTGCGCAACGTGGCCATCGTGGCTCACGTCGACCATGGCAAGACCACCCTCGTCGACAAGATGCTCTGGCAGTCCGGTGCGTTCCGCGCCAACCAGGACGTGAACGAGCGCGTCATGGACTCGATGGACCTGGAGCGGGAGAAGGGCATCACGATCCTGGCCAAGAACACCTCGGTGGCCTACGGCGACGTGAAGATCAACATCATCGACACGCCCGGCCACGCGGACTTCGGCGGGGAGGTGGAGCGGGGCCTCTCGATGGTCGATGGCGTGCTGCTGCTCGTCGACGCCTCCGAGGGTCCGCTCCCACAGACTCGGTTCGTGCTCCGCAAGGCCCTCGAGGCACGGCTGCCCGTCGTGCTCGTGGTCAACAAGGTCGACCGCCCCGACGCCCGCATCGGGGAGGTCGTGCACGAGGTGGAGGAGCTGTTCCTCGACCTCGAGGCCGACGAGCACCAGATCGACTTCCCGATCGTCTACTGCGTGTCCCGCGAGGGCAAGGCGTCCGTCGAACGTCCGGCCGACGGCGCCGGATTGCCCGACGGGGCCACGCTCAAGCCGCTGTTCGATCTGCTGGTGGAGCGGATCCCTGCGCCGGCGTACGAGCCGGCGGCTCCGCTCCAAGCGCTCGTCACGAACCTCGACTCGTCGCCGTACCTCGGCCGCGTCGCACTGTGCCGAATGGTGAACGGCCGTCTCCGCAAGGGCCAGAGCGTGGCGTGGTGTCGAGCCGACGGCTCCACCGAGCGGGCGAAGATCACCGAGCTGTTCGTCACGCAGGAGCTTGACCGGGTGGCGGCCGACGAGGTCGGACCCGGGGAGATCATCGCGATCGCCGGCATCCCCGACATCACCATCGGCGAGACCTTGACGGACATCGACGATCCACGGCCGCTGCCGGTGATCCACATCGACGAGCCGAGCCTGTCGATGACGATCGGCATCAACACCTCGCCGCTCGCCGGCAAGGAGGGGACGGCGCTCACGGCGCGGCTCGTGAAGGGCCGGCTCGACCGGGAGCTCGTCGGCAACGTCAGCATCCACGTGCTCCCCACAGAGCGGCCGGACACCTGGGAGGTCCAGGGTCGCGGCGAGCTGCCGCTCGCGGTGCTCGTCGAGATGATGCGCCGGGAGGGCTTCGAGCTGACCGTCGGCAAGCCGCAGGTGCTGACCAAGCAGATCGACGGCACGCTGCATGAGCCCGTCGACCGCCTCACGATCGACGTGCCCGAGGACTACCTCGGCGTGGTGACGCAGCTCCTCGCGCTGCGCAAGGGCCGGATGGAGCAGATCATCAACCACGGGACCGGCTGGGTGCGCATGGAGTACCTCGTCCCGGCCCGAGGTCTGATCGGGTTCCGCACCGAGTTCATCACCGAGACCCGGGGAACTGGCCTGCTGCACCATGTGTTCGAGCGCATGGAGCCGTGGGCCGGCGAGATCAAGGGGCGGCCGAACGGCTCGCTCGTTGCCGATCGGCTCGGGCCGACGACCGGCTTCGCGCTGATGGCGCTGCAGGACCGCGGCGTGATGTTCGTCGGGCCGGGCGTGATGGTCTACGAGGGGATGATCGTGGGCGAGAACTCGCGCTCGGACGACATGGACATCAACCCCACCAAGGAGAAGAAGCTCAACAACATCCGCTCATCGACCGCCGAGGCCTTCGAGAAGCTGATCCCGCCGCGCACGCTGTCGCTCGAGCAGGCGCTCGAGCTCATCTCCGAGGACGAGTGCGTCGAGGTCACTCCTGCGTCTGTGCGCCTCCGCAAGGTCATCCTCGACCAGACCGTGCGTGCGCGCAGCAGCAAGCGGGCCAAGACCCAGGACTAGCAACCAACGTCTGTGAACCCTGGCATCCGCCATGCGGACGTGGTGGTTCACAGACGTTGGTTGCTGGTCAGTAGAGCCAGGGGTAGGGCGACCAGTCAGGGGGGCGCTTCTCGAGGAAGGAGTCGCGGCCTTCGGCGGCCTCGTCGGTCATGTACGCGAGGCGGGTGGCCTCGCCCGCGAAGAGCTGCTGGCCGACCAGTCCGTCGTCGATCAGGTTGAAGCTGTACTTGAGCATCCGCTGGGCGGTGGGCGACTTGCCGTTCACCGCGGCGGCCCATTCGAGCGCGACGCGCTCGAGATCCGCATGCGGGACGACGGCGTTGACCATGCCCATCCGGTGTGCATCCTCAGCGGAGTACTCGCGACCGAGGAAGAAGATCTCGCGTGCGAACTTCTGACCCACCTGCCGTGCGAGGTAGGCCGACCCGAAGCCGCCATCGAAGCTGGCGACGTCGGCATCGGTCTGCTTGAAGCGCGCATGCTCGCGCGAGGCGAGCGTGAGATCGGCGACCACGTGCAGGCTGTGGCCGCCGCCCGCAGCCCAGCCGGGCACCACGCAGATCACGACCTTGGGCATGAACCGGATCAGCCGCTGCACCTCGAGGATGTGCAGGCGTCCCGTCCGGGCAGGGTCGATCGACGCCGCAGTGTCGCCGTCCGCGTAGCGGTAGCCGTCCTTCCCGCGGATGCGCTGGTCGCCGCCCGAACAGAACGCCCAGCCGCCGTCTCTGGGTGACGGACCGTTGCCGGTGAGCAGCACACATCCCACGTCGGAGCTCTGACGCGCGTGGTCGAGCACTCGGTAGAGCTCGTCGACCGTGCCGGGCCGGAAGGCGTTGCGAACCTCCGGGTGGTCGAAGGCCACCCGCACGGTGCCATGTGCCTTCGCGCGGTGGTACGTGATGTCGTCGAGGTCGAAGCCGGGCACGGCGTCCCACGCGTCAGGATCGAAGAGCTCGGAGACCATGCCGCCCTGTCTAACCCGTTCTGTGGGCGCGTACGCACGCGTGTCGTGCGCACGCGCCCACAGATGCAGTAAGAACCAGGACGTGAACGCCGTCGTCATCTACGAGAGCCTCACCGGCAACACCGCGCGGGCGGGCCAGGCCATCGCCGCAGGGCTCACCGCCGCGGGGGTCAGCAGCACGTCGTTCCCCACCACGCGCATCGACTACCAGGCCCTTGCGGACGCAGATCTCGTCGTGGTCGGCAGCTGGGTCGACGGCCTCCTCATCGTCGGCCAGCGCCCCGGGCGGCTCGGACGCATCACCTCCCTGCCGGCGCTGGCCGGCAAGAAGGCTGTCGTCTACCTCACCTACGCGATCGACCCCGGCAAGTCCCTCCAGAAGCTGTCCGACGCCGTGGCCGGGCTCGGCGCGGACGTGCTCGGCGGCGTCACGATCCGGCGTGACCGACTCGACGTGGGCGTCGACGACCTCGTCGAGCGGATCCTCGCCATCACCGCTGCGGCCTGAGCGGCCGCGGATCTCCCTCAGGCGCTCCAGGGGCCGACCCCGCTGATCTTGTCGACGCTGATCCGCACGATCGAGCCGTCGGGCGGGTCCTCCATCGGCGGGAAGCGCACCTCGGGACCGACGTAGACGCGCGCCAGCTCCTGCAGGAGCTCGGGCGCGCCACCGGGGACGACCCGCGCGGTGCCCTGCAGCACGAGGTACTCGCGCATCCCCATGGAGTTGGTGGCGGGGGACTCGATCGACACCGCCACTCGCGGATCCCGCTCCAGGTTGCGGATCTTGCGCCACGGTCCGAGCGACCCGAACACGACCTCGTCGCCGTCGAGGCCGACCCACACGCAGCTGATCTGCGGCGCCCCGTCCGGGTCGAGCGTCACCACGTGGGCGAGGTTGGGGCCCGCGAGCAGCGCGCGGGCGCTGTCGGGGAGCGCCACCATCGTCGCAGCCTACGAGCACGTACCCGCAGCGAGGCACGTGCCCCTCGTCGCGTGATGATCCGGCCTCGACGCGTACGGTTCTCGCGATGAGGCGACGGCACACCCCCGGCGCCATGGCGCTCCTCGCCGTGGCAGGCCTGCTCGCGGCGTGCAGCGCGAGTGGCCCGCGCGCGTCCTCGAGCACCACCACCGAGCCGGGGGTGGCCGACGCGGTGTCGGGTGGGGTCACCGTGCTGGCAGCCTCCTCGCTCGTGTCCGTCCTGACGGAGGTCGCCGACCAGTTCGAGCGCGCGCACCCCGCGGCGCGCGTCGCGCTCGGCTTCGACGGCTCGGCGCGGCTTGCGACGCAGATCCTCTCTGGCGCGCCGGCCGACGTGTTCGTGTCGGCCGACGCCGCGAGCCTCGCGCGCGTCAGCGACGCAGGGGCCGTGGCGGGGGACTCGGTGGTGGTCGCCACGAACGCCCTCGAGATCGTGGTCGCAGCGGGCAACCCTCTTGGGGTCGACCGCCTCGAGGATCTCGGCGGTGACCTCGTCGTCGCGCTCTGCCGTGTGGAGGAGCCCTGCGGTGCGTACGCACAGGAGGCGTTTCGCATCGCCGGCGTGCCAGCGCCCGCGGCGGGCCGCGAGGACAACGTGCGGGCGGTGCTCACCAAGGTGCAGCTCGGCGAAGCCGACGCGGGTCTCGTGTACCGCACCGACGTCCGCGGGGCGCGCGGCGTGTCCGGCGTGCAGATCCCGGAGGACCAGCAAGTGCGCGCGACCTACCGCGCCGCGGTCCTCGCCGACGCGGGCAACCGGCGAGCCGCCGCCGCGTTCATCGAGTACCTCCAGTCGCGGGCTGCGTCGGTCATCCTCACGAGCGCTGGGTTCGGGGTGCCGTGAGCCGTCGACGCGCGCTCACTCCGGTGATGCTCGGGCTCGTCGGCGGGATCGCGCTCCTCGCACTCGTGATCCTGCCGGTGGTCGCGCTCGTGGTGCGCGCCCCCTGGTCGAGCGCGCTGGACCTCCTCGGTCAGCGATCGAACCGCACGGCCCTGAGGCTCTCGATCGTCGTGTCGCTCTGGTCCGTGGTGCTGTCTGTCCTGCTGGGGTTCCCGATCGCATGGCTCCTCGCACGGGTCGAGTTCCCGGGGCGTCGCTTGTTGCGCGCACTGGTGACCCTGCCGATGGTGCTGCCGCCGGTCGTGGGTGGCGTCGCCCTCCTCGTGGCCTTCGGCCGCCGCGGGCTGATCGGCCAGTGGCTCGACCGCTGGTTCGACGTCCAGCTCGCGTTCACGACCGCCGCCGCGGTGCTGGCGGCCACCTTCGTGAGCCTTCCGTTCTTCGTCGTGACCGTCGAGGCGGCGCTGCGCAGCAGCGACCGACGCTACGAGGAGGCGGCCCGGACTCTCGGCGCGCGACCGAGCCGCGTGCTGCGTCGCGTGACGCTTCCGTCGATCCGTGACGCGCTCGCCGCGGGCGCTGCGCTCGCCTGGGCCCGCGCGCTGGGCGAGTTCGGGGCCACGATCACCTTCGCCGGGAGCTTCGAGGGTCGCACGCAGACGATGCCTCTCGCGGTGAACGCGGCACTCGACGCGGACGCTGGAGCGGCGATCGTCCTCAGCCTCGTGCTGCTCGGCGTGGCCGTCGCGGTCCTCGCGCTGCTGCGGGAGCGATGGATGGGGTCCGCGTGACCGGGTTGCATGCGCACGGCACGGCGGTCGTCGGCTCCCTCACCGTGGACCTCGACCTCGACGTTGCGGCGGGGGAGACCCTCGCGATCCTCGGTCCCAATGGCGCAGGCAAGTCGACCGTCCTCCGCGTGCTCTGCGGTCTGCTCCCGCTCGCGGCCGGAGCGCTCCACCTGGATGGCCGACTGCTCGACGACGGACGTCGTTCGCTCGCCCCCGAGGCGCGCTCGATCGGGGTCGTCTTCCAGGATCTGCTGTTGTTCCCACACCTCGACGTCGCCGACAACGTTGCGTTCGGCCTGCGCGCCGGTGGGCAATCGAGCACCGAAGCACGGGCGCATGCCGCGGAGTGGTTGGAGCGTTTCGGTCTCGCGGGCCACGTTGGGCGGGCGGTCACGACCTTGTCCGGGGGGGAGGCGCAGCGCGTCGCCCTGGCGCGCGCGCTGGCGCCGTCGCCGCGAGCCTTGCTGCTCGACGAGCCGCTGGCCGCGCTCGACGCGGAGCAGCGCGGCCTCGTGCGCCGCGAGCTGCGCGAGCACCTCGCGCTCCATGCGGGTCCCTGCGTCATCGTGACGCACGATCCGCTCGACGTCGCCGTCCTCGCTGACCGGGTCCTCGTGATGGAGGCGGGCCGGATCACCCAGGCGGGTGTCCTCGCTGATGTCGTCGCGCACCCGCGCTCGGCCTGGGCGGCCGCGCTCGCTGGCACGAACCTGCTCCCCGCCACGGCCGACGGCGTTCGGCTCACCCTGACGGGTGGTGGCGTGCTGATCTGCGCCGAGCGTCCCAAGACGACTCGCGTGCTCGTCGCGATCCGCCCGGCAGCGGTCGCGCTGCACCGACGTCAGCCCGAAGGGAGCGCCCGGAACGCGTGGGCGGCGACGATCGCGGAGGTCGAAGGGTTTGGCGAGCGGGTGCGTGTCCGGCTCGACGGACCGGTTCCGCTCGTGGCGGAGGTGACTGCTGCTGCGCTCGCCGACCTCGGGCTCGTGCCCGGTGCTGAGGTGTGGGCCAGCGTGAAGGCCACCGAGGTGACGGCGTACCCGTCCTGAGTGCGGCGTGCGCTTGGTGCGCGGTCAGCGGAACTGCGCGAGCACGGCCTGCGCGTCGGGATCCACGAGGAAGAGCACGGACCCGGAGCTGTTGCTGCCGAGGCGGGTGGGCAGGGGCACGGAGGCAGGCTCGAGCGACCTGAGCTTCCAACCCAACCGGAGTGCGTCGAGGAGCCCGAGGGTGTCGTCCACGCGCACCCCTTCACTTGCATCCGCGCCCGCCCGCAGGAGGGTGATCGGGTTGCGGGTTCCACCGAGCTTGCCGAAGACGGCTCGGAGGAACTGCTGCTGGCGCTGGACGCGCCCGAGGTCTGAGGTCGGGTCCTCCCGCTCGCGCCCGTCGATCAGCTCCACGTAGTGCCTGGATCGGACGAACGCGAGTGCCTGCGCGCCGTCGAGCTTCGCGGGACCCGCCGCGGTGATGCTGAGCCCTGTGTTGCCGTCGCGGGCTGGGTTGGGGAAGTCGATCGTGATGCCGCCGAGCGAGTCGACGAGACCCGCGAAGCTCACGAAGTCGACCTCGAGGTAGTGGTGGATCGGCAGCTGGAGGGCCTGCTCGATCGTGAGGACCAGGCGTCGAGGCCCGCCACCGCTGTATGCCGTGTTGATCTTCGAGGAGCCCCCGGTCTCGGCGATCGGCACGTAGAGGTCGCGCGGGATCGACAGCATCTTCGCCTTGCTGCCCTCGAAGCGCAGCACGAGCATCGTGTCGGACCGCTGCCCGCCGCCGTCCTCGAACGCCGCCGGGTTGAGCCCGGCGTCGATGATCGCCTGCGGGTCGCGGGTGTCGGATCCGACGATCAGGTAGTTGGTCCCGGAGCCGCCGGTCGAGAGGACGTCGGCCAACGGGATCTTCTCGACCTTGTCGTAGGCGGATCGGACGTACAGCCAGCCCGCGAGCGCCCCGAGCAGGATGAGCAGCGGGAGGATCAACGATGTGAGGAGGAGGATCCGCCGGAGTCGCGGCCGCCGCGGGCGAAGGCGTCGCCCCGAGCGCGTGCGACCCTTGGGTGGGCTCGCCGGCTGGCGCGTGCGGTCGGGCGCGGTGGTGCTGGGCCCCGGTCGGCTCGCGTCGCCGGAAGCCGGGCGTGGCGCTCGAGCGCTGGTCGGTCGTGGCGAGGACGGCGCGGCCCGCCCCTGGCCTCCCTCGGCGCCGAGCCGGGGCGGGAGCGCGGCGGAGCGCCCGCCGGGGGCGGGCACCTGCACGCGGCGCTGATCACGGGGCGGGGTTCGGTCGGTCAGAGCAAGCAACGGTACGCAACCGGCCGTGCGATCAGCGAGATGGTCGCGAGTCCCATTCGTCCGAGTCTGCCGACGTGCGAAGATGGTGCGATGCCGGGCTGGAACCTCGACGATGAGTGGCCGGAGCTCCAGACGTCTGGAGAGGTGCTCGTGGTCGACGACGACGCGAGCATCAGGACGATGCTCGCGTACGTCTTCCACGACGCGGGCTACGAGGTGGTCGAGGCCGCCGACGGGCGCGAGGCGCTCGACCGGCTCCGGAAGGCCGCCCCCGCGCTGATGATCCTCGACCTGATGATGCCCGAGGTCGACGGCGTGCGCGTGCTGCGGACCCGACGAGACGACCGTCTCGCCGCGGGCACCCGCATCCTGGTGCTCACCGCCAAGACCGACACGCAGGACATGGTGTGGTGCTGGGAGCTTGGCGCCGACGAGTACCTGACCAAGCCGGTCGATCCCGACCGCCTGCTCCGCGAGGGGACGGCCCTCCTTGCCCGGTCGCCCGAGGAGCTGCGGACCCGACGCGAGCAAGGCCTCGCGGAGGCACGTCGCCTCGACGCGATGGAGGCGGCCTTCCGGCCGAAGTAGCGGACGCGTCAGCTCACGCGAGCAGGCGAGTGAGGAGGTCGTCGATCTCCTGCGTCGCCGGCGCGGGCGCGAGCTGCACAGGTGCGTCACGCTCCTGGGCGGTCGCGGCAACCTGCTCGTCGCAGAGGGCAGCGACCTCCGGTGACAGGAACCGCGACCGCTGCGCGTAGCCGTGCGAGTCGAGCCCGCGGCTGTTCTGTCGGTGGTGGTGGTAGCGCAACGGGACGTGGAGCCAGAGGTCGTCGCGGGCGCGGGTCATCGCGACGTGGAGGAGGCGGCGCTCCTCGTCGATCTCCTCCGGGCGACCCGTGGCAAGGTCAGAGGGCAGGCATCCGTCCGCAAGGTGCAGCACGTGCACGACATCCCACTCCGCGCCCTTCGCGGAGTGGATCGTCGACAGGGTGAGGAAGTCGTCGTCGAGGTGGGGCGGACCGGCCAGGTCACCGGTGGAGGCAGGCGGGTCCAGGGTGAGGTCGGTGAGGAAGCGCTCGAGCGACGGGGCATCGGCCGCGGACGCCTCCAAGCGGTCGAGGTCCGCGCACCGTGCCTCGGCGTTGCGGTGGCGGCGTTGGACCCGGGCATCGAGCCAGCCCCGGACCGCAGCGATCTGTGCGGCTGGAAGCTCGCGCAGCGCGGGGGAGCGCGCGTGGGCGATCGCCGCGTCGAGCGCGCAGAGCGCGGCGCAACCATCGTCGGTGAGGCCCGCGACGCGCCCGGCTTCCTCCAGGTCGGTCGCACTCCGAAGGCTTGCGATGGTGCGACGCGCGAGCGCGGGTCCGACCCCGTCGGCGAGCTGCAGGATGCGGAACCACGCGAGCTCGTCTGCCGGGTTCTCGACGACGCGCAGCGCGCACAGAAGGTCCTTCACGTGCGCTGCTTCGAGGAAGCGCAGGCCGCCGTAGAGGACGAACGGGATCTTGCGCACGGCGAGCTCCACCTGCAGCACCTCGCTGTGGTGGGTGGTGCGGAAGAGCACCGCCTGATGGCGCAGGGCAACGCCCGCGTCAGCACGCTCGAGCACCGCCTCGCAGACGGCGACTGCCTGCGCGTGCTCGTCGTGCGCGGTGACCAGGCGGGGGCGTGCACCCCGCGCGCGCATCGAGCGGAGGTCCTTGGGGTGCCGCTCGCTCGCGTCGGTCATGACCGCGTTGGCCGCAGCGAGGACCTCCGGCGTGGAGCGATGGTTGCGCGTGAGCGTGACGACGTCTGCGTCGAAGCGAGTGGGGAAGTCGAGGATGTTGCGGACCGACGCCGCACGGAACCCGTAGATGGCCTGCGCGTCGTCGCCCACCGCGGTGATCGAGGCGCCGAGGTCGGCGAGCTCTGCGAGCAGGTCGCCCTGCAGGGCGTTCGTGTCCTGTACCTCGTCGACGAGCACGTGCTGGACCTGCTCGCCGACGAGCCGCGCCACCGACGGTGTGCGCAGGAGGGCCCACCACTGCAGCAGGAGGTCGTCGTAGTCGAGGACCGACAGGGCCCGCTTGCGCGCCACGTAGGTGCCATAGAGCGTGCGGAGCTCGTCGAGGTCGTCACGACACCACGGGTACCAGCGATCGAGGACCTCCCCCAGCGGCTTGCGCGTGTTGACGCAACGGCTCCAGATGCCCGCGAGGAGATCCTTGCTGGTGCGCCGCCGCCGCTCCGCGCCGGCCGGCCGGAGCTCGTCGCGGAGCATCGCGAGCAGGTCGGCGGCGTCTGCTGCGTCGAGGACGGTGAAGGCCGGGTCGAGCCCGATCGCGCGCCCGTAGCGACGCAGGAAGCGGTTCGCGACCGCGTGGAAGGTGCCCGCCCAGCAGGCGGCTGCGACGCGCTGCCCGGTGGTCGACTCGGCTCTCGCCACGAGCTCGGCTGCGGCGCGCCGGCTGAAGGTGAGCAGCAGGATCGTCTCCGGGGGGACGCCGTCCTCGACGAGGTGGGCAAGACGGGCAGCCAGCGTGGTGGTCTTGCCGGTCCCGGCGCCCGCCACGATCAAGACGTGGGCGCCGGGGTGCTGTGCGGCCGCAGCCTGCTCGTCGGTCAGCGCGGGAGCGTCGAACATGCGTTCGATGCTACCGCATGGCGGTCGAGGGGGTCAGGCGTCGTCGGGATCGAGGTGGAGCGACGCCGAGTTCATGCAGTACCGCTCGCCCGTTGGGCCGGGGCCGTCGGGGAAGACGTGGCCGAGGTGCGCATCGCAGCTCGCGCAACGCACCTCCGTGCGGACCATCCCGTGGCTGGAGTCGGTGACCAGGCGGACCCGATCCGCGGCGGCGGGCTCGGTGAAGCTGGGCCAGCCGCTGCCGGAGTCGTACTTCGTGTCGGAGCGGAAGAGCTCCATGTCGCACACGATGCAGCGGTAGGTGCCCGGATCCTTGGTGTTCACGTAGGCGCCGGTGAAGGCGCGCTCGGTGCCACCCTTCTGGGTGACCTCGTACTGCTCCGGCGTGAGGCGCGCGCGGAGCTCGTCGTCGGTCGGGACGGGGTTGGGCGTCATCCAACCATTCTGCCGTGGCGGAGGGCCCCTCAGCCCGCGGGCGCGAGGAACGCCGTCATCGCCGCCAGGTAGTGCGCCGGGTCCGCCGACCCGCACAGCTCGCGTGCCGAGTGCATGGCGAGCTGTGGCGCCCCCACGTCGACGGTCGGGATCCCGAGCCGCGCCGCGGTGATCGGTCCGATCGTGGAGCCGCACGGCAGGTCGCTGCGATGCGCGTAGCGCTGGTGCGGCACGCCGGCCTGCTCGCACGCCTCGACGAACACCGCCGCGGTGGCGGCGTCGGTGGCGTAGCGCTGATTCGCGTTCACCTTGATCACTGGGCCCTTGTTGAGCTCGATGAGGTGGCCCGGCTCGTGACGGTCCGGGTAGTTCGGATGGGTCGCGTGGGCGTTGTCGGCCGAGCAGCACACCGACGAGGCAAGCGCGCGCAGCAGGTCATCGCGGCCTCCGTCGAGACCGAGCACGACGCGCTCGAGGAGCCCGGGCAGCATCGCGGAGTCAGCGCCTGCGGCCGACGTCGAGCCGACCTCTTCGTGGTCGAACAGCACGAGGAAGGGGATCTGCGGGAGCTGCGAGCCGTCAGCGCTCGCGGCCAGCAGTGCCTCCACGCCCGACCACGACGAGCAGAGGTTGTCGAGCCGCGGCGCGCTGACGAGCTCTGCGTCGGCGCCGAGGAGGCACCCCGGGGTGAGGTCGTGGGCCATCAGGTCCCACGCCAGGACCGCCGATGTCGACACGTCGAGCTCCTCGGCCAACATCGAGGCGAAGCCGCCGAGGGTCGGTTCGCCGAGCCCCCAGATGGGGCTCAGGTGCTGCTGCGGGTTCAGGCGCAGTCCCTCGCTGCTGATCTCCCGGTCGAGGTGGATCGCCAGCTGCGGGACGCGCAGCAACGGGCGCTGGATGAGCACGAGGCGCTCGGCGGGGCCGTCGTCGGTCCGAACCACGACGCGCCCGGACAGGCCGAGATCCCGATCGAGCCACGAGTTGAGGAGCGCACCGCCGTAGACCTCCACCGCAAGCTGCCGGTAGCCGACTCGACCGGTGTCCGCGTGCGGCTTCACGCGCAGGTTGGGGCTGTCCGTGTGTGCGCCGATGATGCGGAAGCCGTCGGTCGCGCGGTGCTGCGGCGCCACCGACCACGCCACGAGGCTGCCGCCACGGCGCACGAAGTACGAGCCGGCACCACGCGGCCAAGCATCGGTCTCCGCGAGCCGCCGGAAGCCCCGCGCCTCGAGTCGGCGGCCGGCTTCCTCGCACGCGTGGTACGGCGAGGGGGCCGCATCGATGAGCTCGAGCATCCGGCGGGCCGGGTCGAGGTTGCTCGGACTCGCGTGCGGCGGAGCGGCGTCGTGGGTCATCCCGCCAGCCTGCCACGGCCCCCGGCTCGCGCTCGGGAGCGAGGAGCGGTCAGGATGAGCCCGTGCTCCCGATCGTGATCCTGCACTGGAACCGGCCAGCGCGCTGCGTGCCGACCGTGGCTCGCTTCCTCGCGCAGGAGGTGCCCGGCGGGGTGCGGGTCGTGGTGGTCGACAACGGATCCGCTCCGGAGGCGCTCGCGGCCGTGCGCGCCGCCATCCCGCCTGAGGTCGAGCTCATCGCGCTGCCACGCAACCGCGGGTTCGGACCGGGTGCCAATGCGGGCTTCCGCCACATCCTCGCCAACCCGCACCCCGACGACGCCGCGTGGATCGGCTTGGCCCCCCAGGACGCCGAACCCGCCCCGGACTGCCTCGAGCGCATGCTCGCCGTGGTCGCGGAGCGCCCGCGCGCGGGTCTCGCGTGCGCCGACTTCGGCGATGGCGCGACGCCGATCGTCGATCCGTACTTCGGGGGGATCCTCGCGCCGGCGACGGTTGCGGAGGGATGGGAGCCGGCGGGCCACCCGCACGGCACCCTCATGCTCGCACGACGCTCGATGCTGGAGGAGGTGGGCCTGTTCGACGAGCGCTACTTCGCGTACTGCGAGGAGGCCGACCTTGCGCTGCGCGCGGCGGCGTCGGGGTGGGAGACGGGACTCATCCGAGGTGCGCTGGTGGTGAACCCCGACCTCGGAACCCGCATCGCGGTGATCGACTACCTGCAGCTGCGCAACACGCTGCTCCTGGTGCGCGAGCACTCGGGTCGCTACCACGCGTTCATCCGCGGCCTCCTCGCGATCGGGCAGCTGCTCGGCGGGATGGCTTCACCGGCGCGCCGCGGGCCCTACTTCGTTCCCCGCGCGCGCGTCTGCGCGCTGCTCGACCACGCCCGCGGTCGGTACGGGCCCCCACCCGCATCCCTCGTCGAGCCACCCAGCTAGTGCTGCGTCACCTGACTCAGCACTAGATCCGTCCGTCCTCCGCGTCCGCGATCTCGTGGCGGATCCGCGTGAGGTACCAGCTCGATACGAGGAGCCCCCCGATCAAGGTGAACGCCGCGAACATGATCACGGCCATCCATGCCACCTGGCTGCGCCCCGCGAGCGCCCAGGCCCACTGCGGTCGCCGCGCCGCATCGAGCAGCGCCCACACGGTCACCGACAGCGGGATCGCCGCGAAGATCGCGAGGAGCAGTGCGGGCGCAAGCACGCCGAGGTCCACGCCAGGGTTCTAGCGCCCGATCGCGTCTACGTTCGACGCCGTGCAACGACTCAGCCAGCTCAGCCGCTCCATCGAGGGCAAGGTCGCGGTGGTGACCGGCGCAGCGAGCGGGATGGGCCGTGCCACCGCGATCCTCCTCGCCGACGAGGGTGCCAAGGTCGCTGCGCTGGACCGCGATGCCGCGAACCTCGAGGCCGTGGTGGCCGAGATCGCCGGCGCCGGACGCGAGGCCGTCGCCGTGCCGGTCGACCTGGCCGAGGGCGACGCGACCGATGCTGCGATGGCCGACGCGCGCGCCGCGCTCGGCCCGATCGACATCCTGATCAACAACGCGGGGGTGAGCATCCCGGCACCGATCGACTCAGTCGAGTTCGAGGCCTCGTGGTCCGTGACCATGGCCATCAACCTCACCGCCTACACCCGCACGATCAGGGCGGCGCTCGACGACCTCACGCGAGACGGCGCCGGGCGGATCGTCAACGTCGCGTCGACCGAGGGGCTCGGTGCGACGGCGCACATCTCCCCCTACACCTCGGCGAAGCACGGCGTCGTGGGGCTCACCCGAGCACTCGCCGTCGAGCTCGGCCCGACCGGCGTCACCGTCAACTGCATCTGCCCGGGCCCGATCCGCACAGGCATGACCGAGCGCATCCCCGACGAGGCGAAGGTGAAGTTCGCGCGGCGTCGAGTCCCCATGCGTCGCTACGGCGAGCCCGAGGAGGTCGCGCAGATCACCCTGTCGCTGGTGCTGCCGGCGGCCTCGTTCCTGACCGGCGCGATCATCCCCGTCGACGGTGGCCTCACCGTCCAGAACACGTGAGCCAGCGGTAGGTTCTGGCGCCATGACCGTGCGGATCGGATTCCTCGGCGCAGGCCTGATCGCGACCTACCACGGCAAGAGCCTTCGTCGCTCGGGGGCTGATCACGTGATCGCTGCCGTGCACGATCCCGACGAGTTCCGGCGCGAGGCGTTCGCGGCCGCGTCTGGCGCAACCGCGATGCCGACCGAAGGCGACGTGCTCGACGCCGTCGACGCGGTCTACGTGTGCACCTGGACGAGCGAGCACCCCCGACTGGTGCAGGCTGCCGCGGAGCGCGGGCTGCCCGTGTTCTGCGAGAAGCCGCTCGCGACCACCTGCGCGACCGCGCTCGAGATGCACGACATCGTGACCAGCGCCGGGGTGATCAACCAGGTGGGTCTCGTGCTGCACACGAGCCCGTCGTTCCTCGAGCTCGAGCACCAGCTCGCCGACCCGCGCAACGGTCGCGTGCAGGCAGTGGTCCTGCGCGACGATCAGTTCTTGCCGATCCGCGGCATGTACGGATCGACCTGGCGCGGCGATGTGCTCCTCGCTGGTGCCGGCACGATGCTCGAGCACTCGATCCACGATGTCGACGCGCTCGAGTGGCTGTTCGGGCCCATGGTCGCGGTGAGCGGTCGGTCGTCGACCTTCCACGACAACGCGGGGATCGAGGACACGGTGGTGGCCTCGATGGAGTTTCGGGGTGGGGCACAGGGGAGCCTCACCAGCGTGTGGCACCAGCTGCTCGAGCGTCCGAGCCTTCGGCGCATCGAGGTGATCTGCGAGCACGCGTTCCTGACGCTCGAGCACGACGCCGTCGGACCTGTCACCTGGACCCGTCCCGATGGCGAGCACGGTTCGATCGAGGGTGAGGCGCTGTTCGCGGCGGTCGCCGAGCGGCATGGCGGTCGTCTGCCGAACCAGGACCGAGGCTTCGTGGAGGCCGTCGCGTCCGGTGTCGCCGGGGACCACCCTGACTTCGCGACCGCGGCGCGCGCCCACGAGGTGGTCGACGCGATCTACCGATCCGCCGCCGAGGGGGGAAGCAACCAAGGTCTGTGAACCCATGTGTCCGCAATGCGGTCGTGGGGGTTCACAGACCTTGGTTGGTGACGCGGCGCGTGAGACGGTCGGCGCCCGCGTCCACGCCAGGAAGCTGTGCCTGGAGGGGGATGCCGATCGCGGCGACGCGCTCGAGCACCAGGTGCTCGACCTCCGCCCACGAAGCTGCGCGCGGGCCGGCCAGCGAAGCGTTGTACGGGGCGTCGAAGACGATCACGTGGTTGCCGGCCTCGCGCAGCGCCTCCACGTTGTGCGCCGCATCGTCGACGTAGCAGTCGGCTTCCACCTCCGGCTTCGCCCCCAGGAAGCAGATGTCGCGGTAGGGGATGCCGGCGTCGTCGAGCCACGCGACGGTGTCGGCGACCGCGACCGCGTGGCCCCAGTTGACGCACAGGCGATGGGTGATGATCCGAATCCACACCCCAGCGTCGGAAAGGCGCCAGAGCGCCTCCGCCGCGCCCTCCATCACGGGCATGTGACGGAACATCCGATGCTCCAGCACGGCGACTCGATGCAGGCGGTCGAACTCCTCGGGACCGACCTCCCACTCCGCGAAGTCCCACGAGCGCGCATCGCCGAGCGTGCGCGGATCGACGGCGCGCTCGGCGGCGACGACCGCTCGAAAGGCGGCGGTGTAGTCCCCGCACACGCCGTCGAGGTCGACGCCGAGGATGAAGCCGCGGCTCATGGGGCGCGCCTCAGAGCGCCGCCCCGAGGAAGTCGAGGGCTGCGTCGATGGTGCCGAAGTCCTTCGGGGTGGCGAAGTGGTCGACGTTGCGAAGGGTGACGAGCTCTGCCTGCGGCAGCGCGTCGGCCAGCGGCTCGCCCGGTCCGGCGAAGTCGCGGTCGCCGATGACGACGAGCACCGGCAGGTCGACGCGTGCGAGCCGCTCGGGGGTGAGGGTCGGACGTGCGGACCGGAGGCACGCGGCCAACGCCTTGCGGTCCACGCCAGGTTGCTGGGCCAGACCCGCGAAGTACTGGACCACCGGGTTCGTCGGATCGCCCTCGCCCTCTACGGCGCGCAGCACGATGTCGCTGCCGTCCGTGCGGAGCAGGTTGGCACCGACGCCCGTGAGCACGAGCCGAGCGAAGCGTGTTGGGTGGTCGGTCGCGAGGGTGAGGAGAACCCGGGCGCCGAGCGAGAAGCCGATCGCGTCGACCGGCTCGTCAGGCAGCTGCGCGAGGACCAACGCCTCCATCTCGTCGTACGCCGCTGGTTCGTGTGGCTTGTCGGCGGTGCCGTGGCCGAGGAGGTCGATCGCGAGGGTGTCTCGCCCACTGTCGGCCAGGAGGTCGAGCCAGCCGTTGTCCCCCCAGGTGCGCGCGCTCGAGGTCGCGAAGCCGTGGACGAGGACGACGGGGGAGGCCACGGCGCGGACCCTACCGGCGCCGGCGGGAGCGCACCGCGTCGGCGGCCGCCCCCACGACGAGGAGGAGCACGGCGAGCCAGGCGACGGGATGCGCACGGCCGAGCTCCGATGGCCATTCGAGGCCAGGTGACACGTGGTGGCGTGCGACGGTGAGCACGATGTACGCGGCGCTCGCGGCGAAGACAGCGGGCGGTGTCATCGCGAGGATCCGCGGCGCGATCACGGCGCGCGCGGTGAGCACGCCGAAGAGCGCCGCCAGCGCGCCCACCACGGGGTTGACGAGTGCGACGCCCAGCGCGGCTGCGGCCGACGCGACTGCGGCGGTCTGCGCGAGGGAGAGCGGGGAGCGTGCGGGCAGTGCGAGCACAGGCTCGTCCGGGTCGTGCACGGCGGGGTGCGTGCTCTTGGGCGAGGGGGCGCGACGCAGCGCAAGCGCCAGGCACACGACCGCAGCCAGAAGTGACACACGCAGGGCGAGGTCGACGCGTTCCTGGGGCGCGAACCGAAGCGACACCTGCAGCTCGTCGGTGCTCGGATCGACGAGCCATCCGTTCGCGAAGCCGTCGACGAGCGCCGGTGGGCCGAGGTCCTTGCCGTCGACGGTGGCGTGCCAGCCGGGGTTCCAGCTCTGACCGAAGCTCAGCCAGAACCGCTCTCCGGCTGTGGCGCCCGTGATCTTGACCGTGGCCGAGGCCGCGCCCGAGCGAACCACCGTGGCGGCCGGCGCTGCGCCGGCCCGGATCGCACTGGCCGGCGACTCGCTGCGCAGGAGCACAGAGGTGTCCGTGGTCGGCGCACCTCCGCTCGCCGAGCGCAGGACGAGGCGGTCGAGGTCCAGCCCGGTGTGGGAGCCCGCCGTGCCGCGGAGCTCGTTCGCGCCGGCGCGGAGCGCGACCCCGCCCGGGCCGCATCCGGTGAGCGTCAACGGGGCACCTGCGAGCGCGTCGGCGACGCTGCCGCTGACCGAGACCGCGACCGGCGTCTCGTTGATCTGGAGGAGGTCGTCACGGCAGGGGATGTGGATCTCGCCCCCGACGGCTCGGGGAGCGATGCCGGCGATGCCCAGCTCCGCGATCGAGATCGGGAGCGTGCGAACGACGCGCGTGCGCCAGTCCGGCGTCGGCTCGGCCCGCACGGCGTCGACCACGAGGCGAACCGTCGTCCCACGGGTCGGCGTCGGGAGGGTGAGGCGGACCCGTTGCGTCGCTCCTCGCACACGCGAGTCTCGGATCGGCGGCACCGCCAGCGTCGGCGAGGGTCGTCCGTCGATCTCAAGGTGCACGCGGGTGGGCACGGAGTGGCGACCGTCCGCGACGAAGGAAGCGTCGACCTCTGAGATGAGGCGCTCGGTGCCGCCGCGCACCTCGATCCACTGGCCGACCTGCTCGCCGAAGGCCGGGGTCCAGCCCGTGGTGAGGCGCCCGTCGAACGCAGCGCTCGCACGTGCCGAGGGACCTGCCATCCGGGAAGACGAGCTGGCGACTCGATCGGCGGTGGGATCGACGAGGGAGTCGAGCAGTCGGTCGCGTGCCCGCGGCGAGAGGCGCACCGTGCCAACGAGCGCGAACCGCCGCGCCGTGGGTAGGTCGACCACGCGGACGAGCTGCGTCTCCTCGTCGAGCCGCTCGACGTCGGTCGCCGACGAGCGGAGCCGGGTGAGCACGATGGCGAGGGGATGTGCCTGTGCAGCGGCACCGGCACGCGCGAGGAGGTCGATCGGCGGGCGGATCGCCTCGTCGAGGCGGAGGTCACCGATGCGCACCTCGGCGAAGCCAGCGCTGCTGAGGCCGCCATACCGGTGTCTGCGCCCGGCCGAGTCGGCGACGATCTCGATGCTCAGCCGTGTGAAGGTGCGTCGACCGATCTCGACGACCTGGCCGGGCGCCGTGCGGGAGCGCGCATCGAGGTCCGCGTAGACGGGCGCGCCGCCGTCGAAGCGCAGCGCAATGCGCGTCACCCAGCGGTTGATGGGCGCCGGCGGCGCGAGGAAGCTCAGCGAGGTGGCCGTCACCGGTTGGCGCAGCTCCAGCGCGAGGCGTTGGCCGCGCACGGGGTCATCTCGCGAGGCCCGCCACGAGGTGCTCGGGTCCCCGTCGACAGCGTTCGCCGGACGGAACTCCGGCAGGTACTCGTTCCTGCCGCCGTAGGACGTGGCGTTGGCCGTGATGCCGCCGCGGTGCAGCGCAACCGTGCGGCTGTCGTCCGTTGCGTCGGGGAACACGGGAAGTCGCGCGTCGGTCCGGTCGACCGCGAGTGGGCGAAGGCCGGCAGGTTCGGTGTACCCGGACGTGAAGCGGATCGAGCCCCAGCGCTCGGCGCGCCGTCGGTTGGTGTCGGTGAGGATCAGCGCGGCGTGCTCAGCGAGGGCGGAGGCGAGGTCCCGGTCGCTCAGGCTGGCGCTGTAGCGGATGAGCTCGTTGCCGTCGATGAGCCCCGCGGCCGCGCTGTCGACGAGACCGTCGCCGTCGCCCGCGACGATGACCGGTGCTGCCGTGCGCTGGGTCGTGACGATCGGTCGGGTGGCCGGCACAGCGATCACGGAGACCGGAAAGGGGTCGAGCGGCGAGGGGTCGCTGCTGAGCTCACGCTCGTCGAGCATCGGCGCGGGGGCCGCCGCCACGTTGGCGGTGGGAGCGCCGAACTCGGTCACCGGTCCGAGCCCCGGCGTCGTCGCGAGGAAGCGCCAGAGGTCCCGCGGCCGCGGCGTGTCGTAGTGCTCGTACCGGAGGTCGGAGCGCAGGAGGATCTGACCGGCGCGCATGAGGCGCGCGGTCGGGGCGACCATCGCGGGCTCGGCGATGTCGGCCTGGAAGCGACCGTCGAGCGCCTTCAGGAGGTTGGCGGCTGCGGCGGACCCCATCGGGACGAGCTCGCGTGCGACGATCGGCCGATCGGTGAGCCCGGGGGTGACGGGGTCGACCGTGGTGCCCCAGCGGTAGGAGGTGAAGTCGGCGCCCGGCAGCTCGAGGACGCGCGTGCCGTCGTCGGTGGCGTCGAGGTAGCGGCCAGCGGCGACCCAATAGCTCGGCAGGTCCTCGGGCCGCCGCAGGTTCTCCGGAACGGTCGTCCGCTGCCACAGAGGAGGCAGGCTCAACACGACCAGCATGATCACGAGACCGCTCGCCGGCAGCGCCGCACGAGGCACGCGCCGCGCGAGCGCCTCCGCGCCGGCGCCGAGCATCATGCTCAGGGCAAGGACCACCAGGGGTGCTGCGCGCGGCATGCTGCGCATCGCCATGCCGACGTCGCTCTCGAGGAACCGTCCGAGCAGCCGACCGAACGGCGGCGCGCTCCCGTACGGGTAGACGCCGACGGCCAGCGCCACACCTACGAGGGCGAGGAGCACGAAGAAGGAGCGTTCGCGCCATCGCGCGACCGAACCTGCCGCGAGCGCGACCACGGGGATCGAGAAGGTGACGATCAGCAGCCACAGCGAGCTCTGATACGGACGGCTCGGGCCGACCCAGGGTCCGAGCGCGTCGTCGCCGTAGAAGAACCAATAGCCGAGGCCTCGGAGCACCTCGGGTGCAGAGGACGCCGCGGCCGGCGTGGCGACGGACTCGGTGTACTGGAGGACGTCGATGCCGTTCGTGGCTTGCACCGACAGCCCGACGACCCACCACGCGTTCGTTGCCACCGTGAGCGCCGCGATGCGTGCCACCGCGGCACTGGTCTGGCGCAACGGGTGCAGCCGGAGCGCCACCGCCCATCCGACCCAGAGCGCCGGACCCAAGCCAGCGAGGAGGATCGACGTTGCGTTGCTCGTGCCGACGGTCGCGACGACGAGTGCGAACACGGCCGGGTGTCGCCAGCTGCCGCTGCGCACTGCCCGCATGGTCAGTGCGAGCATCCACGGCAGTGCGGCGAACGGCAGCAGGATCGCCGAGATTCGCACCGAGATGGTCAGGAGGTACGGGCTGAGCGCGTAGGCGCACATCGCCACCGAGGTCCCCGCGCCATGCCAGCGCAGCGTCTGCGCCAGGTAGCGAACGCCCATCCCCGCCGCGAAGACGATCGACCCGAACCAGAGCCGCTGCGCGAACCAGTCAGGCGCGCCAGCGTGCTGCATGAGCCAGTAGTACGGGCCCATCGGCCAGAGGAACCCGATGTTCTGGTGCGTCACGGTCCCCATCCCCACATGGGGGTCCCACATCGACCACGCCCGGGCGAGGAGCCGGTCCGGGTCGATGTACAGGTAGGACTTCGTGTCGGCGAGGACCTGGCCGCGGGAGGTCGCGAGAAGCGGTAGGTAGACCAGCGCCGCGAAGGCGACGAGCGGTCGGGCCCGGCGCAACCGGTCGGTCAACGCGGGTGGAGGGCGGCCTGCCCGGCGAGCGTGCGCATGACGCCCAGCGCCGTGGACTCCCACGACAGCGCCGAGGCGCGGTCGAGTGCGCCGGCGCGCAGTCGGCTCCGCAGCGCCTCGTCGGAGAGCATCCGCGCCAGCGCGCGGCCGAGGTCGGCAGAGGTCGCGTCGGTGAGCAGGCCGCTCACGTCTTCGCGCACCGCATCGGTGTGGCCTGCGATGCGAGTCGCGACCGCCGGCGTCCCGCACGCGGCGGCCTCGGTGAGGGAGAGCCCCCAGCCCTCGCGGGCCGAGGCGGAAGCGGCAACCCACGCCTGCTGGTAGAGGTGGACGAGGTCGGCCTCGGAGACGCGGCCGGTGAGGTGCACCCAGCTGTCGGCATCGAGGTCCCTGATCACGGCATCCAGCCGCTCCCGCTCGTAGCCTTCGCCGACGATCGTGAGCGTGAGGTCGGGGACCGAGGCGCGTGCGACAGCCGCAGCGCGTAGCAGCAGGTCGTGGCGCTTCACGGGCACCAGGCGACCGACCGCGACGATGCTCGGGTGCGCGGTCTTGCGGCCGCCCGCCTGGAACATCTGCCCGAGTCCGTTGTGGACGACGTCGATCTGCGTGGCGGGGATGCGGAGCAGCGTCACGATCTCGTCGCGCGCCGATTCGGAGGGCGTGACGATCCGCGAGCGGCGATACACCGTTGGCGCGATGCGTCGCTCGATCGTGTCGCCGAGCCGAGCAAGCGCAGGGTTGTCCTCACCGAGGACCATCTGCCACATCTCCGCATGCACGTGATGGAGCATCACGGCGCGTGGTCCCCGGTACCAGAGAGGGGAGAAGAACGGCATCCCGTTCCATATCTCCAGCAGCGCGTCGGAGGGGCCGTGGCGCCCGGTGAGCTCGGCGATCGCGGCCCGGGGGAACACGAGGTACCGACCCGCTCGCCGGATGACGCGGTACCCATCCCGGGTGATCGACGTCGGATGCCCGGACGCGAAGGACGACCGCCAGGTCACGTCGATGCCCGCTGCGGCCCAGTGCCGCGCGAGCTCTGCCGCGTGCACCTCGGAACCGCCGGCCTCCACGTCCTCGAGGTCGCGCCACGACAGGAGGTGCACCCGACGAAGGCCCGCCGACGCGGCAAGGTCGCCGATCTTGGCCAGCGCGTCGGAGCTCGGCGACGACGCAGACATCGCGGCGAACGATACTCCAGGCGGGTCAGGGTTCCGGGGTGCCTCGAACGGGACGCGCAGGGCGGCCGGTGAGCCGCTTGAAGCGATCGCGGAGCCCCCACCAGGTCACCAGCCCGAGCTCTTCCACCATCACCGCGAGCGACATCTTGGAGTGCCCGCGCACCCGGTCGGTGAAGCTGATCGGCACCTCCGCAAGGGGGTGTCCGGCGCGGGAGATCCGGTAGGCCGTCTCGATCTGGAAGCCGTATCCCTTGGCGCGCGTGGAGAAGACGTCGATCGCCGCGAGCGTCGCCGTGTCGTAGGCGCGGTAGCCCGCCGTCGCATCGTGGACCGACATCCCGAGGGCCGCGCACGCATAGCGGTTGCCCCACTTCGAGAGCGCTCGACGATGCCACGGCCAGTGCGGGATCGAGCCGCCGGGCACGTAGCGGGAGCCGATCACCGCGGCCGAACCGGCATCGAGGCGTGCGAGCAACGAGGGGAGTGCGGCGGGGTCGTGCGAGAGGTCGGCGTCCATCTGCACGAGGCGGTCGTATCCGCGCTCCATGCCCACGCTGAACCCGTGCCGATAGGCGTTGCCCAGCCCGTCCTTCTTCGGGCGCACGAGCACGTCGACCTGGCCGAGCTCGGCTCCGGCAGCGCGAGCGAGCGCGGCGGTGCCGTCCGGACTGCTGTCGTCGACCACCAGCACGTCGACGTCGGGTGCGGCAGCACGGACGCGCGTGAGGACCTCGACGATGTTCGCCGCTTCCTCATAGGTGGGCATCACGACGAGGGTGCGCACGCCGGGGACACTACTCACGGGTCGCGGTCGGCTTCGGGGTGTCACCCTCTGCTGAGCAACGCGTGTACAGCTCGTACAGGCCTCGTTCCGGGTCGAACGGGTCGACTCCGAAGGACCCGACAAGGCAGAAGTCGCGCGCGAGGACACGCCCTGGTTCTGGGGAGCCGAAGAGGAGCGAATCGTTCGGCTCGTTCCAGTCGTCCCGGATCGTCGAGAGGATCACCACATCGGCGCGCGCGACCTCATCGGCCAGTCCGGAGCCCGGCGCGTTCGCGACTCCGGGGTCCATCTCGATGTAGCGGGTGCCGGGCACCAGGTCGGGGAGGAGGTAGTAGAGGAACGCCTCGCTGTACGGCGTCTTGCGGAGATCGCCGGGACCGACGATGAGGCGCTGGCCGGGTCGCGTGAGCCGGTCGACGACAGGGAGCATCTCTCGCACCGCAGCCACGGCGTCGTGTCGCTTGTACGGGAAGGTCCGGCCAGCGTGCTCGATCGTGAGCTCGACGCGCCTGCGGCCGAACGACTGCACGGTGGCCTCCGCATAGCTGCGGAACGTGAAGAACGGGGCGAGCACGAGGAGGAGGACCGCAGGCGCGGCGACGGCGGCGACGATGAGAAGTCGTCCCTCGTGTCGGCGCTCCGAGGACGGGCGCCGCGCGCGCCAGAGCTCGATGACCGCGGCGGGCAGCACCGCGAACGCGACGCAGCTGACCCATCCGAGGTGGGTCGAGTCGGGGCGCTGGAGCGCCTGCGGGAAGAGCCCCAGGCTGAAGCAGGCGATCGCGAGCATGCGTGGGCCACGGCTCCGCCGGCGCGAGACCAGTCCGGCGGCGAGCAGGATCACACCGACTGCCAGCAGCGCGAAGAACCAGAGCCACAGCTGACGCGGGCCGCTCGGGGCCGGCAGGGGCCAGGGTGGCTGGTCGAGGGCGCCCGCGCCCTGGAGGAACCCGTCGAAGCGCCTCGGGTTCGGAGGGATCGGGAGTCGACGTCCTCCGCGCAGGTCGAACACGGGCTCGAGCACGAGTCCCTCGACGGTTGCACGAGCACCGGCCATCGCGAGGTGCACGAGGTACGGCGAGCAGCCCAGCGCGAAGCCGCGCAGCAGGCGGGCGCGCTGTCGGCGCTCGAGGGCGAGCCACACGACGGTGCCGCTTGCGCCAACGGCGACGACGAGGTCGAGTCGGTAGAGGAGCGCGGCGCCGGCGAGGACGCCACCGAGGAACGCACCGCGCGACGCGGTGCGTGACGACGCCTCGGCCTCGGCGGCTTCGAGCATGATCGCCAGCGCCCACAGTCCGAGGCCCACACCGCCGACCCAGGCCATGGCACTGAGCCCCGAGGGCGTGAGCACGATCAGCGCGCTGAGCGCTCCGCCGCCCGCAGCGACCCACGGACCCCACGGACGGAGCAGGCGGTGCACCCCGAAGGCGACACCGAGGTGCTGCAGGAAGCCGACCGTGCGCTCCGCGGCGAGGCTCACACCGAAGATCGCGAAGACGGCCGCAAGGACCCAGAGGCTGCCCGGGCCGTAGAGGTGCAGGAAGTCGCGGTTCGGCACCTTCCCGTCGAGGACCATCTCCGGGAAGGTGAGCATGAAGCCCTCTTCCATGGGGGTCCCCTGCGTGCGCCAGAGCCCGTACAGCGGTGGCAGCGTGACCGCGAGCACTGCGAGCAGCGAGAGTCGCGCTGCGAACGCGTCCGACAGTCGAGCGCGCGCGGCCCCGGTCATCGAGAGGAGGGTAGCCAGGGCTCGGCGGGGCGCTCGCTACCATCGCGCCGTGACCGCACCCCACTTCCCGGCTGACGCCGGTGGCGAGAGGTCGGTGGGTGGCGATGCCTCCGCGATGGCTATCGGGCCGCTCGTGCGCCTGATGCGGCCGCGGCAGTGGATCAAGAACGGGCTCGTGCTCGCGGCGCCGGCCGCTGCGGGCGTCCTCGACCAGGGTCACTACGTGGGACGGGCGCTGATCGTGCTCGTGTCGTTCTGCCTTGCAGCGAGCGGCACGTACTGCCTCAACGACGCCGCTGACGTCGCCGCGGATCGGTTGCACCCGACCAAGCGGTACCGACCGGTCGCGGCGGGCACGGTCTCGGTCGCGCAGGCGCGGCGACTCGGGATCCTCCTGCTCCTCGTCGGTGTGAGCTTGGGTGCCGCCACCGGCACGTGGGAGGCGAGTGCGATCACCGCGCTCTACGTCGCGCTGAGCACGGCCTACACGGTGTGGCTCAAGCACGTGCCGGTGGTCGACATCGTGATGATCACTGCCTTCTTCGTGATCCGTGCCGTGGCGGGGGTGGTGGGCACCGATGTGCCCCTGTCGGACTGGTACCTCATCGTCGCGTCGTTCGGGGCGCTGTTCATCGTTGCGGGCAAGCGCACGACCGAGCTCCGACTTGCCGATGCGGTCGGTCACCGTGCGGCGCTCGCGGGCTACACCCCGGGCTTCTTGCAGTACGTGCGATCTGTCGCGTCGGGCGTGGCGCTGCTCGCGTACTGCCTCTGGGCGTTCGAGAAGGCAGACCTCGCGCGCACATCGGTGCCCTGGTTCCAGCTCTCGATCGTCCCCTTCGTCCTGATCATCCTGCGGTACGCGTTCATCCTCGAGACTGAGGATCGACGTGGGCCTGAGGAGATCGTGCTCGAGGATCGCCAGCTCCAGCTCCTCGGTGTTCTGTGGGCCGTGGTGTTCGGGTGCGGTGTGTACCTCGGGCACGCTCCGCCCCTGGTTCGCTAGCACCGGGCCGCACGCTGCCGGTCAGTAGGATCTCCGTCTCATGCTGATGCTCGAGCGCCGCGTCGTGGATGAGCTGACGAGCTCTGAGGATCCAGCGGTGCGCGCTCGTGTCGCAGGGTGGGTCGACGGCTCGCTTCGCGACATGTCCGACGTGCTGCGCCTCGGCGTCGTGCTCGAGACGCTCCTGCTCACCGCCTGGGTGGCCCTGCGGCGCCCCGACGACCTCCAGGGGATGCTGTCGTGGCTCGACCGCTGTCCAGTCGCGCTGCTTCGGTCCTACACGCGCTTGTTCCGCTCGCTCGTCCTGTTCGGGGAGCTCGAGCTGGCGGAACCCGCGGCACCATGACCCAGCGTGAGGCCGAGGTCCTCGTCATCGGATCCGGCGCGGGCGGGGCCACGACGGCAGCCGTGCTCGCCGAAGCCGGGCGCTCCGTGCTCCTCGTCGAGGAGGGCCCGGAGATCGAGCCGGGCACCCTGCAGCCCTTCGGGCTCTCCGAGATGGAGAAGGCGTACCGCCACCACGGCTCGTCCGCCGCCCTCGGCTCGCCCCCGATCGCCTACGCGGAGGGGCGCTGCGTGGGGGGCAGCACCGAGGTGAACAGCGGGCTGTGGCACCGGTTGCCCGACGCGCTCACGGAGGAGTGGCGTCGGCAGTTCGGTCTCGACGAGTTCACGCCCGATGCCATGAACCGCTACGCCGACCGGGTCGAGTCGTGGGTGCCCGTGCACGCGCTCCCGGGTGCCCCGCCACGTTCCTCGGCGCTCATCGAGGAGGGGGCGTCGAAGCTCGGCTGGCGTTCGGTCGAGTTCCCGCGCGCGTTCGCGTACGACCAGGCTGGGCATGGCACCAAGCAGTCGATGAGCCGGACGCTCCTCCCGCGCGCGTTCGCCGCGGGCGCAACCCTCCTCGCCGACACGGCGGTGCACCGGCTCCGGATCGAGGGAGGCCGAGTCACGGCTGCCGTGTGTCGGCGCCGTCGCCCCGACGGCTCCACCGAGGTGCTGGAGGTCCGCCCCGACCACGTCGTGGTGTGCGGCGGCGCGGTGCAGAGCCCGGCACTGCTGCAGCGCAGCGGCGTTCGCCGCGGGATCGGCGCCGGTCTGAAGATGCACCCCACGATCAAGATCGCCGCGCGCTTCCCGGCACCCGTGGACCACGACGACGTTCCGATGCATCGGATCACCGAGTTCTCGCCGCACCTCGCGATCGGCGGATCGGCAAGCCGCCGGGGCCATGTCGCGCTCGCGCTCGCCGACAGCGGCGCCGACATCGCGGCTGCGCTCGAGGACTGGGAGCGGGTGTTCGTGTACTACGCCGCGATCCGCAGCGACCATGGCGGGCGGGTGCTCTCCCTGCCAGGGCTTCGCACACCGCTGGTCACCTACCGGCTCACCGACTCCGACCTCAGCCGGCTCGCGCGCGGCCTCGTGCACCTCGGCGAGGCGCTGCTCGCGGCCGGCGCCACCGAGCTGTACCCCTCCATCGAAGGGGGACACGTCGCGCGACGTCCCGAGGACCTCGTGCGCTGGTGGGATCAGGTGGATCGCTCGCACACCAACCTCATGACGGTGCACCTCACCTCGAGCATCCGCATGAGCACGGACCCTGCAAAGGCTGGTACCGACGGCTTCGGGCGTGTGTGGGACATCGCCAACCTCTACGTGAACGACGCCTCGTTGCTCGCCGACGCGCCAGGTGTCAACCCGCAGGCGGCCATCATGGCCATCGCGCTCCGCAACGCGGAGCACTTCCTCGCCACGACCTGACCCAGGAGTCCGATGCCCGAACCAAGCGACGTCTCGCGTCCCGACGCCATCGTGATCACCGGTGCGGGTGGATGGCTCGGACAGAACCTGGTTCGCGCGGTCCTGTCCGACCGGCGGGCTGTGCGCTGTCTGGTGCAGACCGAGCAGGAGGCCGCGCTCCTGTCGCTCGCGTCCCCAGTGGTGCAGGCGGTGGTCGGAGACGTGCGCGACCCCACCGCCCTCGATCGACTCTTCGACGGCATGTCGGGTGCCACGGTGGTCCACGCGGCCGCGATCATCCACCCCCTCCGACGGGTGCAGGAGATCCACGACGTCAACGTCGGGGGGACCCAGCTCGCGCTCGATCGGGCACGCCGGTTCGGCTCGGGTCGTTTCGTCCACATCTCCTCGAACTCGCCCTTCGGCGCGAACCCCACGCCGGAGGATCGGTTCACGGAATCGTCGCCGTTCAACCCGTACATGGCCTACGGCCGATCGAAGGCCGACGCGGAGACGCTCGTTGCCGCGGCTTGGGCGCGCGGAGATGTCCAGACCGTCGTCCTGCGTCCGCCGTGGTTCTACGGACCACATCAGCCTGAGCGGCAGACGCAGTGGTTCCGGGCCGTTCGCCGCGGCCGGTTCCCGCTGATCGGTGACGGGTCGAACCGTCGGTCCATGGTCTTCACCGGCAACCTCGTGCACGCAGTGGAGCGAGCCGAGGTGTCGGCGCCCGCGCTGGGGAAGGCGTACTGGATCGCCGACGGCGAACCGCTCGAGATGCGCTCGATCATCGGGACGGTGCGCGAGGCGCTCGTCGCGGAAGGCCTGACGGTGTCTGGTGGGCAGCCACGGCTGCCGAGGCTCGCCGGTGTGGTGGCCGAGCGCCTCGACGGGGTGCTCCAAGCCCGTGGGCGCTACGTGCAGGCGCTGCACGTCCTGGGTGAGCTGAAGGACACGATCGCCTGCGACATCGGGCTCGCCCGCCGTGAGCTCGCGTACCACCCGCCCACCACCCTGCTCGACGGGATGCGGGACAGCATCCGCTGGTGCCTCGAGCGCGGGCAGGCCCTGTGAAGAACATCCTCGTCACGGGTGGCAGCGGGTACTTCGGCTCGATCCTCGTGGACCGTGCGCTCGCCCGAGGGGACCACGTCCGGATCCTCGACCTGAACGAGCCAGACCCTCGTCCGGCCGCGTCCGTCGAGGCCATCGTTGGCGACATCCGAGACCTCGATGTGGTTCGACAGGCGAGCGAGGGGATCGACGTCGTCCTGCACAACGTCGCGCAGGTGCCCCTCGCCCGTGACCGCGAGCTGTTCTGGTCTGTGAACGTGGTCGGGACTGCGAACCTGCTTCTCGGCGCTCGGGAGGCCGGGGTGCGAAAGGTCGTCCACACCTCCTCGAGCGCGATCTTCGGCATCCCGGACCACAACCCGGTCGTGGAGGAGACGACCCCGCGACCACTCGAGGCGTACGGGCGAGCGAAGCTCGAGGCTGAGGTGGCCTGTCGCGACGCGGCACGCGCTGGGTTGGACGTGTCGATCGTGCGACCGCGCACGATCCTGGGTCACGGTCGGCTCGGCATCATGGCGATCCTGTTCGAGTTCGTTGCCGAGGGAGCGCCGGTCTACGTCCTCGACGGCGGGCACAACCGCTACCAGTTCGTGCACGCCGACGATCTCGCGGAGGCTTGCCTGCTCGCCGCGGATCGCCCGGGATCTGCGACCTACAACGTCGGCACGGAGGAGTTCGGCACGATGCGCGAGACCCTGCAGGCGCTCGTCGATCACGCCGGCACCGGGTCGCGCGTCCGATCGCTGCCGTCCGCGCCGGCGCGGCTTGCGATGCGCGCGGTGTCGAGGATCGGCCAGGCGCCGTTCGCCCCGTACCACTGGCTGCTCTACGGCGAGTCGCTGTGGTTCGACACGTCGCGAGCCCGCGAGGAGCTCGGCTGGCATGCGGTCCACTCGAACGCGCAGATGGTGATCGAGTCGTACGACTGGTTCCTCCACCACCGGGCCGCGCTCGGTGGCAGCGGTCGCTCGCATCACCAGTCACCAGCGCGGCTCGGGCTCCTCAAGCTGCTCAAGCGGCTGCCGTAGGGTGACTCCCGTGGTGCTCCCTTCGGTCGCCGAAGCACCGCGCGGTGCCACGCGACGCAGATGGTTGCTCCCGGCCTGTGTCGCGATCCTCAGCAGCCCGTTGCTGGTCGCGCTCGCTGGGTTTCGTCGCGACACCTGGACCCCCGTGCTGGATCTCGCGATGACCGAGCTCCGAGTGCGCGACGTGGGGGGCGCGCACAGTCCGCTGATCGGCCTTCCCGGGCGCATCGGCACCATCGCGCAGCAGGGAAGTCATCCTGGTCCCGCGAGCTTCTACGCGCTCGCTCCCGTCTACCGACTGCTCGGCTCCACCGCGTGGGCACTCCAGGCAGCAACCGTGGTGATCCACATGGCCGCGATCGCGGTGGCCTTGTGGATCGCTCGACGCCGGGGCGGTCACCGCCTCCTGCTCGGCGTCGCCCTGCTCCTCGCGGCCCTGAGCGCCGGCTACGGCGGAGGCGCGCTGACCGAGCCATGGAACCCGTACCTGCCCCTGCTGTGGTGGGTCGTGGCCCTGCTCGCCGTGTGGTCCGTCCTGTGCGGTGACCTCGCGCTCCTTCCCGTCGTGGTCGTGGCAGCGTCGTTCTGCGCGCAGACCCACGTGCCCTACCTCGGCCTCGCCCTCGGGATGGGCGCGCTCGCGGTGGGCGGCGCGGCCGCGGCCGGTCGGTCGGGCGTGGTGCCGTGGCGGGCGGTGCTCCGTTGGGGCGCGATCAGCGGAGGCCTCGGTGTGCTGCTCTGGCTGCCGCCATCGATCGATCAGCTACGTCACGATCCGGGGAACTTCCGCCAGCTGATCGACCACTTCTCGGATCCGCCGGAGGAGACCAAGGGAATCAGCGACGGCATCGAGGTCGGGCTCCGGTACTTCGACCTGGCACACCTCGTGCGCGCTGACGTGACCGACCCGGGCTGGCTCGTCACGAGCGCGGACGGGAACCGTCCGACCTCGTCACGCGGCCTCGTGCTCGTCGTCATCTGGGCGGCCAGCGCGGCGCTGGCGGTCCGTCGGCGGTACGGCGTTCTCATGCGGCTGCACTTGGTGGTGGGGAGCGGCCTCGTGCTGATGGTCCTCGCGATCAGCCGCATCTTCGGGGTGGTCTGGTACTACCTCACGCTGTGGGGGTGGGCGATCGGCCTGCTCGCGCTGCTCGCGGCCGTGTGGACGCTCGCGCGCGCCGTGGGCGACCGATCGACGCCGGTCTCGCCGCGGTCGGGCCCGGTGCTCGAGACGACCGTGGCGGTGCTCGTCCTCGTCGTCGCCGCACGCTTCAGCGTGGACGCGTGGAACAGCCCCCATGCCGACGCGTCGGTGGCCGCGGAGCTGGCGCTCGTGGTCGATGACGTTGCCCGCGGACTCGATGCTGGCGAGGGAGCGGCCACGGGCCGCACCGGCACATACCTCGTCACCTGGGATGACGCCTTCCACATCGGCTCGCAGGGCTTCGGACTCCTCAACGAGCTCGAGCGCCGCGGGTTCGACGCCGGCGTCGAGGACAGCAAGCGGGTCCCGGCGACGCCAGACCGCGTGCTCGCTCCGGCCGCGGTCACCGCGCGGGTCCACCTCGTCACCGGAACCCACATCGATCGTTGGCGCCGGGTCGCGGGCGCCGTCGAGATCGCGTTCGTCGACCCGCGCTCGGGCGACGCGCGCCGCGAGCAGCAGCGTCTGCGCGGGGAGGTGATCGACACCTTGCGCGGGCTCGGGCTGAGCGATCTCGTCGCGGAGGTGGACGACAACCTGTTCGGTGCAGCCATCGACGAACGCGTCCCCGAGGCGACGCAGCTCAAGATGGGCCGGATGCTCGAGCTGGGCGCGCCGATGGCGATCTTCGTGCTCCCTCCCGACACTGTCGATCCATGAGCGAGGACCGGTGGATGCCGGGGTGGCTGTTCGCTGCGGTGGTGAGCGCGGTCGTCGCGCCGCTGGTGGTCGCGGTCGTCGTGCAACGCAACCTGCACTGGCACCCCGTCTTCGACCTCGCCATGACCGAGCTTCGAGTGCGCGACGTCGGCGGTCGCCACACGCCGCTCATCGGCTTGCAGGGCCGCATCGGTCCGACGGGGAGCCACCCGGGGCCACTGTCGTTCTACCTGCTCGCGCCGGTGTACCGCGTGCTCGGCTCGTCGTCGTTCGCGCTCCAGGCCGCAACCGGAGCATTCCACGCCGCGGGGGCGGTCACCGCGCTCTGGGTGGCGCGCCGTCGTCGCGATGGTCGCGTGCTCCTCGGAACGGGCCTCGTGCTGCTCCTGCTCGTGCAGGGCTACGGCCTGGGACCCTTGACGGAACCCTGGAACCCGCATCTGCCCGTGCTCTGGTTCGTGGCGTTCTTGCTGTCGGCCTGGGCCGTCCTCGAGGGCGACCTGCCCATGCTCCTCGTCGCTGTGCTCGCGGGCTCGATCGGCGCGCAGACGCACGTGCCGTACCTCCCGGTGACCGTGGGGATCGGCGGAGCGGTCTTGGTTGCACGCGGCATCGTGGCTTGGCGACGCAGGGGGGAGGCGGGTCCGTCGCTCGTGCGGTGGGCTGGCCTCGCGCTGCTGCTCGGCGCACTGCTCTGGACGCCGCCGCTCATCGACGAGGTCGTCCACGACCCGGGGAACCTGAGCCAGATCGCGGATCATCTCGGCAACCCCGCGGAGTCGCCGATCGGGATGCGCGCCGCGGTCCGCCTCATGGCGGAGCGCCTCGACGGCTGGCAGCTGGTGGTCGGCGAGACCCGCCACCCAGGCACGTACATCCGCACGCTGAGCGGTCCAGGCCCAACGCAGGCGCGAGGCGCTTGGACGTTCGGAGTGTGGGCGGCGTGCGCGGTCGTCGCGGTCGCGCTCCGGCATCGGGGGCTGATCGCGCTCCATGGCCTCGTCGCGGTGTCGTCGATCATCGGTGCGGTGTCGATCTCGCGCATCTATGGCGTTCCATGGCACTACCTGATGCTCTGGGGCTTCGGCATCGGCGCGCTGATGCTGCTCGCCATCGTGGGCACCCTCCTGGCGCTCGCGATGCGCTGGCGCCCTCGCCTCCGAGCTGGCGCGCTCCCGGGCGCGCTGCACGCGCTCGGCGTGCTGGCCGTGCTCGCCTACTCGGCCCGACTGCTCCTCCTCGCGCCCGATGCTCGGCCCGACACGCCGGAGCAGACCGCCCAGCTCGGTCGCCTCGCCGCCGCCACCGTCGAGGCGCTCGACGCCGGTGCCGGCGCGGCCACGGGGCATGCCGGTCGGTACTTCGTGTACTGGGACGACTCGATCTACGGGGGCGCGGAAGGCATCGGGCTCGTCAACGAGCTCGTGCGCCGTGGCTTCCACGTCGGCGTCGACGCACGCGACGCCGTGAAGATCGCGCCGTACCGAGTGGAGGATCCGGCGGAGGCCACCGCGCGCGTGGTGCTCGCGAGCGGAGGGTGGATCGATCGTTGGGCGGCGGTGGCCGGGTCGACGCGGGTGGCCTATGACGACCCGCGGACCCCCGAGCAGCGGGTGGAGTTCCGTCGGGAGCTCGAGACCGCAACGGCGATGCTCCGGCGCGACGGTCGCGACGACCTCGTGGCTCGGCTCGACACCGATCTCTTCAACATCGCGCTCAACGAGGGCGTCGGGGTCGACGTGGGACTCGTGCTCGGGCGCATGATCGACCTGGGCGTCCCGGTCGCGGTGTTCGTGGTGCCGCCGGGAGCAGCGACGTGACGACGAAGCAGCGACGCCTGCTCTGGGCGATCCTCACCGTCGGCTTCGCCGTCCGCCTCGGATGGGCGCTCTACGCGCGAGCGAAGCCACCCTTCGACTTCTACAAGTCCGGTGACCAGTTCTCGTACTACTACTACGGCCAGGAGATCGCGAAGGGGCGCGGCTACATCAGCTACGTGACCCATCAAGCCACCGCGTACTACCCGATCGGCTTCCCGGCCTTGCTCGGCGGCATCTACTTCGTCCTGCTGCACACGCCGTTTCACGACGACCTCTTCATCGCCACCCTTCTGATGAACGTCCTGCTCGGGACGGCGTCGCTCGCACTGATCTTCGTGGTGGGTCGCTCCTTCGGCGGCGTGCGCCTGGGTCTTCTCGCCGCGGCGCTGATGGCGGCGTTCCCCGGCGTCGTGTACCAGGTCGCCACGCTCCAGCTCGAGACGACGTTCATCTTCTGCCTGCTCGTCTGCCTCGCCGTCATCACCGACCACGACTGGCAGACCGGCCCACCCACTCGACCGCGGCTCATCGCGTTCGGCGCGGCGCTCGGCGTCGCCATCCTCGTTCGGCCCTTCGCTGCAGTGCTGTTCCTCGGCTTGCTTGGTGCGCTCTGGTCTCTGCGGCTCGGGTGGCGGAGAACGCTCATCGCGGCGGCGACTGTCGCCGGCGTCGTGATGCTCGTGTCGTTGCCGTGGACGATCCGGAACGCGATGGAGATGCACGCCTTCGTCCCGTCGTCGACGAACATGGGTGACACGCTCTGCCTCGATCGCAACATGGATGCGGCCGGAGGGTTCCGGTTCTCTGAGCACGATGGCTGCGTGGAGCCCACCCTTCCCGAGGTGGAGCGCAACCGCGGCAACACCCGCAAGGCGATCGGCTTCGTGGTGCGTCATCCGCGGCGCGAGCTCCTCCAGATCGCGCGCCGCGCGCGCATCATGTTCGGCGGTGACTCCGACGGGCTCGAGGCCGTGCAAGCCCTGGGCAGCGGCGCGTTCCTGGACCCCGGTGTGCTGCGGGTCGCCACCTGGCTCGGCGACTGGTACTTCTTCGGCGTCGTGGGCCTCGCGATCGCGGGGCTCCCGACCTTCGCCGCGCGTCGTGCACGGCCGCAGCGCCTCGTCGTGCTCTCTGGGCTCGTCGGGCTGTTGATCATCCCGCTCCTGCTCTGGGGCAACCAGCGGTTCCACCTGCCGTTGGCGCCGTTCCTGGTGCTGAGCGCGGGCGCGGCGTTGATCGCACTCGCGGATCGCCAGGCAAGCAGGGCCACATGAGGACGACCGGGGGAAGGCTCGCTGCTCTGGTGGCGGTTGCCGCGGTCCCGATCGTCGTCGCGGCGGCACGCGCCGTGAACCGCGGCTGGTACCCGTTGGGCGACAACGCGCTGTACGCCCTGCGCGCGCGTGACGTGCTCACGTCCAACCACCCGCTCATCGGCACCTGGACGTCGGCGTCGCTCGCATCGGGCATCGACCTCAACCACCCTGGTCCGCTCCTGTTCGATCTGCTTGCAGCTCCCGCAAGGATCGACGCCCTGCGCGGCGTGCCCGTGGGCATCGCGGCGCTTCACGTGGCCGTTGTCATCGCGATCGCATGGGTCGCGCACCGGCGCGCCGGCGCGCCCGGCGTCGCGCTCGCGATGGCCGCCACGAGCGCACTCGTGTGGGCGCTGGGAAGTGAGATGGTGATCGACCCGTGGCAGCCGAACGTGATGCTGCTGCCGTTCCTCCTCTTCCTGCTCGTGATCTGGGGCCTGTGGTGCGGCGACGTGGTGCTCATCCCGGTCGCCGTCGGCGTGGGGAGCCTGCTCGTGGAGACCCACGTGAGCTATGCACTTCTCGTCCCTGGACTCCTGCTGACGGGACTCCTGGGCATCGGCGTTCGCGAATGGGTGCGCCGCCGGTCGGGCGGGGAGGCGATCCCAGCGCGCCGATCGCCCTGGCGATGGATCGGTGTGGGCGCGCTCGTCGGGCTCGTGCTGTGGTCGCAGCCGCTCGTGGAACAGGTCACCGGGCCGGGTCAGGGGAACCTCGCTCGCCTCGCCACGGCGCGCTCGGGCCAAGACGCACGCGCCGGAGTGCTGCTCGGCGCACGGCTCGTCGCGGGTGTCGAGGCGCGCCCGCCGTTCTGGCTGCGACCCTCCTACGGGGAGACGTATCGGGTCCCGATCCCGAACGCGCACCCGAGCGTTGCGCAGGCGTCGGCGTCGCACCTTCCCAGCACGAGCGCAGCGCTTGCAGCGCTGGCGGGCCTCGCTGCGCTGCTGGCCGTCGCTGCACGGTGGGCACACCGGTCGCGCCGCTCCGACGCCGTGCGGGGGATCGGGTTGTGCGTCGTGCTGCTCGGCGCGGTGATGCTCAGCGCCGCGATCCAACCCTTCAACCCGGTCCTCGGCCTGGGTGACCACCAGGTGGCGTGGCTCTGGCCGACCGGGGCCTTCCTCACCCTCGCCGTCGCGACCACCGTCGCAGCATCGCCGCGGTGGTCCTGGCGGGTCGGCGTGCTCGTGACCGTCGCCCTCGCGGTGCTCGCACTGCCGACGCACAACGCACAGATCGGGCCGAGGCGCTACGACGAGGCCGCGCCCACGATGGAGCGGCTCGGCGCTCAGCTCGGCACCCTCGGACGCGGCCCGTATCTCGTCGAGACCGACAACCTCTACTTCGGTGAGCCGTACTCCACCGCCACCATGCTCGAGCTCCAGCGGCGTGGCATCGACTTCGTCGTCTCGGAGGAGGGCCTGGTCCGCCAGCTCGGCGAGGGTCGTCGCTACGAGGGCGCCGCGGTGGGGACGCTCCACCTCGAGATCGGGGAGGCGGCGACGCAGGCCCCGCCCGCGGGAGAGCGGCGCGTGGCGTTCGTGCGTGGGCTCTCCGACGCTGAGGTGGAGGAGCTCGCAGACCTGACCCGCACGATCGAGCGATCGGTCGAGCGCGATGGCCTGCGCCTGTCGGCGCGTGGTCGCGCTGCGCTCGCGGCGGGTGACCTGCCGGTGCTGGAGGCATCCGGACCCTTCGGCGCGGCAGATCTCGTCAAGAGCCGCGAGCTCGTCCGAATCGTGCAGAGCGGCTATCTCGACGCGTCGCACCCTCTGATGTCGTCGCTGCGACGCTGGACCGACCTCCAGCACCGCGACGATGCGCTCACCGTGGGTGTGTTCCTCGGGCCGCTCCCGGGACCGCCAGAGGACCGCCAGTAGGGTGTCGGGATGCCGGGCGAGCTCCTCGACCAGTCGTGCTCGATCGTCGTCCCTGCCCACGACGAGGTCGACAACATCGATGCCTGCCTCGATGCGGTGACAAAGGCAGCCGAACGGTTCTTCGTCGACCACGAGGTCATCGTCGTCGACGACGGCTCCCGAGACGCCACCGCAGAGCGCGTACTCCGACGCGCCGAGCTCGACCCGCGCATCCGGCTCGTGCGCCACGAGCAGAACCGTGGCTATGGCGATGCGCTCCGCTCGGGCTTCGCCGCCGCCACCCTCGACCTGCTGTTCTTCACCGATGCAGACAACCAGTTCGACCTCGGCGAGATCGCCGGGCTCACCGCGCTGATCGGCGGCTTCGACGTCGTTGCCGGGTACCGGGTGAACCGGCAGGAGGGCTGGCGTCGCCGCGCTGGCGCGCACGCCTGGAACTCACTCGTGCGCACGGCCTTCAGGCTGCCGCTGCGCGACATCGACTGTGCCTTCAAGCTCATCAAGCGACCGCTGCTCGAGGGCATCGACCTGCGCGCCACCGGGGCAATGGTGAACACCGAGCTGATCACCCTGCTGATGAGTCGCGGTGCGACCGTCACCGAGATCGGGGTGACCCACCTTCCACGCACGGCCGGGGAGGCGAGCGGCGGCGACGTGCGCGTGATCGCGAGGGCCTTCCGCGAGCTCGCGGCCCTCTATCCGGACCTTCGGCGGGCCGTCAGGAAGCGCTGACGCCCGCCCTGGGCAGGATCGGAGCGTCGCGGCCTGTCCCCGCGGTGGGACCTGCCGGGCCGGACTCCTCGTGGTACTCCTCCTCGACGTTGACGTTCCAGATGTCGTGGTCGGCGCCAAAGATGTTGTCGACGGTGAGCATCGCCGTGAACATCGAGTGATCCTGGTTGTTGTACTTGTGCATCCCATTGCGACCCACCGGGTGCACGTTCGGCGCGTGCGCTGCCAGCCAGGTCTTGAGGACCTCGACGTTGGCGCGGTACAGCTCGTCATAGACCGGATACGCCTTCGGCATGCGCACGACGTACCCGGCCTCGACGTCAGCACCCCGCATGAGGCCCAGGGTCTCGAGCTCGGCCGTCCCCTTCTTGATGAGCTCGTCGTCGCTGGCCGTCCACCACTCGTCACCTTCTTGCACCGTGTACTCGAGCCCGAGGACGTTGCGGCCGTCCTTCACGAGGTGCGGCGACCAGGACCCGAAGTTCTGGACGCGCATCGTCTTCACCTCGGGCGCGTGGATGTAGATCCAGTTGTCGGTCCAGGCGACCTTGTCCTCAGGGACGACGAGCGCCACAGAGAGGAAGTCCCGGAACGTGAGGCCGTCGGCCGCGGCGATGACCTCCGCCGGCGGCGGTGGGTCCATCGCGCGCAACAGCGCGGGGAACGGCATCGAGGAGATCACGTGGTCGGCGGGCGTGGTCGTGGTGCCCGAGGCGCCGGTGGAGGTGACTGACACGGCTCGACCCGCGGTGTGCGAGATCCTCGTGACGCTCGAGCCGAGCGCGACCGTGGACCCTTGCTCCAGCACGAGCTCGTGGCAGCGCTCCCACATCATCCCTGGACCGAGCTTGGGGTACTGGAACTCCGCGATGAGGCTCGTGACCTGTGCGCCCCTGGCGCGGTGGCCCGCGAAGCGAGCGCGCAGCGGCTCCCACACGGCCGTCCACAGCGACATGCCCTTGATGCGCTGCGCGCCCCACTCCGCAGAGATCTGCGAGGGGGGCACCCCCCACACCTTCTCGCTGTAGGTCCGGAAGAAGTGGCCATAGAGGCGCCAGCCGTAGTTGCTGACGACGTAGCCCTCGAGTGTGGTCTGATCCTTCGGGGGACGGAGGCGCACCCACACGAACGAGAGCCCGCAGCGGATGGCTTCGACGAGACCGAGCGAGCGGAGGGCGTTCAGCGGGCGGATCGGGTAGTCGAAGAACTTGCCGCGGTAGTAGATGCGGCTGCTGCGCGGGCGCACGAGGAAGTCCTCGTCGGGGAGGATCTCGTGCCAGAGGGCCTCGACCTCCGCCACCTTCGTGAAGAACCGGTGACCCCCGATGTCGAACCGGTAGCCGTCGCGCAGGACCGTGCGGCTGATGCCCCCGACGACATCGTCGGACTCGAGCACGGTGGCCGTGGCGCCGCGCTTGCCGAGCTCATAGGCCGCGGTGAGTCCTGCGGGTCCGGCGCCGATCACCACGAGGTCGAGCGAGCTGGGGTCCGTGGATGCACCCGCGCTGGGACGGGACTCAGAGGTGGAGGTCATCCGGCGCTGGGGCTTTCCGGTGAGATCGACGGGCGCGTGGTCCCGAGCATTCTAGGGATCGGTGAGAGGCACGTCGGGATCTCCGGGAGTGCCTCTGCGGTGCCGCTACGGTGACCCGTCGTGCGCCGTCGGAGCAAGCCCGAGCTCGCGGTGCTCGCGGTCTTGGCCTACGGGCCGTTCCTGGCCTCCTCGCCCGGGAAGCTGAGCGCCGACAGCAAGCAGGATCTGTACCTCGAGCCTGGCCGCTTCCTCGCTCGCGCCGCGGACCTCTGGGACCCGCACGTCGGCGCGGGGACCGTGCCGCACCAGAACCTGGGCTACCTGTTCCCGGTCGGTCCCTGGTTCTGGGCCTTCGACCGCGCGGGCGTGCCCGACTGGGTCGCGCAACGGCTCTGGCTGGGGACCATCAGCCTGTGCGCGGCCCTCGGTGCGCGCTGGTTGTTCGAGCAGCTCGGCACCGGTCGCGCCGGAGCGCTTGCGGGAACCGCGGTCTACGCACTGAGCCCGTACCAGCTCGCGTTCACCGCGCGGATGTCGGTGCTCCTGCTCCCGTGGGCCGCACTCCCATGGCTGGTCGGGCTCACCATGCGCGCCACTCGTTCGCGCGACTGGCGCGCACCCGCACTCGTGTCCCTCGTGCTCGTCGCGGCAGGCGGGATCAACGCGTCCTCGCTCCTGCTTGTCCTGCTCGCACCCGCCATCTGGGTCTGCCTCGAGGTGGGGCAAGCCCCCGCGCGGGCTCGTCGCGTCCTGGGCGCCGTCGGACGACTCCTGCTGCTCGCCGTCGGCGTGTCGGTGTGGTGGGCGGTCGGGCTGCGAGTGCAGGGCACCCACGGCTTGCCGGTGCTGCAGCTCACCGAGAGCGTGCGCACCGTCGCCGAGTCGTCGAACCCCTCCGACATCCTCCGTGGCCTCGGCAACTGGTTCTTCTACGGCCACGACCGCAACGGCTTCTCCCTCGACCAAGCGGCGGACTACGCGGGAACGAGCGATCTCGTCGTCGTCCTGAGCTACGTGGTTCCCCTCCTCGCGATCGCCGCCGCGTTCGCGCTGCGGTGGGCGCACCGGCGCTTCTTCGCCCTCCTGATCGTCGCCGGCACGATCGTGGCCGTGGGCGCATGGCCCTACGAGCACCCGACGCCATACGGCTCGCTGTGGCGAGCCTTCACGACCGAGACCTCGATCGGGCTGGCCTTCCGAAACAGCCCGCGGGTCGTTCCTGTGGTCGTCCTCGGCTTCGCCGGACTGCTCGCCGGCGCGGTGGGCGCGGTCGGCATGAGCACCTGGCGGCGCATGGCGGGTGGAGGGGTGGCGCTCGCCGCGAGCGCCGCGCTGCTTCCCGTGTGGCAGCAGGGCTACCTCACCGACGGCATGCTCCGGCCGAACGACCTCCCGTCGTACTGGGTCGACGCTGCACGGGCGCTCGACCGCGGTGACCACGGCACGCGGGTGCTGGAGATCCCCGGCTCGAGCTTCGCCGCCTACGAGTGGGGGACGACGGTCGACCCCATCACGCAGGGACTGATCGACCGTCCCTACCTCGCGCGGGAGATCCTGCCGTCGGGCACGCCGCCCTCCGCAAACCTCCTCGACGCGCTCGACCGACGCATGCAGCAGGGGACCTTCGAGGCCGCCTCGCTCGCCCCCATCGCCCGCCTCCTCGGCGTCGGTACCATCTCGTTCCGCGGCGATCTCGATCGGAGCGGACGCTTCGACACCCCGGCGCCGCAGGCCCTGTGGGAGCGCCTGCTTCGTGCGCCCGGGCTCGGGTCCCCGGAGCGCTTCGGTCCGGCCGCCGCCGGTTCCGGCAGCGCACCGGCGGTGGCTCTCCTCGACGTCGAGCGGACGCGCCGAATCGTGCGGACCGCACCGACGGCTGGCCCGGTCGTGCTCGCAGGTGACGGTGACGGGCTCGTCGACGCGGCTGCGGCGGGTCTTCTCGACGGTTCGAGCCTCGTGTTCGAATCGGCCTCACTGCGCGCTCCGGATCTGGACCGTGCGCTCGCCGACGGCGCGCACCTGATCGTCACGGACTCGAACCGCCGGCGCGCGCAGACGTGGTTCTACACGTTGCGCGACAGCCGCGGCGAGACCGAGCGGGCCGGTCGCGTCGCACCCGACCCGACCGGCTACGACCATCGCCTCGACCCCTTCCCGGGGGCGACGGACGACAGCCGCACCGTGGTCGAGCAGGTCGGTGGGACCGTGGAGGCGACCGCAGCGGGAGGCCCGGAGCGACCGGAGGATCGAGCGGCCCACGCCGTGGACGGCGACCCGAGCACCGCCTGGCGTGTCGTGCGAGTGGATCCGCTCGGCCAGTCGCTCACCATCACCGCCGGCGGACCTGTCCGAGCGGACGAGGTGCGGCTCGTGCAAGCCGCACCCCCGGTCGGCTCGCGCGCGATCACCAGGGTGCGGGTGGCGGTGGATGACCGGACTCCGACCGATGTCGATCTGGGACCCGCCTCCCTGACGCCCGAGGGGCAGTCCGTCCGCGTCGGGTCCGGCACCATCAGGCGGGTCGCGCTGACGATCCTCGAGACGGGTCCGGGCCCGACCGGCGGGGAGGCTCCCGGTCCGGTGGGGTTCTCCGAGGCGCGCGTCGGGGGCCTCCAGATCCGCGAGGTCGTGCGACCGCCCCTCGACCTTCTCGCGCGAACCGGCGACCGGCTCGACGGTCACAGCCTCGACGTCGTGCTGTCACGCCTGCGGGTCGCGCTCCCGGGAACCGACCGCAGTGACGACGAGGCGCTGTTGGATCGATCGGTCGTGGTCCCTGTGGAGCGATCGTTCGCCCGGCGGGGCATCGCCCGTGCGCGCAGCGCCGCCGACGCCGTGCTCGTGCCGAGCGC